>CALLPT010000295.1 GCA_938015575.1 uncultured Acidimicrobiales bacterium
GCCGCGGCGACACCGTCAGGCCCGGCGGCCGCGCGACAGCTCAACGTGAGCGCGGCCGGCAACGCGTGTACCGAAGCCGGATGCGGCGGCACGATCTTGGCCGACGGTTACTGCAACACCTGTGGCATGGCCGCGTCGTCGGCCACGCCGTCGTCTTCATCGACCAGCACGCCGAACCCAATCAGCACCGCGAGCTCGCCCCCAAGCACCCCGGCTTCGATGGCGGTTCCGACCGAACCGCGGCTGTCGCAAGTGGTGAGCGGCTCGACCGGTTCGAGCGAGGCCCGCCGGACCGCGGCGACCCGACGAAGCGCCCGGAGCGAAACCGGTCTCGGCCTCGGGCTGGTCCAAGTCGCGCCGACCCCCGTGGGCGACCCGAGCCTGGCGCTCATGTCGGCCGAGAAGATCCAGGCCGTCCTCGACGAGGTCCCCGAAGACGAACGCTTCTGCCGCAACTGCGATTCGCCGGTCGGCCGAGGTCGTGACGGTCGCCCGGGTCGGCCCGAGGGGTTCTGCGGCACCTGTCGCACGGCATTCAACTTCGTCACCAACGCGCCCGTGCTCAAACCTGGCGACCTCGTTGGTAGCCAGTACGAGATCCTCGGTCCGCTCGCCCACGGCGGCATGGGCTGGATCTACCTGGGGCGTGACAAGGCAGTGAGTGACCGCTGGGTCGTGCTCAAGGGCCTGCTGAACGAAGACGACCCCGACGCGATCGCATCCGCGGTCGCCGAGCGTCAGTTCCTCGCCCGTATCGAGCACGGCAACATCGTCAACATCTACAACTTCGTGACGTGGGCCGGCGCTGGCTACATCGTCATGGAGTTCGTCGGCGGCGAATCGCTCAACTCCAAGCTGAAGCGGCTACGCAACGAACAGGGCTCCCAACACGCCCGCCTGCCCCTCGACCAAGCGATCGCGTACATCCTGGGCGTGCTGCCTGCTCTGGGCTATCTCCACAGTCAGGGCCTGGTCTACAACGACCTCAAGCCGGCCAACGTGATGGCGACCGCCGACGACGTCAAGCTGATCGACGTCGGCGGTGTGATGCTTGTCGACGACGACCAGGCCGCCATCTTCGGCACCCAGGGCTTCCAAGCCCCCGAGGTTGCCGCGGCTGGGCCCTCGATTCCGTCGGACCTGTACACCGTCGGGCGCACGCTCGCCGTCCTCGCCATGCCGTTTGTATTCCATCAGGGCGACTGGCTGCACCGGATCCCGCCGGCGAGCGAACAGCCGCTTCTTGCTCAGTGGGAATCGTTTCACCGGTTCCTGCTCAAGGCAACGGCACCGCATCCCGACGACCGGTTTCAGACCGCAGACGAGATGCGCGACCAACTCGTGGGCGTGTTGCGCGAAGTCGTGGCCGTGTCGACGGGCGCTCCCAAGCCGGTGCCGAGCCAACTGTTCAGCGGCGATCGGTTGACCGAGCTGCTCGTTGACGACCGCCAAGCTGCCGAGGCTCCGGACTGGCGAGCACTGCCTCACCCTCGCATCGTCGCCACCGACGCGGCCGCGAGCTTTTTGCTCGGCCTGCCCGACGATGACCCGGCCCAAGCCGCCCAGCTGCTGCAATCGGCTGTCGATTCCAAGCAGGTCCCGTGGACTCACGAGGCCGCCTACCTGTCGGCCAAACTCGCCTTCGAAGACGGACGCGATCCCAAACCGTTCCTCGATGCGCTCGCCGCGGTTGACCCGTGGGATTGGCGCATTCGCTGGATCGAAGGCCTGCAATCGCTGCGCTACAACCACGCAGCAGCAGCGGCCGAAACGTTCGGCCAGGTGTGGACCCAGCTCCCCGGCGAGATCGCGCCGAAACTCGCCGTTGCGCTCTCGGCCGAGGTGCTCGGCGAGCACGACCGTGCAATCCGGCTCTACGAGTCGGTCGTCGCCACCGATCCGACCTACGTCACCGCGTCATTTGGGCTTGCCCGCTGCCGCGCTGCGCTCAGCGATCGAGCCGGCGCGGTCCAGGCGTATCAGCGGGTGCCGGCCAGTTCGGCCGGCTTCTACGACGCCCGGGTTGCAGCCGCTCGAACCTGGGTCAGTTCGCTCGATGGATCCGAACCTGCTGGCGACGACATCGTCTCCGCGGTCAACATGATCGACGGCATCACCCTCGACGCCGAAGAACGGGCCGACGTTTCCCTCGAGATTCTCCACCAGGCAGTCAATGGCCTCGAACGCGGCACGATCAAACCCGACGAGTCCAAGAAGGTCTTCGGCCGCCCATTCACCGCCGACGGACTCCGCGGCCAACTCGAGCAGACCTACCGCGACCTGGCGCGACTGGCCCCGACCCGTCCCGAGCGCATCAAGCTCATCGACAAAGCGAACAGCATCCGCAAGGTCTCGATCTGGTGAGTGAACGAGTCTGCACCACCTGCGGCGAAGCGGCCCCGATCGATGCGAACTGGTGCGAAGCCTGCGGAAGCGACCTCGACGCACCGGTCGAAGCCCCGCCCGAGCCGGCCTATGTCGCCACGATGCCGTGTGTTTCGTGCGCGGCGGACATCTCCGAAATCACCGACGACGGCTGGTGCCAGCTGTGTGGCACCAAACAACCGGCGCCCGGCGACCACGTCGTCGATGACCAGGGCGAATTCGCGGTCGTGTCGGATCGGGGGCGAAAGCATCGGACGAACGAAGACGCCGGCGCCGTCGGGGCCACCGACGATGTCCTCGCGCTCGTGGTGTGCGACGGCGTCTCGTCGACCGACGATGCCCACCATGCGTCACAAGCGGCCGCGAAGGCCGCCGTCGACGTGCTGCTCACCTCGGGGTCCCCTGCAGGCGCCCGACTCCACGAGGCCGCGCAGGCTGCGCAGCGTGCGGTTGTCGAGGCAACCCCCGCCGCGGTCGAAACCCCTCCGTCGTGCACGTTCGTGGCCGCGCTCGTCGACCTGACCGACGCTGCGCCGACCACGATCACGGTTGGCTGGCTCGGCGACAGCCGCGCCTACTGGTCGGCCGACTCGGGCACTCGGTTGCTCACACGCGACCACACCTGGGCTAGCGAGCAGCGGTTGATCGCAACGTTGACCGACGAGGAGATCGCTTCCGACAAGCGAGCGCACTCGATCACGCGCTGGCTGGGCAAAGACGCCCTCGACGTCGCGCCCGAGGTCGTCGAGATCACGATCGAAGAACCCGGTCTGCTCATCGTCTGCTCCGATGGGCTGTGGAACTACGCCGCCCCTCCAGAGCAACTGCACCAGGTCGTCGATGACCGCTACGAGCACGGCATCGCCGTCGTCGATCTCGCCGAGAAGCTCGTGGCCTTTGCCAACGAGGCCGGTGGCCACGACAACATCACGGTGGCAGTCGCGCGGTTCCCCAGCGTCCTCGCTGCACCGCCAGCCGAGCGAGACGCCGCAAGCGGGGAAGCCGGCACCGCTTCCTCCTCCGAGCAAACGACAACCCAGCCGCCACCTACCCACCTGCCATCTATCGAGCCAAGCGAGAGCTGACATGTCCGACTTCCAAGCCGACGTCTTCCAGAACGAGTACCTGCCTGCGGGTGGCAACACCCTCGACGCGGTGATCACCGTGAACAGCTCGGCGACCGCATCGCCGCGAGGCGCGGACAAGCGGCTCGTCGAAGTCATCATCATCGACGTATCCGGTTCGATGAACGAAGACCGGGGACGCAAGATCCAGGCGGCCAAGTTGGCCACGATGGCGGCGGTCGACACGCTCGATGATGGCGTCGAGTTTGCGATCATCGCTGGCACCGATCGAGCCCACCAGCTGTTCCCCCGCCAGGGTCTCGCGACCGCCGACGCCGCTTCACGCCAAGCGGCCAAGGACATCATCAATCGGGTGCGCGCCGACGGCGGCACCGCCATCGGTACGTGGCTCCAACTCGCCGCCCAGATCCACCGAGCCCGGCCCGACGCGATCAGCCACAGCATCTTGTTGACCGACGGCAAGAACCAGCACGAGGCCCCTCACGTGCTGCAAGCTTCGATCGATGCGTGCGTGGGTCTCTTCCAGTGCGACTGCCGCGGCCTCGGCACCGACTGGAACATCAGCGAAATGCGCCTGGTCGCGAATGCGCTGCTGGGCACCGTCGACATCATCCCGAGCCCCGACGACATGGTCCCCGAGTTCGAGTCGCTCATTGCCTCGGCGATGAAACGAGAGGTCGGCAAGGTCGCTCTGCGCTTGTGGAGCCCCAAGGGTGCCGAAATCGAATTCCTGAAACAGGTCTCGCCGTCGATCGAGGACCTGACGCCAAAGGCGGTTGCCGTCAACGAGCTCACGAACGATTATCCACTCGGCGCCTGGTCACCGAACGAGAGCCGCGACTATCACCTGCGAGTGCGGATTCCAGCGGGTGGGGTCGGCGACGAACGACTCGGCGCTCGCGTCATGCTCGCGATCGACGACGAAGCTGAACCCGTCGCTCTCGTGCGAGCGATCTGGACCGACGACGAGAACCTGTCGACTCGCATCAACCGAGAGGTCGCCCACTACACCGGCCAGGCGGAGCTGGCCGAAGCGATCCACGACGGCCTTGCTGCGCGAGCCGCCGGCGACGATGGCTCGGCGACGATGAAGCTCGGACGTGCGGTGCAGATTGCCCACGAAACCGGCAATGTGGCCTCGGCCCGACTGCTCGA
>CALLPT010000296.1 GCA_938015575.1 uncultured Acidimicrobiales bacterium
CCCGCGCCGCATCGACCATGGCATCGAGCGCCTCGGGGCGCATCGGTGTGCTCGCAGCCCAGTCGAGGTACGCCTCGCCCGCGTCACGTGTGGTCGACATAGCCACAGGCTACCGATAGCGTCCCGCGTGATGACTGGCAGTTCGCACGATCATGGCTTGTACGCGCGTTCGTTCGCCGACGTGTACGACGCCTGGTACGAGGATCTGCACGATGTCGCCGAGATCGTGGCGGCGTTCGCCCAGCGATGCGAGGCGGGCGCGTCGATCATCGAACTGGGGTCTGGCACCGGCCGACTCAGCACACCGCTCACCCACTCCGGCTTCACCGTGACGGCTATCGACAGCGCGGTCTCGATGCTCGCCCAGGATTTCTCGTCGAGCCGCAAGTTGGCCGCCGACATGACTCGTCTTCCCCTCGCCGACGACAGCGCCGACGCCGCGCTCATTGCATACAACACCCTGTTCAACCTGGCGGGATCCGACCTCCAGGCCGTCTGCGTCGGCGAAGCCGCCCGCGTGCTACGACCAGGTGGGCTGCTTGCCATCGAAGCGTTCATCGCACCAGAGACCGATCCGGAGACACCCTTCGGTGTCTCCGTCGTACCCCATCACACGCACAGCGATCGCCGGATGGCCATCCTGACATGGCATGACCCCGCCGAGGGCGAGGTGATCACCGGAGCGCATGTCGAACTTGGTCCTGAGGGCGTTCGGACCCGGCCCTGGCAGCTGGTGTATCGGTCACCGGCTTCGATCGACGAGCTTGCGGCCGAGGCCGGCTTCGCACTGACCGAACGCCACAACGACTGGGCCGGGACGCCGTTCGACCCCGCGGGCGTGCGCCATGTGAGTTGGTACCAGCGCGCCTGACCAGCGGAGCACAAGGCCTAGCCTTTGACCATGCCCGGGATCGCCGTCGAGATCGTGATCGATGCGCCCGCATCGTTTGTGTGGGGCGACGTTCAGGACATCAGGTCGCATGTGGACTGGATGCAAGACGCCGCCGCGATTCGATTCCTGAGCGAGTCGACCCAGGGCGTCGGCACTCGGTTCGAGTGCGACACCGTCGTCGGCCCGTTCAAGTTGACTGACGTGATGGAAATCACCGAGTGGGAGACAGCGCGCCGCATGGGCGTCCGTCACCAGGGCATTGTCGGCGGCACGGGTGTGTTCTCGCTCACCCCCAGCGGCTCAGCCACGGTGTTCTCCTGGGTCGAAGAACTCGACTTCCCCTGGTACTTCGCTGGGCCAATCGGCGCCTCGATTGCACGCCCAGTACTCAAAGCCATCTGGCGCGGCAATCTGCGCCGCCTCAAGAAGCGCATCGAGGCCCGCTGGGCTGAGGAACGGACGGCACGATGATGAGCCTGCTCCTCGCTCACCAGGGCGGCTGGGACGAGATTCTGCTCGTCGCTGGCCCGCTCGCCGTCTTTGCCGGTGCGCTCATGCTCGCCAACAAGCGAGCCAACCAGAAGTTGGCCGAACAGGCCGACGCTGGCGACACCGCAGGATCGCCCGACGCAGCGGAGTGATTAGGGAGCGTCGGGGACCCACTCGACGTCGGCACCGAGCGAGCGGAGGTTCTCCACGAAGTTGGGGTGGGCTCGCCGTACGGGCGACGCGTTGTTGATGATCGATTCACCGTCGATCGTCGCGCCGACCATGAACAGCGAGATGATCACGCGAATGATGTACGGCGCTTCGACCGCGGCCGGACGCAGATCATCGCGACCCGTCACGATGATGCGGTGCGGATCGCACACCGTCACCTGAGCGCCGAACTTCATCAGCTCTGGCACCCAACCAAAGGCACCCTCGTAGACCTTGTTCCAGAACAGCATCGTGCCATCGGCAACGGTCGCGAGCGCAACGACCGGCGGGATCAGGTCCACGGGGAAGTACGGCCAGGGAGCTCCCTCGACCTTGGGAAGCAGGTTCTCGGTTCGCGGCGACTCGACTCGCAGCGGTCCGCTAGCGGACACCCGCGAACCGATCGGCGTCGATTCGACCTCGAGCCCGAAACGGTTCAGCACTCGATCCATCAGCGGGAAGTGACGCTGCACCGAGTGCTCGACGGTGACATCGCCGCCCGTCATCGCTCCGATGGCGAGAAAGGTGAAGATCTCGTGATGGTCATCGCTGATCCGAATCTCGGCACCGCCGAGCTCGGCGACGCCCTGAATCGTGAGCACCGACGTGCCGATGCCATCGATCTCGGCGCCCATCGCGACCAGCGCATTGCAGAGGTCTTGGACGTGCGGCTCGCTGGCCGCATTGATCAGCTTCGAGGTGCCATCGGCGAGCGCCGCGCACATCACGAAGTGTTCGGTGGTGGTGACCGACTGGTAGTCGAGCCAATGTTCGCTCGTCGAGAACGGTCCGGTCAGCTCGAGGACACGTCGATCGCCCCACTCGATCGACGCACCGAATCCCTCGAGGATGTCGAGGTGGGGGTCGACTTCGCGAGCGCCCAGCGAACAACCGGTCGCATCGTCGGTGACATTGAGCTGACCGACTCGCGAGAGCAGTGGGCCGAACAACATGACCGAGCTACGCATCCCCGGCGGCAACGAATCGACCACATCGAGGGCAACGCCGGCGTGGCAGACCTCGATCGTGTGCGCCTCGCGATCCCAAGCCACCGAGGACCCGATCGTTTCGAAGAAGCCCACGATCTTGGCGACGTCGGTGATGTCGGGCACATTGCGGATCGTCACCGGTTCATCGGTCAGCAAGGTGGCACACAGAATCGGCAGCACCGCATTCTTGTTGCCCGACGGCTGAATTGTGCCGCTGAGTGACTTGCCACCACGGACCAACAGGCTTTCGCTCACCGAAGCAGCCTAACCCTGCAGCGCCAGCGTGCCGGTTCGACGCTTGTAGGGTGCCATCCCTATGCGGCGCCGCGAGAAGCGAGCGGGGGCGTCTACCTGGACGGGCCCCACCAAGCGAGTCGTGGTGCATCACAGCGACAGCGCGTCATTCGAGGCGCTTCGAGCGCCACGAGACGACTGGATGGTCCAAGAACAGGTCGTCGACAACTCCACGTTCGAGCTCGCCGAGGGACCGTTTCGCGTGTGGAAACGATCGCTTGCCGCGACCGACGAGGGGCTCCTGACCGAGACGACCGAGTTCCGCCTGGCCACTCCCCTCCTCGCCGCCCCTTTCGGTTGGTTGTACGGCTGGGCGATCCGCAAACGGCGTCTCGCCACCGATGCCCCGTTCTGGGCTCCCCCGCAGCGCTTCGATGCCCAAGGGGCTCACGCCTTCACCTTGCTCATCGCGGCCACGATGGCGGCCGCGTACCTGGGGACCTTGTTGTCCCAAACCATCACCTTCGTCGCCGACGACTTCGGAGCCGACCGCGGCACACAGGGCCTGGTCACGGGCATGACCCGAATCGGAGCCCTCCTGTCGCTGTTGATCGTGTACTTCGCCGATCGCCTCGGCCGACGGCGCATGCTCGTGATCTCGGGGCTCGGTGCAGCCAGCTTCGCTGTACTGGCGGCGGCCTCGACCAACATCTGGTTCTTCGGTTCCGCCGAGCTGGTCTCGCGCGGTCTCACCACCGGCTTGGGGCTGCTGATCGGGATCTTCGCGGCCGAAGAAGCCCCGGCCGGGTCCCGGGCTTGGACCGCTTCGATCCTCGCGTTGTTCGCGGGGCTCGGGTCCGGCATGGTCCTCTGGCTCATTCCACTCGCCGACACGTCACGTGGCGGATGGAGGATTCTCTTCGTGGTCGCCGTGCTCGCGATCCCGGTGATCGTCGCGCTCGGACGCCGGCTGCCTGAGTCGCGTCGTTTCACCTCGTTGTCCGAACGCAAGACAGCGCCGGCCCCGATCACGTCTTCAATGCGACGACGGTTCACGATGCTGGCCATGGTCGGCTTCGCGTCGTCAATGTTCGCGGCGCCATCGTCGAACTTTCAGAACGAGTACCTACGCGACGAACGCGGATTCTCCGGCACCCAGATCAGCCTGTTTTCGACCGTAACCAGCACACCAATCGGCATCGGCGTCGCCATCTTCGGCCCGATGGCCGACCGTCGGGGACGGCGCGTTATTGGCGCCATCGGCATACTCGCAGGCGTCGGCTTCAACGTGATCCGCTATGGGTTCGGCGGGCCACTCATGTGGGTTGCGGGCACGCTTTCGACCGTGATCGGTGCGGCTGCGATCCCGGCGCTCGGCGTGTATGGCCCCGAGATGTTCCCGACGTCGCGTCGTGGCTTGGCCAACGGCCTGCTCACGCTCGTCGCGGTCGTAGGAAGCATGATTGGGCTCGCGTTTGTCGGCGAGATGTCGGAGCGATGGAGCTTCGGCACCACCTTTGCGATTCTGGCCATCGTGCCGGTTCTGGCCACCGCGATCTTGCGGTGGTATCCCGAGACGGCGAACAAGGCGCTCGAGGATCTCAATCCCGAAGACCGTTAGCCCAACACGTCGACGAGGCAGCTGCGCCCGTCACCAGGCGGTTCAGAAACGAGGTCGGCCCGATGCCTCGACCGTCAACGTGCCCTCGACAAAGATCTCTTTGCCTTCGACGATCGCGACCCGGGTTTGCCAGTCCGACGTGACGTCGGGCGTCGCAGCGCCGGCATGGTCGGCCGCGTTGAGCGCCGCTTCGGTGAGCAGTTCGCTTGCATGCGCCACCGCGTTGTCGACCGACCCAAAGGTCGGCTGGTCCTCGAGATGCACCCGGTACTGACCCCGAGTCGGCTGCGTGATCGTGCACGACTGACGTACACGCACGCGACCGACTACAGCGCCGACGGCGTTGGCGACTTCGGCGTGCTCAGGCACCACGAGGTCGCTCCGAACATGTTCGCCCACGCGTGGGTAGTAGGTCGAAGCAGGCGCACCGATGGCGACCACTGGCGTGCTCAATCGGATGCCGATATCGGTCGCCGCGGCGTGGTGGTCGAGCGCCGCCTGAAGGAGCGGGTCGTCGAGATCGACTTCGAGACCATCGGCAGCCAACGCGACCTGCAGAATGAATCCGGCCGATCGCCGGACAAGGCATGCTTCGACCTGCTCAGCAAGTTCTCGCGCCCCGGTCGAGATCGTCGCACCCTTTGACGAGGTCTGGCGAGCGAGCACCGAGGCGACCAACACCGAAGCATCGCCGTCGATCCCATCAACGGCATCGAGCACCGCGTGGGCGTCGGTCGGTGTCATGGTCGCCACGCGTACAAGACCGCGAGCCCGCAAGCGAGCGGCCGCCCGGCCGTCGAGCCCCGATGGCGCGGCGTCGGCCTCGGGCAGCGGACCGTCGCCAAGCCGCTCCAGCACCCGCGCCTCACGATGGTCTGCCAATGCATCGCCATGCATGCCCGTGGCGACCAAAAAGCGACCATGGCTGGTCAGACCGACCGGGGCGTCGAGCTGGCGCTCAAGCACGTCGACCACTTGGGGAAACGTCGTCGCAAGACGCCCGATCGGGATCGCCCGCTCGGGGCCGAGAAGCAATGGCCCATCCTTGGCCCGGGTGTCGATACGAACCTCGCTGTCGCCGCCAAGACCAATCGTGGCCATGTCGACCGCTTCCACCATCGTGCGGTAGCCGCCGACAACAGCACCACGCGAAGCGATCCGAGGACGACCGTCTTCGATCACGGCGACATCCGTCGTGGTACCGCCGATGTCGGAGACGAGCCCGCTCGTCAGCTCGGCCAAGTGGAGCGCGCCGATCACACTCGCAGCCGGCCCCGAAAGCACCGTTTCGACCGGTCGCGCGCCCGCGAAGTCGGCCGAGACGAGTGACCCGTCGCCTCGTACGACCATCAGAGGGGCTTGAATCTGTTCCGAGGCGAGCACCTCGCGCACGGCCTGGTTCAGCCGGTCGATGGTGCCGAGGAGGCGGGCATTCAACGCGGCGGTGAGCGCCCGCCGTGGCCCATCGAGTTTCGCCGAGAGCTCATGACTCGAAGTCGCCGGGAGCCCCGTGAGCTCGCGGAGCAGAGCGACCGCTCGACGTTCGTGGGCCGGATTGCGCACGCTGAACTGGGCGGTCACCGCAAAGGCCGACACCAGCCCACCCAGGCGCTGTGCGGCGTCTCGGACCCCGGCTTCGGGGAAGTCCGCTCGTTCATTGCCGTGGGCGTCGTGCCCACCAGCAAGCGCAACGATGAGCTCAGGGTCCACGGCGTCAGCCAACCCGGCTCGGTCCAGTTCAGCCTCGGTGAAACCGATCGCAATCACCGCAGCTGGCTCGCCGTGGCCCTCGACCAGCGCATTCGTTGCCAAGGTTGTCGATACCGAAACCAGATCGATATCACCCGCGGCGACATCGCCGGCCTGGGCCAAGACATTTCGCACGGCACCGCCGACCCCGATGGCGAGGTCGTGGTGGGTTGTCGGTGACTTCGCGGAAGCAACGACGGTTTCGGCGCCAGTGTCATCGCGCACCAGAACGGCATCGGTGAACGTGCCGCCGGTGTCGATGCCGAGCAGTAGAGCCATGAGCGTTACGTACTCCCCGAAAGAACGGTCGGCGCGACCGCACCGCTGGACCAGTCGTACAGCGACCAGACGCAGGTCCGGGCGCTAGGCCAGCAGGATACGGCGCGCCTCGTTCAGCTCGGCGATCCGATCCGCGGCATCCTCATGATCGCCCGTCACGTCGGGATGAGCGTCGCGAAGTTGACTGCGGATTCGCTTCCGCAGCGTCTTCTCGTCGGGAACCTCGCTCTCGGGATCCAAACCGACGACTTCGAGTGCCCAGGCCAACGGGTCGGCCTGACTCGAGCTCGAAAGCGCATACCGCGAGTACGACGCGCTCAGGTGCCCCAGCAGTACATCGTCGTTGGTGACGTCGCCTTGCCACCCAATCGCCCGTCGAATGACTCGCATCACGTCGCTGCGCGCACTCGGCGCCATCCCGGCAGCGCTGTACACGGCGGCCAACACGAACTGCGGAGGAGCCTCGTGTTTGTCTTCGAAGTTCAGATGTAACCGGTTGTTCGGCAAGCGCTCCAGACGATGCACCGAACGCAAAAGGCCGACGCGGTCCGTCTGCAGCCGATGGCGCATGCGCGGCTGGGGAATGCGCTGGCCCTGTTCGACCTGGTAGGTGAGGATCTCGAGTTCCTCGAGGAGATCTGGGTCGAGCAACTGGCTGTACCGGGCCACGATGCCGCCGAGTAGCAGGCCGCCAAATCCGGGGGAATCATCGACCGGAAGCACCGCATGGCCGAGCGCGACGCGGCGGGTCGGAGCGATCGGCCGCGAGTGGTACAGCTCAAGTTCGGCCAGGATCACAAGGGAGCAGCGTAGGTCCGCGGCCGCTCACACCGGCGGTCGAGCGAGGTAGTTCGTAGCCAGAAACGTGGACGGCTGCGTGCAGCTCAGATCAGGCGACGAAGCAGGTCGTGCAGGTGACCGGCGAACTCTTCAACGGTGCCCTCGGCCAGCTCATTCTCGCCTTTGAGCACCGAAGCGAGCCCGGTCGACACGTCGAGCACATTGCCCCAGATATCCGCCGTCATCCCGTAGGGCAAGGTCATCTGTTCGGCGATATCGGTCGCGGCCACAAGGCCGACAACGCCCTTTGCGTCGTTGCCCTTCTTGCGCAGGCGACCGGCTGCGATGAACAAATTGGTCATGACTTCGACTGGGTCGGCATTGTTGCCGGGGCCGAACTCGCGTTCAGAAGCGTCGGCAGAGTCGAGACCGTCGAACAATTCGTCGACGCGCTCCTCGTCCTTTTCATAGACGAAGAGGTCACCGTTGCGGTCAAACGCGTGGCTGATGCCCTGGTCACCCAGGCGTCGCAGCAGGCGGGCGTGTTGTTCGGGGTCGAGGTCCTCGAGCTCGTAGACCATCGTGGGCTGCTCGAGGTCCAGGGTGGGCATGGCCACGACCTCGGTCTCGGCGACGGCAGAGTCGACTATCGCTTCGTCTTCTTCGCGCACGATGAGGGTCGCGCCCTGCCACGCATGATCGATGCCGGCGCGCGTGAGCATGCCATCGAGGATCGAGCGGCCTTGCCCTGTCCATTCATGGAACTCATAGGCCAGTTGTGGCTCATCTTCGCCGCCGACCTCTTCGGCCGGCTGCGGGCGTTCAGCGCTTGTCGGCACGCCGCACTCGACGCAGGTTTCGACGCCGGCCTCGTACTCGTTTCCACACTGAAAGCACCAGACCTGGTCGGCGCTGTCTTCCGTATCGGTCGCACTCACCGCGCCATCATGCCACTTCTGGCCCGCCTCCCCACCGAACCGGCGCATCCTCGCCGGCCCGTGGCATGCCGGAGTCTTGGCAGTGTCCTCAAGATGACAGGCGCGGCTCCGATAGGTTGGGTGAGACCCCCTGTGCAGGAGCGCCCTGAATGAGTACCGCCCCGGACCGCAACCTCGCCCTCGAGCTCGTCCGAGTCACCGAAAGCGGTGCACTCGCAGCGAGCCGGTGGATGGGACGAGGTGACAAAGAAGGCGCCGATGGCGCTGCCGTGCATGCGATGCGCACCATGCTCAGCACCGTCGACATGGATGGTCTCGTCATCATCGGCGAAGGCGAAAAAGACGAAGCCCCGATGCTCTACAACGGTGAGCGTCTCGGCAATGGCAAGGGAGCCAAGGTCGATGTTGCCGTCGACCCCATCGATGGCACCACACTCACCGCCTATGGGCGAAGCAACGCGATCGCCGTGATCGCCGTCTCCGACGCGGGTTCGATGTTCGACCCTGGGCCGATCGTCTACATGGAGAAGATCGCCGTCGGACCGGACTGCGCAGGTGCCATCGATATCGATGCTTCGGCCACCGAGAACTTGCACCGAATCGCTGGTGCGAAGCGCGAACGCATTCGTGACCTGACGGTCGTCGTCCTCGACCGGCCTCGACACGATGAGTTGATCGACGAGATCCGTACCGCCGGGGCTCGCATTCGGCTCATCCCCGACGGCGATGTTGCCGGTGCCATCTCGACGGCCTGGCCCGAGGCCGGCGCCGACGTGCTGATGGGCATTGGAGGAACGCCCGAGGGTGTCATTACCGCCGCAGCGCTCAAGTGCATGGGTGGCGAGATTCAGGGCCGTCTCTGGGCTCGTGACGACACCGAACGCAAGGCCGCGACCGAGGCCGGCTACAACCTCGACCGCAAGCTCACGACCGAAGATCTGGTCGCGGGCGACAATTGCTTCTTCGCCGCCACCGGCATCACCGACGGCGATCTGATCCGCGGCGTGCACTTCAACTCACAAGGTGCGACGACCCAGAGCCTGGTCATGCGTTCACGTTCGGGCACGGTGCGACTCGTCAACGCGAACCACCGCATCGACAAGCTCGAAGAAGTCTCCGCCGTCGATTACACCTGAGCCTTCACCCCGGCTCGGGGCGAAGGAACGCCGGCCTCAGTCAAAGGCCGGCGCGATGATCGCGTCGAGGCATGAGGTGTCGAGCGGCATCGCCGCATCGCGCAAGAAGGCCTCGCGTATACCGATCGGGCACGACGTACTCATGCCGTGCCCGTGGTCGGCGACTTCTACATAGACCGACCCTTGGATCGCCTCGGCGACCGAGCGTGACCAAGCGGGCGGCGTGATCGGGTCGAAGCGGCCGGCCAACACCAAGGTCGGAATGGACGTCGCGAGTGGCGCGTCGTCGATGGGATCTGCGGGCGCAACGTCGAACATCGAGCAGAGACGTTCGGCCGAGGAGAAGCTGAGGGCGTCGTCGAGGGCCGTGCCGAAGCGGTCGGCGGTCGCACTCAAGAAGGCGTCGTCGAGCCCAGGATCGTGGAACGGGAACTCCTCGCGGCACCACGTCGTGTAATACAGGCCGACGGCCAGGTCGAGACGCTCTGGATCGCGACGCTGCACATAGCCGTTGACCAGCTCGTCGATGCCGCCGAAGTCGGCACGAGCGATCTGGCGTGGAAGCGACCGCAATAGCCGAGTGCTGTAGAGCTGACTGAACACCATCGAGATGAGGTCGGAACCGCCAACGCGATACGCCAGCACGTCGCCGCTGACCGGCCGGGTGACGTCGACGACAACCGGCTCCGCTTCGAGCCGCTGAACGAGCGCCTCGAGGTTGGTGACGAAGTCGCCGTGGTTCGTGGCGCACGCCGAGGCGTCACAGGCCTGGCCGAGTGCATCGATGGATCGCACCGCATGTTCGGGAATCGTGGCAAAGAAGTCGACTTCGAACGGGACGACGGAGTCGAGCACGACCGAGCGGATGCCGTCGGGATAGTCCCGCATGATGGTCAGCCCAAGGCGAGTTCCGTAGCTGACGCCCCACAGCGACCATTCGTCGTAGCCGAAGAGGCGGCGAAGCAGTTCGACGTCGGCTGCGGTGGCCGTCGTGTTGAACGCATCGAGGTCGGTCTCGGCGTTGAGCCGGTCAGCGCAACGGCTGTACGCGCCGAACACGAGCTCCTCGTCGATGCGATCGGCATCGTCGGTGCGCTCCAGGGCCCAGAGCGCGTCGACCTCGTCGCAGGCCAACTTCGGCACCGAGGCGCCGGTGCCCCGCTGATCGAACAACACCACATCGTGGCCGGCATTGACGAACCGGGGCGCCGTCTGTACGGCACCGACGCCAGGACCACCCTGCAGGTACACGGCCGGGCCAGCCCCCGACGGGTCGCCATTGTCGACGAAGGCGACCAGCAGATCGACTTGGTCGGCGCGAGTCGGATCGGTGACGTCGAGCGGCAACAGGGCTCGGAAGCAGCTGACCTGTGGGTGTGCCGCGTCGGGTGGACATCCGACCGGCTTGAGTGTCGACGCTTCTGTCGCCGCAAGCAGCGGATCGACCGGTTCGGGCGTGGCGGAGGGCGCGGGCGTCGGAGTCGGTTCGGGCGTGGCGGAGGGCGCGGGCGTGGCGAAGGGCGCGGGCGTCGGAGCCGGTTCGGGCGTGGCGGAGGGCGCTGGCGTCGCGGAAGGCGCGGGCCTGGCGGCCTGCTCAGGAGCGGCGGTCGGTGCCGCGATCGGATCTACGATCGCGGTCGCCAGGGGTTCAGTGGCGAATCCAGCCGGCGGCGAGTCAGCCGAGGCGCAGCCGCCCAACAGGACGGCCACGATCGTGCAGGCAACCGAAACGATCTGGCGTCGCCGACGCGGACGTTGGTACGGCGAGCGAGGCAGCGTGTCAGTAATCAATCGTTTCGAACCGGTACCACGCCGCATCGGTCACATTGTCCGATGCCGTCATCCCGGCCTTGCGGGCGACCGCTCCGACGAATTCTTCGTGGTGATTGAACCGAGCCCACATCGCCGGCAGCTGCGCCGCGCGAGCGGTTCCCGTCGTCACCAGCACACCGTGACGGCCGACGACGAAGGCGGCAGCGAGCTCCTCCCAGGTCTTGGGGAAGATGCGCTCGATCGGTGACACGACCGAGATGGCCATGTCGAGCGAGTCGAGCTCAGAAGGCTGGATCGACGGCAGACGCGGGTCGGCACAAGCGGCCGAGGCGTTGCGCACAACGGAGGCGGCCAGCGCCCGGTCGGCTTCGATCGTGCCCGCCGAACCACGGGTCTGGCCATCACGGCGCAGCGTGACCACCGATGCGCGCCTGGCAACCAACGCTGGCGGCAACCGACCAGCATCGGTTCCGTCGACGCGACCTCCGAGCACCGTCAAGTGAACCGTCGCCAGCGCCAACGCCCGTAGATGGGCGATGTCGGGATCTGCCAGCGCAAGATCCGACGACTCCCACGCGCCGAACGCGGCATAGTCGATCGAACCCGCACCGCGGGGCGAATCGACCGTGTCGGCGGCGAGTTCGTTCAACCCCATCGAGCGTCGCGCCGTGATCGTGGAGACAGCGGCCAGTGTCTGAGGCGAAGACGTCGATGCCAGAAGCTCCGGCACGACCTCGCTGTGGCTGATCGTTTCTCGGATCCGTTCGCCGTGCTCGGTGACGGCCTCGGCGTCCTCACCCTCGCCGAAGTGCGCCGACACGATGACCAGGGTCTCTCTTCCACCCCACACGCGTTCGAGGACATCGACGACTTCAGCCGCCGACGCGTCGCCGACCAACATGGGCAACACCCGCACATTGCCCAGCAGGCGCTGCACCGGAGGTAGATGCACCTCGAGGCTCTCGTTGTGCACGAACGGCCGGTCGTTCAGCACCACATTGGGATGATGGTTGAGCGCATCGACGGACTCGCGGTCCACCAATAGATCACCGAGCGGGGTGCGGAATGCAATCGCTCGGGGAACGGCAACGCCGGCGAAGCCACGTTCACCGAGACCCGGTTCATGGTCGGCGATGAGCACGACACGCTCGACGTGGTCGCGCTCGGACTCGAGCATCAGCATTGCGGAGCCGGCGACGTCGGGCGCAGCCACCATTCCGCAGTCCGGGAGAATCAGAAGCTTCGGTCCCGCGAACTCGGTGTCGGCGCCATTGATGGCCGCGTCGATCTCGACACGTAGCTGTTGAGGGTCGGCTGCGTACAGCAGGCCGGCCGCGACTGGTTCCCGAACACCGCTGGACATCGTCGCCAAGCGTAGGTGAGCGCGCGCCTTCCCCGGTCGCATGGCCGCAGACGGCACAGAATCAGTGCAGAATGGCGCCATGAGCACACCCGAACATGCGCTGACGTTCGATCTCGACCGCTACCGGGTCAAGCCGGACACGTCGGTCGATCTCAGCTCGTGGGCGACCGACGAGAACGAAGGCCTGACCAAGAGCCTCGGTCGCCAGGTGACCCAGGGCCTCAACGACCGACTCGAGGCTGCCCAGGAACTGCTGTGGGCCGAGGACAAGCACAAGGTGCTGGTCGTCTTGCAGGCCACCGACACTGGCGGCAAGGACGGCACGATCCGCCACGTCTTCGACGGTGTCAACCCCCAAGGGGTGCGCGTCGCTTCGTTCAAGAAGCCGACCGAGAACGAACTCGCGCACGACTACCTGTGGCGGGTCCACCGACACACGCCGTCGACGGGTGAGATGGTGATCTTCAACCGGAGCCATTACGAAGACGTCCTGGTCGTGCGGGTTCACAACTTTGTCAGCGAAGAACGCTGGCGAGCCCGCTACCGCCACATCCGCGAGTTCGAACGCCTCTTGGCCGACGAGGGCACCACCATCATCAAGATCTACCTCCACATCTCCAAGGACGAGCAGCGCGAACGGCTCCAGTCCCGCCTCGACGAGCCCGAGAAGAACTGGAAGTTCTCGAGCAGCGACCTGGCTGAACGCAAACATTGGGACAGCTACCAGGCCGCATTTACCGAGATGCTGGCCGAGACCAGCACCGACTATGCGCCGTGGTACGTGGTCCCCGCAGACCGCAAATGGTTCCGGAACCTGCTGATCTCGCGATTGATGGTGAACGCGCTCGAAGGCCTCGACATGGAGTACCCGGCCGCCGAGGATGGCCTGAGCGACATCGTCATCGACTAGGGCCTGGTTCGGTCGCGACCCGCGACCGAACCGCCCGCGAGACAGGCCACACTGGCAACGTGAGCACCGCAGCCCTAGGTCTCAGCACAAGCCTGCTCGTGCTCGCGGTCGTCGCTGCGGTCGTGCCCATTGCGCTCATCGGCGCGACCCCGCCCACTCGTATCCGCGATCTGGAGAAGGGCTTGGTGTCCGGGTTCATCGTGCTCATCGTCGGCACGATCGTGATCAACGGATTCCATGGCATCGGGTTCTTCGGGCTCGTCCACCTGCTGTACCTGCTGGCGGTAGTAACGGTCCCGCTCATCCTGGGCAGCTGGTTCCTGTTCTCCTTGCGACTCGGGCGCCGCCGGATCGACACCATCTTCGGCGCCGTCGCCGCCCTCATCGCCGTCCTCGGCCTCTATGCGACTCATGTCGAGCCACGATGGTTGCGGGTCGACGAAGCCGTGCTCGACGCAGCAATTGCGGCGCCGCTACGGATCGGCGTCGTCGCCGACCTGCAGACGCCTAACATCGGCGCGCACGAACGCGAGGCGATCGCCGAGCTGCTGGCCCGACGCCCCGACATGGTCCTCATACCCGGCGACTGGTACCAAGGCACCGCGGAGCAGCTCGAAGCCAACCGGGGCGATTTCGTGGCGCTTCTGCGCCAGCTCGTGGACAACACGCAGCTGGTTGCGATTACGACCGGCGACAGCGATCACACCATCTCGCTCGAGGCGATCGCGGCCGAGGCAGGAGCCCTCTTCATCGACGACACGGTTTTGGCTTTTGAGATCAACGGGGTGCCGGTGCGCTTGGCGGGCGTGCGGGTGGTCGCCGATGGCCCTGAGCGCGGTGACACGCTCGCTGCGTTGGCCGAACCGACCGATGCGCTCTCGCTACTCGTCTCTCACCGCCCTGACGTCGTCTACGAGCTGCCTGAGGGCGCTGATGTCGACCTGATCGTGAGCGGCCATACCCATGGCGGGCAGGTGTCCATCCCCTTCTTCGGGCCGCCGGTGACGTTCACTTCCGTGCCTCGCGACATTGCGGCCGGCGGTCTGGGGCTCGTCAACAACGTCCCGCTGTATGTGAGCACCGGTGTCGGCATCGAACGGCTCGAAGCACCCCAGGTTCGCTTTGGGGTACGTCCCGAAGTCGGCATCATCGACGTCCGTCCCCGCTAGGCCCTTCTCACCGACTCACCGCCCGCTTTCCGGGTCGCAGATCGGTGAGAACAAGATGCGGTGTCCGGACTGCAGCAGTCGGCGAAAACGACGAAACCCCGGCCAAGGGCCGGGGCTGTGTCGGTGCTGACGAACGTCAGCAGGTCATGACGCCTTCTTGGCGACTTCGAGGCGGACCTGGGCACGACGCAGGGCGGCCGCAGCTGCGGCATCGTCCTTGTCGGCCGACAGTGCCTCGGTAGCCCGACGCTCGGCAACCTCGGCGCGAGCCCGGTCGATGTCGTTGGCCGACTCGGCCACATCGCTCAGGATCGTGCAGTGGTCGTTGGCGATCTCGACGAAGCCGCGGTGCACGGCAAACGAGTGCACCGTGGAACCGTCCGCGTCGTAGATCCGCGCCTCGGCCACTGCCAGCACGCCCACGAATGGGACGTGGCCCGGCAAGAAGCCGATCTCACCATCGGTCGTGCGGACGATGATCTCTTTGGCCTCGGCCTCGAAGATGATCCGCTCGGGTGAGACGAATTCGACGTGAATCGGCACTGGTTAGTCTCCTCGGTCCGGCGACGATCAGGCGCCAGCAGCCAGCTCGGCTGCCTTGCGCTCGACGTCTTCGGCGCCACCGACCATGTAGAACGCCTGCTCAGGCAGGTGATCCATGTCGCCGTTGACGAGTGCTTCGAACGAGTCGATGGTCTCTTCGACACCGGTGAAGATGCCGGCCTGACCGGTGAAGATCTCGGCCACGAACATTGGCTGGCTGAGGAAGCGCTGCACCTTGCGGGCACGGTCGACGGTGACACGGTCTTCTTCGGACAGTTCGTCGAGACCAAGAATCGCGATGATGTCCTGGAGCTCCTTGTAGCGCTGGAGGATCTCCTGCACACGACGAGCGACGTCGTAGTGACGCTGGCCGACCACGTTGGGGTCGAGAATCGTCGAGGTCGAGGACAGCGGATCCACGGCCGGGTAGATGCCCAGCGAGGCAATGTCACGGCTCAGCTCGGTCGTACCGTCGAAGTGGGTGAACGAGGTGAACGGCGCCGGGTCGGTGTAGTCATCGGCGGGCACGTACACGGCCTGCAGCGACGTAATCGACTTGCCTCGGGTCGAGGTGATGCGCTCCTGGAGCTGGCCCATTTCGTCGGCCAGGGTCGGCTGGTAGCCCACGGCTGAAGGCATACGACCGAGAAGGGTCGAAACCTCGGAACCGGCCTGAACGAAGCGGAAGATGTTGTCGATGAACAACAGCACGTCTTGGTTCTGGACGTCACGGAAGTACTCGGCCATCGTCACGCCAGCGAGTGCGACACGGAGGCGCACGCCGGGTGGCTCATCCATCTGGCCGAAGACCAGGGCGGCCTTGGAGAGCACGGTTGCGGCGTCTTCGCCGGCACCCATGGTCGCTTCGCCCATTTCGATGAAGAGGTCGGTTCCCTCACGGGTGCGCTCGCCGACGCCGGCGAACACCGACACACCACCGTGGTTGGTGGCCACACGGGTGATCATCTCCTGGATGAGCACGGTCTTGCCCACGCCAGCACCGCCGAACAGGCCGATCTTGCCACCCTCTTTGTAGGGGGTGAGCAGGTCGATGACCTTGACGCCGGTTTCGAACATCTGCGACGACGGCTCGAGTGAGTCGAACGAGGGCGCGGGACGGTGGATCTCCCACCGGTCGCCGATGTTGACCTCGTCTGCGGTGACGTCGAGCGGCTCGCCGATCACGTTCCACACGTGTCCAAGGGTGACGTCGCCGACGGGCACGGTGATGCCTGCGCCGGTGTTGCGCACCTCGGCACCACGCTGCAGACCATCGGTCGGCTTCATGGCGATGGCGCGCACTCGGCTGTCACCGAGC
>CALLPT010000297.1 GCA_938015575.1 uncultured Acidimicrobiales bacterium
TGTCGGAAGCGGATGGATGCAGCCGATGTTCGCTGCGCCCAGCCTGGTCATCTGGGCCAAGGACATGGACACATCGCCGCTCGGCGACGATGGCTACCAAGTGGTGCGGGATTATCTGCGTCGCGCCCCTGAGCTGGGTGCGGGCCAGGCCGCCGAGCTCGGCGCCGACATCGAGCGGTTTGTGACGTCCCGTATGCCCTTGTGGCCGCGTCCACCGCACGCGTCCGTCGTGGATTGGTTGCGCACGATCGCCGCCAAGGCCCAAGGAAGTGGACTCGCGCCGCCCCCGCCGCCGGGCTCTGGCTCGTCCGGTGTGATGCCGCCGCCGCCCGGCTACCAGGGATCGCCGCCGCCGCCGCTGTCGGGGTACCAGGGATCGCCGCCGCCTCCTCCGCCCGGCTACCGGGGATCGCCGCCGCCTCCTCCGCCCGGCTACCGGGGCTCACCTCCGCCCGGCTACCAGGGATCGCCGCCGCCTCCGCCCGGCTACCGGGGCTCACCTCCGCCCGGCTACCAGGGATCGCCGCCGCCTCCTCCGCCCTTGCAGCAACCACCACCGCCACGACCGATCACGGCTCCGCCCTCGCCGGCATCGCCGTTGGCTCCGGCTGCGCCGCCCGGTGTTCGCGACCCGATTTCCCCGCCACCCAACGACGGGGGGTTCGCGCCGCCGGGCTAGGTGTTGTTCCTTGCGACGTTGCCGTCGTGGCCTTGTTCTCGTCCGGGGCGCCGGGCGCCCTCGTCAAGGCGAGTCTCGGATCTTCGCGGATCGGGCCGTTACGGGAGGCTGTCGCAGAATGGCGTGGCCACATCGGCGACACATTGCGCGATGAGCAGCGCGTCGATGATGTCGGTGGAGCCATCAAGATTGAAGTCCGCGTTCGCGGCGTGCAGCTGGGCGGACGGGTCGGCCAACGGGCAGTTGCCGCCGTCGGTGCGCAGATTGGCACTGAACTGCGCGATGACGAGCGCATCGACGATCGACACGTTGCCGTCGCAGTCGATATTGGCGACGTCGACAAAGACCGGTCCGCTGCCCGCAGGTGTCAGCCCGAGGTCAAAGGTGTAGATCTCGCCCGCGACCGCGGTGAAGGTTTCGCTCGCGTTCGTGAAAGGAGAGAAGTCGTTGTCGCCGAGATCGTCGCCGCGGTTCGGCAGCGTCACGTCGCGGTCCGTGAACAGATCGTAAAAGGACAGGTACGAGGGACCCGGCGGAACGGCCATTGCGAAGTTGGCGTCGGAGAACGTCGAGCGCGAATCGACGACCCGGTCGAAATCGCCCTCAGGGCTGATGCGGTAGAGATCGATATAGGCATCAACACGCTCAGCGATCGGCTCACCCAGATCACGACGGCCATTGCGGTCCACGTCGTCGAACACCACACCAGAAACCAGTGCACCTTGGGTCGCGCCGAAGTCGACATCGACCTGGGCCTGTCCCGAGCGAAGCAAGAATCGGGCGCTGTAGCCGACGGTCGGTTCCACGAGCAGCGGGTCGTAGAACCGACTCCAAACATCGGTGTTCGTCGCTTCGGTTCCTTCGCCGGTCGGTGGTGAGAGCACAACGAGCGGGTCGATCGTGATCGAGACCTGATACCAACCGCCCGAGGGGGCGTTGAACGCGAAACGACCTTGCGCGTCGGTGACGGTGGTCAAGGCGATCGCCGGCGCCGTGCTCGGAGGCGGTGGCGGGATCGACAGGGTGACCTCGACGCCGGCAAGCCCGCCCTCGCCAGGGTCCTCGACGCTGTTGAAGTTCGTGTCGTCGAACACGCGTCCTCCGACGAAGCCGGCACCATCGCCCAGCGGTGGGGTGTTCTGGGCAATCCAGTCACGGGCCGTAGCGGTCTCGGCGAGTACCAAGATGTCGAACGAGCACTCGCTGATCGTGAAGCTTGCGACTCCGACGATCTTGCGTTCACCACCAATCTCGACGGTCGTGGCGCCGCCCGAGTCGCCGAAGCATCCGGTCTGACCGGTGTTGAAGCCGTCGAGGCACATCTCGAACGCGGTGTTCAGTGGTCGCCCGATCAGGGCGCCGCAGAAGCTGTCGCTGATGATCTCACCGACACCGTGACGCAATGTCTCGACCGTGTCGTTGTCGCGGGCCGGCAATGTGGTGACGCCCCAGCCGGTGAGGTCGCCCTCTTGGTCGAGCACGGCTGCGGCTTCGTCGGGATCAGCCAATGAAATTGGTTGCACCGACGGGCCGAAGGTGAGCGGTCGGTCAAGTTCGACAAGTGCGAGATCCAGCCCCTTGTCTCCCTCGAACCCGCCATCGGCTTGGTAGGTCGGGTGCAAGGTCACGTTGGCCGCGAACCGCCACTGGCCGTTCTCGAGGTCGCGCCACCGTTCGCTTCCGGCAACGATGACGAGCCGCGATAGATCGAGGTTCGGGTTGTCGACGCAATGGGCCGCCGTGAGGATCAGGTTGGCCGCCAGGATCGATCCGCCACACCAGGTGCCATCGAAATCCTCGTCGGAAACGAGGACGTGCCACGGACGCTCGGTGATCGCGATGGGGGTGCCGTTGATGATGTGTTGCGATGCCTGTTCGGCGGCCGTGTCGTCGGACTCGTCCTCGGGTCGCTCGATGTCGCCCGCATCATCGTTTGGCCACGGGTCCTGGCGACCGGCCGGGTCCGAGCTACCGGACTGTGCAAAGGCATCGGACGAGGACGAAGCGATCGGCAACGCGATGCCGAGAACGGCGAGCACAACGCCGACCATCGCGAGTCGGATCAAGCCTGTGCTGAGAGATCCGGTGCTGGTCAACGCGAGCGCGCCCGCCGCTTCGCCGTCGGGGCTGGCCCCGATCCCGCCATTGCTCACTGTCTGACCCCGTGTCCTCTCAGATGCACTTGTCTGGTGCAGGAGTCCCAACCGTAGTCCGTCGGCTCGGCGACGTTTCAGATGATTCCCGATGAGGTTCGGACCCAACCGCGGAACGGCATACGCTTGCGAGCGTGACCGTGGCCCAACGCATTGGCGCGCCCGAGATTCGCGCAACTGTCGAGGCATTCCGCGACCTGCTTGTGACGCACCGCGAAATGATCAACGCACTCAATGTGTATCCCGTGCCCGATGGCGACACCGGCACGAACATGTCGCTCACCCTGCAGTCGGTGTGCGCGGAGCTCGACGGCGCCAATGATCTTGAGACGGTCTGCAAAGCGATCTCGCATGGGTCGCTGATGGGCGCGCGAGGCAACTCGGGCGTCATCATGTCGCAGATCCTTCGGGGTCTCGCCGACTCGCTCAAAGACGATCAGCCCGACGAGACCGAACCGGAACGCTGGTCTCGCGCGTTCACCGTCGCCGCCGAGGCTGCCTACGGTGCCGTGCAGCGCCCGGTCGAAGGCACGATCCTGACGGTCATCCGCGAGATTGGCGAAGCGGCCGCCGCGGTTGTGTCCGATACGGGCGGGTCAGCTGACCTGGATCTTGTCGCAACGATCGAGGCGGCGCGCGACCAGGGTCACGATGCACTCGCTCGTACCCCTGAGATGCTGCCGGTTCTCAAAGACGCCGGCGTCGTCGACGCCGGTGGTCGCGGCTTGCTGCTCTTGCTCGACGCACTGTTGCATGTCCTCGACGGGCGCGAGCTTCCGGAGCCGCCCGAGGACTACGTGCGGGTTTCGACCGCGCCAGCGCCTGCTCCGGCCGGCCACGATGGCGAGAAGTCCATTGCCGACCTGCGCTACGAGGTCATGTTCTTCCTTGATTGCCCCGACGAACGCATCGACGAGTTCCGCGATGCGTGGGCGGCGATTGGTGATTCGATCGTCGTCGTCGGTGGCGACGGCATCTGGAATTGCCACATTCATACCGACGAGATCGGCGAGTCGATCGAAGCGGGAATTGCGGTCGGCCGACCGCACAAGATTCGTGTCACCGACCTGCTCGAGGAGCTTGAGCACATCGAATCGTTCACCGATCCGTCCGCGGCCGCCGGTGACGACGATGAGTCCGCGGGAAACATCGTCGTCCACAACAACGAGAAGACACGTTGCGGCGTCATCACGGTCGGCGTGGGCGAAGGAATCCGGGCGATCTTCGAGTCCCTCGGATCGACCGCGATGGTGCTCGGCGGCCAGACGATGAATCCGCCCACCGAGCTTCTGTTGCATGCCGTGAACTACGTCGCCGCCGACGAAGTCCTGCTGCTGCCGAACAACAAGAACATCATCGCCGTCGCCGAACAGGTCGATGCCCACACCGACAAGACCGTGCGGGTCGTGCCGACCCGAAGCATCACCGAGGGTTTCGCCGCGCTGCTCGAGTTCGACCCCCAGGCCAGCGCCGAAGAAAACCTCGGCGGCATGGTCGAGGCGATCGGCAACGTCGTGACCGGCGAGGTCACTGTTGCTGTCCGCGATGTCAACACCGACGTCGGTCCCGTCGCGATCGGCGATTACATCGGCATCGGACCCAAGGGAATTCAGTCGGTGGCGACCGATGTGGTTACGGCGATGACCGGACTGCTCGACGCGATGCTCGACGAGGATCACGAAATCGTCACACTCATCTGCGGCGAAGGCGCAAGCGAAGCCGAAACGTCGCTCATCGAAGCCTGGGTTGACGAACATCATCCCGATGTTGATGTCGAGGTCCATCAAGGCGACCAGCCGCTGTATCCGTACTACGTCGGCATCGAGTAGTTCGTGGCCGGCCCGCCGCTCTCACTGGCCGACTTCGACGAGATGCCGGTCGGGCGTCTCAAGGGGATCGGCCCGAAACGAGAAGCAGGATTCGCGGCGCTCGGCATCACGACCTTGTACGACGTCCTGACGACCTATCCACGTCGCTACATCGACCGCACCAACGAGGCCACGATCGCCGAACTGATGCCGGGCGACGAGGGCATGGTCGTCGTGGAGATCGTCAATGTGACGAGCCGCAAAACCCGGAATCGCAAGACCATGGTCTTGGTCGACGTGCGGGACCAGACCGGGCGCTTGCGGATCACGTTCTTCAACCAGGCCTGGCGCACCCGGAAATTGCATGCGGGCATGCACGCGATCATCTTCGGCCGATGCGAGGAGTACCGGGGCAGCCGGCAGATGACCAATCCCGTCGTCGACCTGATCGGCGATCAAACCGGCCGAATCGTTCCCGTCTATCCGAGCTCGGAAAAGGCCGGCATTGGTACCGCTGAGTTGACCCTGGCGGCGAGCGAGACACTGCGCCGTTCGGCGCAGCGGGGGCTTGCGGATCCTGTTCCCGACGCATTTATCAAACGCCATGACCTGATCGACCGCACCACGGCCCTGCATCGCATCCATGCGCCCGAGTCGATGGGCCAGGTCGACCACGCACGTCGTCGACTGATCTATGACGAGCTGTTCCGGATCCAGGTTGCCTTGGTCCGGCGCAAGCGTGAACTCGAGGCAAGCCAGATCGGTGTCGGGCACGACCCCGACGGTGTCCTGGTCGACCAGTTTCTGGCGAACCTCGCCTTCGAACTGACCGGCGCGCAGCGCCGCACGATCGACGAGCTCTTCGGCGATCTCGTCGACCCGGCGCCGATGCACCGTCTGTTGCAGGGTGACGTCGGAGCAGGCAAAACCGTCGTTGCCGTCGCCGGGTTGTTGGCCGCGGTGCAAGGCGGACATCAGGGCGCACTGATGGCACCCACCGAGGTCCTGGCCGAACAGCACTTCGCCGCGGTGCGAGAGATGGTGACCGGTCTCGAGGTCGCCGACCCAGGCACGCTCACGGGAACCCGGCCGCTTGGCATTTCCTTGCTCACCAACCGCACGACGGCCGCAGAACGCAGGGCGCTTGAAGAGGGGCTGGCCACCGGCCGAGTCGACCTGCTCATCGGCACCCATGCGCTCATCCAAGAATCGGTCAGCTTCCCCTCGCTCGGACTGGTCGTCATCGACGAGCAGCATCGGTTTGGCGTCGAGCAACGGGCGGCGCTGCGAGACAAGGGCGCCGACGGTGCTGTGCCAGACGTGCTGGTCATGACCGCCACACCGATCCCGCGTACCGCCGCCATGACGGTCTACGGCGATCTCGATGTGTCGGTGCTCGATGAGATGCCACCCGGACGCACACCGATCCGGACCTCGTGGGTGCGGCTACCGGTCGAAGACGAGCACGGGCAGATCGACATGACCGGCGTTGACCCAAACGCCGAGTCCGCCATGTGGGAACACGTGCGGGCACAAGTCAGCGAAGGCCGCCAGGTCTATGTGGTGACGCCGCTGGTCGAAGAGAGCGCCAAGCTCGAAGTCAGCTCGGCCGAAGAGACGTTCGTGCGCCTCCAGTCCGAAGAACTCGCCGGCCTGCAACTCGGGTTGTTGCACGGCCGGGTGAGCTCGGCCGAAAAGGAAGAGACGATGAGCCAATTCCGGGCCGGCCGTCTCCAGGTGCTGGTCGCGACGACCGTGATCGAGGTCGGCGTCGACGTGCCGAACGCGACGGTCATGGTGATCCTCGATGCCGATCGGTTCGGCATCGCACAGCTCCACCAGCTGCGCGGCCGCGTCGGTCGTGGGTCGCACGAGTCCTACTGCTATCTCGTGGCCGCGGCGGCCAATCCGATCGCCGAATCGCGTGTCGAAGCCTTGGTCGGTTCGACCGACGGATTCGAGCTGGCCGAGATCGATCTCGATCTGCGCGGCGAAGGCACGATCATGGGGGAGCGGCAGAAGGGGCGAAGCGATCTCAAGCTCGCCTCGTTACGACGTGACCGGTACTGGGTCGAAAAGGCTCGCGAAGACGCCTTTGCCTTGCTCGACGCCGATCCCGATCTCAGTGGCCATCCTGCGCTGCTGGCCGAGGTCGACCGCCTGCTCGCCGACGACGAGACGGACTTCTTGCTGAAGTCCTGATGCGTTCGGCTATTCCGACGGTTCGGATGGCCTTTTACACCTGTCGACCGGCTGCGGTCGATGCGCCGGTTGCTGGCTCGTGTGTCTTTGGTGCGGTGAGCTTGCCGAGCAGGTGGTCGGCGACGGTGACAGGTGCGTACCGGGCTTCGCCGAAGTCGGGGAGCGGCGCGACTTCGACGTCGAGGTTCGGGTAGTGGAAGTAGGCAACCGATCGCCGAACGGGCGCGGCGCCGGCCTGCATGGGAACGACTCGGTGCAGCGTCGATGGCCATGTGTCGTTGGTGAGCATCGCGAGGAGGTCTCCGACGTTGAGAAGCAACGCTTCGGGGTCCGGGATCACGTCGACCCATCCACGGTCCGTCACGATCTGGAGCCCGGGCACCGGATCTGCATGCAGGATCGTGAAGGTCGTGTAGTCGCTGTGTGCGCCCATCCGCTGTTGATCAGGGAGCGCAGCCTCGGTCCCATCGGGCCCAGGCCGGTAGTCGATACAGGCCATCGTGTCGGGGCCTCGGTCAGAACATGTCGCCAGGTCGGTCCCGAGCGTTTCGTCGATCAACGAGTCGAGCCGATGGCTCAGGCCCGCCATCTCGGCGAGCCACCCGTGGGCGGCGGGTGCGAATCCATCCGCGACCGCATCGGGCCACGGGGTCTGCGCCAAAAGCGGATGATCCCCCGCTCTGCTGTCATCGGCCGCGTTGAAGCTCTCGAAGAGATCTGGCGGTGATGGCTCGCCGAGGCTGTAGCTCAGGGCCTCGCTTCCCTTGGCCCGAAAGCCTCGATTTGCCTCGGGCGCCGGGTGCGTGAACCGTCGCTTGGTTTTTGCCTCCAGCGAAAAGAAGCGATCGCATGCCGCTCGAAGCCCCGCCGCTGCCGTCGCATCGGCGCCATGGTTGACGAGCTGCACGAACCCCAACGATCGAAGACCGCTCGCCAGTTGTTCAGCGGCATCGCCCGACCCCAGGTCGACCACAGGAAGCATGTCCGAAAGCTACTCGGAAGCCGCTCTTTCTAACCGGCCCCGCTACCGACCGGGCGGCGGGGCGCGTCGCGGGGCTTAGCGGTCTCGGTTGCGACTGATCAGGCGGGATCCCACTGGCGGATGACGACGGGCTCAGTGGTTAGGCGGCTTCGTCATCGGAGTCCTCGGATGTCGGCTTTTTCACCGGGGCCGCCGTTTCGCCAGGGCTCCGGCCTCTGGCATCACGGTCTGGGGCGTTCTCAACGATGGTGAGTGGTCGCTTGTCTTTGTGCGTGCGTTCGGCTTTGTGTGGGCGTTTGGGTGCGATCTCGTCAGCGGTCGCTGGTCGGGTGGTCCAGGTTCCGTGCGGGCCTCGGGCGATCGTGAGTTCGGCGGCGTGGGTGTCGTGGTGGCAGGTGGAGCAGGTGAGTGCGAGGTCGTCGATGTTGGTTTCGCCTTTGGCGGGTGCGTTCCAGGGTGTGAGGTGATGCACTTCGCAGCGAAGCCAGTGAGCGCCGCACAGGACACACGCTTTGTCTCTTGCTGCAAGGGCGATGAATTGGGTAAGCGTTGCTCGCCGTTTGAGTCGACCCCACCAAAGCGTCTTGCCCTCGACGTCAGCGATGTTGATGAAGATGTTCGCTCGGGCGAGGATCTCGGCGGCGACCGAATCCGGGACCGGCCCGACGCCAACCATTTCCGCCGCAGCGTGTGGATTGGAGGCGTCGATGTTGAGCACGACAGCTGGCTTGCCACCGGACTGAGCCCCGGCGGCGGTGCCGAGGAGGATGTTTTGGGCGGCGTCGAACAGGCGCTGCTCTCGGGATCGGCGGTGTTTGGTTGGTTTGAGGTCGCGTCCGCCGTCGGTTTCCCAGAGCTGGCGTTCGCGGAGTTCGATGCGTGCGCGTAGTTCTTCGATTGCGGAGGTGGTGCCTTCGAGCTTCAGCACGTCGGTGCCGCGATGGGGATCGGTGTACGTGCTCATGCGGCGCCGACGGTGTT
>CALLPT010000298.1 GCA_938015575.1 uncultured Acidimicrobiales bacterium
ACCTGGGCCAGCGATTCGGGATCGTCGTCGATGCCCGAGGATGCAGCCCGCAGCTCCTCGACCAGATCGGCAAGCTCAGCCTGGATCGAAAACAGCCGTCCGGTCGATTCAACGAACGGGCTGCGATCGCCAAGCGCAGCAATGGAGTCGGCCAGACCGGTTCCCACCGGCCCATCGGCCGACAACAGGTCGATCACCTTTTCTGCGGCTTCGCCGTGGGCTTCGGCATCGCCGAGCAGAAGCTCACGCTCGGTCAACCGGGTGTCCTCGTCGGCGTCGACGATCTCGGCCTGTTCGATCTCGTCGAGCTGGTAACGCAGCAGCTCGATCTCACGGTTGCGCGCCAATTCGTCACCACCAAGCTCGTCGAGCTGCGCGCGAGCGTCGCGAAGGTCCCGGCGCGCGGCCTCGAGCGGTTCACGATCGTGATTGCCGAAGCGATCAAGCGCATCGCGCCGAGCGCCGGCGCGCAACATGGTCTGTTGGCCGTGTTGCCCGTGGACTTCGACCAATGGCGCAATGGTCTCGGTCAGCTCGGCGATCGTTGCAAAACTTCCGTCGAGATAGGCGCGACTTCGCCCATCGCTTGGCACGACGCGGCGCACGACCACCTCGGTCTCGTCGGCCAGCACGAACCGGCCTTCGACGCTGGCTTCGTCGGCGCCTGGACGCACCAGCACATGGTCGGCTCGGCCGCCGGTCAACAAATTGATGGCCTCGGTAACCAGCGTCTTGCCCGCACCGGTCTCACCGGTGAGCGCGGTCATACCGCCGCGCAAGACCACCGATGCCTCTTCGATAACGCCCAGATTTCGTACGACGAGTTCGTGAAGCATGGAACCTCCCGGTTAGCGGTCCTCGAGACCGAATTTGGTCTTGAGAACCGTGAGGAAGTCCGCGTTGCGCAGCGAGACGATGCGGCCCGGTACGTCGCTGCGGCGGCACACCACACGATCTCCGGGCTCGAGGTCGACAGCCGTTCGACCGTCGAGGGACAGCGAGGCGTTGCGATTCGGCAAGACCTCGACCTCGACGGTGCTGTCCGGTCTGAGGACCAACGAACGGTCGAACAATTGGTGGGGTGAAACAGCGGTCACGATGAGAGCTTGATGGCCGGGTGCGACAATTGGGCCCCGAGCCGACATCGAATAGGCAGTTGAGCCGGTCGGCGAGGCAACGATGATGCCGTCGGCGTTGTACGACAAGAAGAATTCGTTGTCGATCGAAAGGCCCAAACGGACGGTGCGTCCGCTTTCGCCGCGCTCGACCAGCGCCTCGTTGAGCGCGTGCCCGGCATCGAACTCGGAGCCGTCGGACCGAACGACCGAGACCTGCACACGCATGCGCTCTTCGATCGCCGCAGTCCGGCTCAGTGCCGCCTCGACCGCGTCGAGCATGCCTGCCGGCTCGACTTCGGTCAGGTAGCCGAGCTGGCCGAAGTTCACGCCAAGCACCGGGACGCCAAACGGGGCGGCGAGATCGACCGCCCGCAGCATCGAACCGTCACCGCCGAGCGAAACCACCAGCGCCGCGTCGGCAGCCAGTTCCTCGGGGGCGCGCACCATCGCATCGAGCGAAGCTGCCCCCGTGTCGAGCTCGTCGGTGTTGTTGGCCAGGATCGCCAGCTTGTGGCCGCGTTCCGCGAGCCAGTGAGCGAGAGCTCGCGCCTGGGTTTCAGCGTCGTCGCGCATTTCGTGCACGATGAGGGCAACGGTGGCCATGCGCTGCTTACGGTAGTTCTTGGGCCAGGGCGACAACGTGCTTGATTGCCGCGTCGACGTGGGATGGTGACAAAGCGTTCGCCTCGATGCCGCGACCGCCCAGGTGGAGGAAGAATTCGACGTTGCCATCGGCCTTGCCGGCGCCCCCCTTGATCGGCGAAAGACCAACGCCGAGCACCGGCAGCGAGCGCCCCTGGGCCGCGGTCGTGTTCTCGCGCAGAACACGGTCCCAGACCTCGGGATCGCGAATGATGCCGCGGCCCTTGTCGGCTTCTTGGCGCCCGGCCTCGAACTGGGGCTTCACCAACGCGATGACTCCCCCATCATCGGCCAGCAGCGAGACGATCACGTCGAGGATCTGGTCGAGGCCAATGAAACTCACATCGATCACGACCAGGTCGAACGGTGCGCCGATGCGCTGCGGATCGACCGATCGAATGTCGGTCTGTTCGTGCACATCGACTCGGTCGTCGCGACGCAATCGGTCATGAAGCTGAGCTCGCCCGACATCGACGGCGACCACCGAGGCTGCGCCTTCCTGCAGCAGGCAGTCCGTGAAACCACCGGTCGACGAGCCGACGTCGATACAGCGGAGACCGGTCGGATCCAGGCCGAACTGTTCGAGCGCGCCGAGCATCTTTTCACCGCCTCGCCCGACAAAGCGCGGGGGTGGGGCGAGCACCTCGACGGCGTCGCTCGGCGCGATCATCGACGCCGCTTTGTGGGCGATTGCGCCGTTGACGGTTACCTGACGTTCGGCGATCCAGCGCTGGGCTTGTTCGCGGCTCGGAGCGAGCTCGCGACGGACAAGTTCCGCATCGAGTCGTTTCCGTGCAGCCACCGCCGCAGGTTACGACGCCGGGGTGGATATCAGCCGGCGAGTTCTGCGAGCTCGGCGAATTCGGCGGTGATGTCGGGGGCACCGACGGGCACCGCGATGTCGACGGCGTCACCGAAGTCGACGAAGTCGATGCGCTGCCACATGCTCATGTCCATCCCGCGCATCGATTCTTCGGCCGACAGCATGGAACCAAGGTCCATCAGGTACTCGAGGCGACGGATCCGATTCGCGTCGTCGACATGCACTTCGACGCTGATCGGCAGCGCCTGATCGAGCGCATCGGCCGGCAGGCCAAACTCGTCGGCCGAGCTACCGCTGGCTTCCATCAGGTCCTGGACGGCGACGGTCGCGTAGGCAACCCGGGTCGGCGTGCCGCGGACTTCGGAAGTGCCGCCGTCGAGAACTTCGCCAACCGAGTCGAGCATCGAAAGCAGCTCGGTCGCGTCGGAGGTGCCCATGCCGAATGAGTCGCCGATAGCGCCGACCGCGTCGTCGCCGCCGTCGAGAGTCGTCATGTCGATGCTGCCCCAGCCCGAGGCGACCGTGTCGAGCCATGGCATCGAGGCGGCCGCGGTCGGGTCCATCTGCATGATCGACGCGAAGAATGGAGCGTTCAGATACATCGTTTCGCCGTCGATGATCATGTTCATCGACAGGTCGCCGTCGTTGCCCAGGCCGAGCATGCCAAGGCCACCCAGCATCGTGCCGAGGTCCATATCGATGCGGGCCGTTTCGCCCGAGGTCGCGCCGACCATCAGTGGGGTGTTGCGGCTGCCCATGTCGAACAGTCCGCCGTCGATCTCTTGGAACATCTCGAAGCGATACGACTCGGCCGCTTCGACCTGCTCCGCGGCATAGGCGAGGAAGCTGGGCGTTGCCGTGAACGCAACCGTCGTGTTGCTGGTCGCGCTTCGCTCGGCGCCGGCGTCGACCGCGGCAGTCTCGGTGCTGTCGCCATTGCCTTTCGCGGCTGCGTCGTTCAAATCAGCCGAGCTGGCATCGACGTCGCCGGAGAGCGAGCCGTCGGCCACCGACTCGACGGGCGCTGCGGCCTGCTCGCTGTCGGCATAGATCGTGACCGACGCAGTCGAGGCACACGCGGTCGCGGCGAAGACCAGGAGCGCCGCGAGGATTGCGGAGAACGTCGGTCGGGTCAGACCGAGACGAACAGGAGGGCGCGGGTCAGAGATGGCCATGGGTCTCCTGACGGCCGAAAGGTCGCGCAGATGAGTCATGTGGTCCAGAGTGCTCATGGGAGAAACGCTTATCGGGACTGGGTGGCCAGCTCGTAGACGCGCCGTCGACCGACACCGAAGCGGGCCGCGACCTCGGCCGCGGCGTCTTTGGTGCTGGCACCCGCGGCTCGGGCTTGGTCGACCGCGGCGGTGAGGGTCGCGTCGTCGGCTTCGGGCTGCTCGGCCGCGGCATCGATGACGATGACGTACTCGCCTCGAGGTGCACCGATCGCTTCGCCAGCATCGCCGAGTGGACCTCGCCAGACCGACTCGTGCAGCTTGGTCAGCTCTCGGGCAACGATGCAGGAACGCGCCACGTCCATTGCCTCGGCCAGGTCATGCAGCGTGCGTTCGATCCGATGAGGAGCCTCGTAGAGCACCACCATGCGAGGTTCGTCGGCGAGCGATGCCAGGCGCTGGGCTCGCTCGCTTCCCTTGCGAGGCAAGAAGCCCTCGAACACGTAGCGGCCCTCGCCGAACCCGCTCAGGGCGAGGGCGGAGCTGACGGCGGTCGGGCCAGGCACGACCACCACATCGTGTCCCGCCGCAGCGACCGCGGCAACGACCTGAGCTCCGGGATCGCTGATCGTCGGCATACCCGCGTCGCTCACAAGGGCAACCCGGTCGCCTTGCGCGAGCGCATCGAGGATCCGGTCGATCGACCGCCCCTCGGTGTGTTCATTGACGACAACCATGCCGGGGTTCTTGATCCCGTGCTTGGCCAAGAGGGAACCGGTTCGGCGGGTGTCTTCGCACGCGATCAGCTCGACGGAGCCGAGCACTTCTTGGCCTCGGGGCGACCAATCGCCCAGGTTGCCGATCGGCGTGCCGACGATGAACAGTTGTGGTGTCACGCCCGAAGTTCCAGCACGTCGCCTTCGTCGACGCCCCAGCGTTCGAAGCTGCCCTTCGGTGCTTCGATCACGACGTGCGCACTAATGCGGGGAAGACCGATGCGATTGGGGGCCATCGCGACGATGTCGATCACCCGCAGGTCGCCGTCGGCCGTCCGGCGACAGAAGGCGACGTCGAGCGGGAACCGGACGCCGATCGTGTGCACCGACTTGGCCGGGCGCAGCACGAGCACGCCCTCGAGTGCACTTCGCCCCAGCACCCCGCGGAGACGTTCGGTGAACGACTCGGCGATTTCGGCGCTGGCCAGAACACGTTCTTCCGCGACCAGCCAAGACATGCCCACAGGTTGCCACAGGTTGTGCTCCAAGCGACGCGCTGTCGCCTGGTGAGAAGTTGCGGGTGTCAGAGAGACGCAACTGAATGGACTAGACGTTGAAGCGGAACTCCATCGTGTCGCCGTCTTGGGCTTCGTAGTCCTTGCCCTCGGAGCGCACATCTCCGGCCTCGCGGGCCTTGGACCAACCGCCGTGTTCGAGCAACAGGTCCCACTGAATCGTCTCGGCGCGGATGAACCCGCGTTCGAAATCGGTGTGGATGACGCCCGCGCACTGCGGAGCGCGCGCCCCGGCCGGGAAGGTCCACGCGCGGCTTTCCTTTTCACCGGTCGTGAAGTAGGTCCGCAGCCCGAGCAGGTGATAGGCGGCCCGGCTGAAACGCGGCAGCGCACCCTCGCCCAGACCGAGACCTTCGAGCAGTTCGGTGCGCTCCTCGACACCCATGAGCGCAGCCTCGGCTTCGAGCTGCACACACATGCCGAGCACCTCGGCGCCGCTCAGCGCCTCGCTGATGATGGCGGACTTGTCGGGGATCGTGTCGAGGTCGTCTTCGCCCACATTCACGATCGCCATCACCGGCTTGTTCGTCAACAAGAAGAACGGCCTGAGATCGGCGAGCTGAGCGTCGGACATGCCGCTGCGATAGAGCGGCGTGCCTTCGGTCAAATGCGTCAGTGCTTCTTCGAGCAAGACGACATCGGTCTTGGCAGATGGATCACCCTTGGCAACGCGGCGGCGCTTGTCCAGCTGTTTCTCGGCACTGTCGAGATCGGCCAGACTCAGCTCGATTTCGAGAACGGCCAGGTGTTCGAGCGGTTCGGTAGGACCGGGCACACCGTCGTCAAACGACCGAAGCACGAACACGATCGCGTCGCTCTCGCGAATGCCCTGCAAGAAGTGGTTGCCGAGACCTTCGCCCTGGCTTGCGCCCTCGACGAGTCCGCCGATGTCGGTGAACTGGACGCTGGCGTGGACGGTCTGTTTCGACCCACTCATCTCGGCGAGTTGGTCGAGCCGATGGTCGGGCACCTTGGCCACGCCGACGTTCGGGTCGACCGTCGCGAATGCGTAGGGAGCGGCCAGTGCCCCTCCCCCGGCGAGGGCGTTGTAAAGCGATGACTTGCCAGCGTTGGGGAGGCCGACGAACCCGAATCGTTCCATTCGCTCGGAGGCTATCGGCCGCCTCGGTAGCTCACGGTTCCTCAGCTCAGCGGGGGAAGCGACCGGCGGATAAAGGAGTCGAAGTGCGCGATTGCGAACTCGACCCATCCATCGCGGGCGCGTAGATGGCGCCCTCGTGAATGAGGCGGTCGCGCCAAAGGCCGATCATTGGTAGCGCCGATGGCCTACGGTGAAAGCCGTGAAGCACTGAGCGTCCCTCGTCCCGTTGCCGCAGCCCTGTTTCAGACCAATTTTCTGCGGTGGCACGTCGCTCGGAAAGGCGCGCTCATGGCCCAACGGCCCGGCTCCTCAGGCTTCACCCCATCCACCCGCCACGCACAACTCACGGCGACCTCACTCGGCTTCGCCTATGGACCGCGCACGGTGCTGGCCGACGTCTCGTTCACCTTGGCCCCGCAGGATCGGCTCGGCATCGTCGGCCCGAACGGCACCGGGAAGACGACCTTGCTTCGGCTTCTGGCCGGCGAACTTGTCCCTGCGACCGGTGCCGTCGCAAGGGTCCCACCGACGACCAGCGTTGGGCTCCTACGCCAGACACTCGACCATCGCGCCGAAGAGACCGTGGCCGCGTTTCTCGCCCGCACAACGGGCATCGCCGAGGTGATCGCTGCGTTCGACGCCGCCGTCATGGCCATCAGCACCGGGGCCCCCGGCGCCTCCGAACGTTATGACGAAGCGCTGAGCCGGTACCTCGACGCCGATGCTGCCGCGTGGGAGACGAATGTCGAGTTCGCGCTTACACAGGTCGGCCTCGACCCATCAATCGCCGCGCTGGCGTGCGGGCACCTGTCGGGCGGTCAACGGTCCCGAGTCGGACTCGCGGCGCTCGCCCTGTCGACCTTCGACGTCCTGCTTCTCGACGAGCCGACCAATGACCTCGACACCGATGGACTCGAACTGCTCGAACAGCTCGTCGGTTCATCGTCGGCGGCGATGGCCATCGTCAGCCACGACCGAGCGTTCCTGGCAGCCACAGCGACATCGATCCTCGAGCTGACCGAACATGACCACGCGGCGACCCGATTCAACGGCGGCTACGACGCGTGGATCGTCGAACGTGAGCGCGCCGCCACCGCCCTCGAGCAGGCCTATGACGAGTACCAGTCGAAACGATCGGACCTGGCCGGGCGAGCACAACGCCAGCGGGAGTGGTCCGACCGGGGCGTCGCCCGGGCCAGGACAAGCGGCGAGAACGACAAGTTCATCCGAGCGTTCCGCACCGAAACCAGCGAGAAACAGGCCGCCAAGGCAAAGCAGACCCAGCGGGCGCTCGAGCGCCTTGACCGCAACGAGGCCGTCGACGCGCCGTGGAAGCCGTGGGATCTTCAGCTCCGCTTCGACGAGGCCGCCCGCCCCGGCACCGAGGTCGCCTCGCTCACTGGGGCTGTCGTCGAGCGCGGCGGGTTCACGCTTGGCCCGGTCGATGTCGTGGTGCAGGCCGGGGATCGGATCCTGTTGACCGGCTTGAACGGTTCTGGCAAGACGACGCTCATCGATGCAGTGCTCGGCGACGTCGAACTGGCACGCGGCAGTCAAAGGCTGGGGCCGTCGGTGCTTCCAGGTGTGTTGGCACAGAACCGGCCGCTGTTCGCCGAAGCCGCATCACTGCTGCAAGCCTTTGTCGATCAGGCTGGTTGCACCACGGTCGATGCCCGCAGCCAGCTGGCCAAGCTGGGGCTCAGCACCGATCGCATTGACCGGCCGACCGCCAGCCTCTCCATGGGAGAACGGACTCGCGCCGCGTTCGGCTTGTTCGCCATGGTCGGCACGAACTTCCTCATTATCGATGAGCCGACCAATCATCTGGACCTTCCGGCCATCGAAGCCCTCGAAGACGCCGTCGCCCACTACCCGCATGCGCTGATCGTCGTCAGCCATGACCGGCGCTTCATCGAGTCCGTCGACGTCACTCGACAGTGGGAGCTCACGACGAGCACCGAAGCCGCCACAACCCGAAGCCGACTGACCGAGCTCTGATCAGCTGCGCGACCTGGGCCACCAAGCACCACACTGCTCCCATGGTCTGGAAGCGGCTGATCGACGTTGCACTCGAAGTTCCCGTGGCGCCAAGTTTCACTCGCGTCGGCTACGACGTGCGCAAGGCGACCGAAGGCTGGACCTCGCTCGATGCGTTCGACTTGCGCGGCCGAACCGTGCTCTTGACCGGAGGCACCAGCGGCATCGGACGGGCGGCCGCAACCCAGCTTGCGCGCTGCGGTGCAGCCGTGACGATCACTGGAAGATCCCTCGAACGCGCCCAAGTCGCAGCGACGGAACTATCGACAGAAACCGGGGCCACGGTCGCTGCGTTCGGCGCGGACATGGGCGAACTCGACCAGGTGCGGGCGCTCGCCGACCACATCCTCGACGCCAGTGAGCGCGTCGATGTCGTGATCCACAACGCAGGCGCGCTCACCGCCGAGCGTCGCGTCACCAGTGCCGGGTCCGAAGCCACCGTCGCTTCGCAGGTTTACGGCCCGTTCTTGCTCACCCACCTGCTGCTCGACCGGCTCGCCGAAACTGCCGACCGAGCTCGCCGTCGATCGCTGGTGCTGACGATGTCGTCGGGCGGCATGTACGCGGCGCCGCTCACCGTCAAGGGGCTCGAGATGAGCGAGGGCGACTACAACGGCACCAATCAGTACGCCCTCGCCAAACGGGCCCAGGTGACCCTCAATGAGATGTGGGCGCAGCGGTTCGGCGACCGAGGCGTGCAGTTCCACGCGGTGCATCCGGGGTGGGCGGATACGCCCGGCGTGGCCGATGCGCTGCCCGGGTTCGGCCGTGTACTCGGGCCGTTGCTGCGCTCGCCCGAACAGGGCGCAGACACGATCGTCTGGCTTACGGGAGCTCCCGAAGCGCTCGAGGAGAACGGCGGCTTCTGGCACGACCGACGCCGTCGCAGTATCCACAAGACACCGTTCAGTCGCCAGGCCGATACCCGCGAACGCCGCCGACGACTCTGGGACTTGGTGGAAGCAGCGGCCTTGCACCCATAACTCGGGGAGTCCTGTTGGCGAGCGCGCCTACCGTTTGCCGCATGCATCTCGCCGATCGGCTCAACACAGCCCTCTCTTCGTCACGCTCCGAT
>CALLPT010000299.1 GCA_938015575.1 uncultured Acidimicrobiales bacterium
CACCCATGTCGCCAATGGCGTCGACCTCGATGCCTTCGCTCCCGGCGAGGATCGCTCCGACATTCCGACCTTGCTCTATGTCGGCATTCTCACCGAACGCAAAGGCGTCCTCGACCTGCTCGGCGCATCGGCCATGCTCGCCGAGCGCGGGGTCGAACACCGCACGGTTCTGGTCGGCGGTCGGCCCGACGAGGGCACCGAAGAACACGCCCGCGTCTTGGCCGCAATCGACGCATCCCCCGCCCCGGTCGAACTGACCGGTCCCATCGAACACCACGAGGTCGTCGACTGTTATCGCAAGGCCACCGTGTTCTGCTTGCCGAGCTGGTGGGAAGCGATGCCTTTGTCGATTCTCGAAGCGATGGCGTGCGCCATCCCGGTGGTCGCAACCAATGTCGGTGATATCGCCGCAACGGTCGGCGACACCGACCGACTGGTCGAAGTTCAGGACCGCCAGGCACTGGCCGACAAGCTCGAACCGCTGCTGCGTGACCCCGAGCTCGCAGCTGCGGTCGGCCGCGACGCTCGGCAACGAGTCGAGACCGAATTCGACATCACCACGACCTATGACCGCATCTTCTCGATCTTCGATGAGGTACTCGCATGACCATTCTCTGCTTCCATACCGTTGAGCCCGACTGGGACAGCTCGCTGGCACTTCGCCCCGATGACTTCGACGAGATGTGCGCATGGTTGGCGCGCTCGCGCGACGTCGTGCCGCTCGAACAGGCCATGGGCTCACTGGACCGCAAGTTCCGGCCCAAGGGTCGAACCACCGCGATCACCTTTGATGACGGTTGGGCCGGCGTTGCCGAACATGCCTGGCCGATCCTGCAGAACCATGGGCTTCCCATGACCTTGTTCGTGATCGCCGATTCGCTCCAGACCGACAGCATCGACCTTGGGTGGGTCGAGAATCCGCCTGCCGCTCCACTGCGGGTCATGGGCCTCGACGAAATTCGGGCACTACAAGCCGAAGGAGTGCACATCGGTTCGCATTCGATGCGCCATGCGGACCTTCGCACACTCGACGAAGAGGCCTGCGTCGCCGACCTTGTCGAAAGCAAGGCCATGCTCGAGGACCTCCTCGAGACGTCGATCACGACGCTCGCCTATCCCAAGGGCGACCACAACGAGATGGTGCGCCGTGCCGCCAAGCGAGCCGGGTACGAGTGGGCGTACACGCTTCCTGAAGAACGCGAACCGGTCGGGCCGATGGCGGTGCCGCGCGTCGGCGTCTACCCGGGCAACTCCACCAAGACCTTGTGGCTCAAGACACGCCGCAACTATCTCGACGCTCGACTGCATCCCCGCTGGCCCGGCAATTAGGCAACGAGGGCACCAAGGCCCCACGATCCGGTCGGGGCTCGGCGCAGACCTAGTCGGGTCCGCCGCAAGCGATCGTGGCGATGCCGGCCGCGCACTGAGCAACGAGCAGCGCGTCGACCACATCGACGGAGCGATCTCGGTTGACATCGCCGGCCAGCGCGTTGGCCTGCGACATCGGATCCGCGATCGGACACGCGCCGGCGTCGAACCGGACACCGACCACGAGTTGGGCGATGACCAAGGCATCGACGATGTCCAACTTGTCATCGCAGTTGGCGTCGCCATTGCGCACGTCGTCACAAGCGTCGCCAATGCCGTCGCGGTCGACATCGAGCTGCATCGCGTTGGCGAGCTCCCGGCAGTTGTCGATCCAGTCGTCGACACCATCACCATCACCGTCGGGCAATCCGGCGATCGGGACGGTATGGCCCGCTCCTTCGGCGACCGGATTCGTCGGGCGATAGCCGGCGACAAACTCAGGGTCGGCCAACACGTTGTTCGGGGCGACAAACACGGGCGCATCACCAAAGCCGGCCGAATTCCACACCACGTTGTAGTCCATCACCGCGGTCGGTCCGACCCAGTTGAACACCGTGACCGCGTTGCGGCGTGGATCGGTGTCGGTCATCACGTTGTGGTGGATGTCGATGTCGGTGGTTCGACCGGTGAGTTGAATGCTCGAGGGTCCACGGTTGTCGACCATCGTGTTGTAGCGAATCTCGATGTCGCTGGCTTCGACATTGATGTCAGGGCCACCGACCTTGATCGCTCGACCGTTCGGCGACCCGACGAGCAGGTTGTGGCTCACCAGACCCGGCCCGGATTCGCCGTTCAGATAGATCAGGTGATCCTGGTTCGTCTCGTTGCTCGGAACCGTGTCGTGGACGTGCAGCCGCTCGAGTGTGTAGTGCGACGCAGGACCGGCAACCAGCAGACCCGCATAGGAGCGTGCACCCCAGATTTCGGCATCGCGAAAGACCCAATGGGAGCCACCGGTCAGCCGGACCAAGTGATCCGTCGAGCCCGCACCGTCGGGCCACCTGACGTTCAGCCCGCTGATCGTCCAATGGTGCAGCCGCCAGAATCGAACCAGCCCCTCGATGACAACTCGGCCGTGGGTTCGCACGATGATCGGTGCCTCGGCGGTCCCCGCTGGTGGATCGATCACCAACAGGTCACCGCGATAATGGCCCGCCGCGACGATGATCTCGACGCCGGGCGATGCTGCGTGCATCGCCGCTTCGATCGAACCCATCGGGTCGGCGGCCGACGTACCGTCCCCCGTGCCGCCAACCCCGACATAGATGCGAGCGGCTTGCGCGCTGACCGGTTCGATCGAGGGCAGTGCAACGAGGCCCGCGACCACGAGGAGGGTCGTCGCCGTCGCCATCACCCGCCGGCACCGATCAAACACCGGTCGGAGGATAACGAGGTCGCGCCATCCAGCAGATTCTTGAGCCAAACCGACCCGGCTGCGTAGTGTCGCGCCATGGGGGAACAAGACAGCTTTGATCCGCGGGCGACGACCATCCCCGAGCTGATTCGGTGGTCGACTCAAACCTGGGGCGAGCTGCCGGCAATCCGTGAGGGCGACACGACCCTCAGCTACCGCGAGCTGGGCGAACAGGTCGATCGTGCCGCGCGGGCACTGGTCGCTTCCGGCGTGGAACCCGACGACGCAGTCGCGGTCTGGGCCCCGAATTGCTGGCAATGGGTCGTCGCCGGCCTCGCGGCATCACGCGCAGGTGCGCGCCTGGTGCCGGTCAACACTCGGTTCAAGGGCAACGAAGCCGCCTATGTGCTCGACAAGGCCGGGGTGGTCATTCTGTTCGTGGTCGACGGTTTCCTTGCGACCGACTACTCCGCTTCGCTCGCCGATCAGCACGTGCCGTCGTTGCGAGAGATCGTGAACCTCACCTCGGACTCGTTCGACGAGTTCCTGACCCGCGGTGACGACGCCGCCGGCCAAGCCGAAGTCGAACGCCGCAGCGCCGCCGTTTCCCCGACCGACGTATCGCTGGTGATGTTCACCTCGGGCACGACGGGGCATCCCAAGGGTGTCATGGTCCGCGGCGGCGCGATCATTCGAGCCTTCTACAGCTACGGCGAGGTCCTTGATGTCCAAGCCGGCGATCCCTATCTCCTCGTAAATCCGTACTTCCATGCGTTCGGCTACAACAGCGGCATCATCGTTTGCCTCTTGTTCGGCGCCCTCAACCTGCCCGTCGCCGTGTACGAACCCGCAGGCGTGCTCGAGCTCATCGAACGCGAACGGGTCGCCGTGTTCCCCGGACCGCCCGCCCTGTTCCAGGGGCTGTTGAACCACGCCGAACTGGACCGATACGACATCTCATCGCTGCGATCGTGTGTTACGGGTGCGGCCTCGATTCCGGTCGAGATGATCATCGACATGCGAGACCGGCTCGGCTTCGAGAACATCGTCACGGCCTATGGCATGACTGAGACGTCGGGAATCGCCTCGTACACCCGCCAAGGCGACCCGCCGGAGCTCATCGCATCAACCTCGGGACGCTCGATCCCCGACGCCGAGCTTCGGGTGGTCGACCCCGACGGAAATGACGTGCCCCCGGGGACCGAAGGCGAACTCCTTGTCCGCGGGTTTCAGGTCACGCCTGGCTATCTCGATGCTCCCGAACAGACTGCCGAGGCGATCGATAGCGATGGCTGGCTGCATACCGGTGACATCGCCGTCATGAACCCCGAGGGCTACATCGACATCACCGACCGCATGAAGGACATGTTCATCATGGGTGGCTTCAACGCCTATCCGGCCGAGATCGAGCGGATGCTCATGGAACATCCGCTCGTCGGTATCGCGGCCGTCATCGGTGTGCCCGACGCGCGTATGGGCGAGGTCGGAGCAGCCTTTGTCGTCCCTGCGCCAACCGGAGCCCCGGACCCGGCCGAACTCACCGAATGGTGCCGCGAGCACATGGCGAACTACAAGGTCCCGCGCCACATTTGGATCGTTGACGAACTGCCGTTGACGGCCTCAAACAAGGTCCGCAAGCCTGACCTTCGCCAGCTGGCCGGCGAGCTGCTGTAGCGGCCCGACCGTCCTCGGCGGCTCGACCCCACCACAATGGAGCCATGAGCCGTCATCGTCTTCTAGCTAGGTTCGGCACCGTGATCGCCGTTGGTCTGGTGTTCGCCTCGACGTTGGCATGTGGCTCCACCGACGTCGGTGCCGACGGTGGCGAGATACCAGCGACCGATGACTCGGCCCAACCAGCCGAACAGGACCCCGCCGTGACCGCCCCGCAGCCGACGGCCACCCGCGAGCCTCGGCCGACGGCCGCACCAACAACGGCCGACGAGCCCATTGTTTTCGGCGATCAATTTCCCGAGGTTCTCGGCGTCGAAGTCACCGTCGCAGCCGAGCGGAACTTCCGCTTCGCCGTCACCCTGTCGAGCCCGTACGACACGCCCGAGCGGTACGCAGACGCGTGGCGCGTGCTCGACGGCGAAGACAACGAACTTGGTATCCGCGTGCTCGGCCACGATCACGCAAACGAGCAGCCGTTCACCCGGTCGGCAAACATCGAGGTCCCCTCGGGCACGACGACCGTCTTCGTCGAAGGCCGAGATCAGGCCAACGGCTGGTCCGGGCAACGGTTCGTCGTCGCTATGCCCTAGGTCGCGGCTGGACGACACGCATAGAAGCGAACCGGTGCTCGAGCCGTAGGATCCTTCGATGTCCACCTCCGCGCCCAGTCGTTTCAGCGCGGAGGGAACGAATACCGGAGATTTCGATCGCGGCGATTGGGGTCTGCTCTTGCTGACCTCGCTCATCTGGGGATCGAGCTTCCTCTGGATCGCCATCGGGCTGGACACGTTTCAGCCCGGTGTCATTGCTTGTGGACGCATGATCTTCGGCGCGCTCGTGCTGTGGTGCTTCGAAGCGGCCCGGGCGCCGATCCCCCGGTCGGCGTGGCCCGCGATCGCGGTCGTCGCCATCGCCGGCAACACGTTCCCCGCCGTGTTCTTTCCGCTCGCGCAGCAGCGAGTCGAGTCATCGGTCGCCGGCATGCTCAACTCGGTCGGCCCGATCCTGACGCTGCTGATCTCCATCTTCATGTTGCGCAAGTCGCCGCCCCGGGCTCAGATACTCGGATTGGCCGTCGGCATGGTCGGGGCGCTGGTGCTCGGTGTAGCCAACCTGTCCGGCGCCGACGCCCAACCGCTTGGGCTGCTCTTCGTCGTGCTCGCCGTCACGGGCTACTCGGTGTCGAACAACTTCCTTCCTCGGCTCGCACAAGCATTCGGCGGCCCGGCCGTCATCGCGCGAGCAATGACCGCCAGCGCGATCCTCTTGCTCCCCTGGGGCCTGTGGTCGGCCCCGAAGTCATCGTTCTCCTGGGGGTCGTTTGGAGCACTCCTCGTACTCGGCGTACTCGGGACCGGGCTGGCTCGCACGATCTTCGCCATCCTCAATGGACGCATCGGGGCGCCCCGAAGCTCGCTGGTCGGTTACCTGGTGCCCGTGGTCGCGATCCTGCTCGGTGTGATCGTGCGAGGTGAGTCCGTCGGCGCGATCGAGCTGATCGGCACGGCCCTTATCTTGGTCGGCGCCGCCCTCATCAGCCGCGCCGAGCGAGCGAACTAGCGCGACAGCTACAGCTCCGACGGTGCGCCGCTGTCGAGATACAGACGCATGAACCCCGAGGTCGTCACCAGCCCGGTGAGTCCGCTGATGATGCTCGAGGCCACGATGTAGACCAGGAACGAGCCGGCGCTCGGCAACAAGTCACGGAACGCAAAGTCACGAATCCCAATGTCGTTGCCGCTGCCCACGACGATGTCGTTGAGCGCGTTCTGATCGATCGGCTGGCCCAAACCACCCAAGGCACCGCTGATCATTCCCGACACGATCGCCACGCCGATACTCAATAACAGCACTCGGCCAACCACGGGCCAGAAGCGACCCTTTGACACCTGGGCCGATGCGCGAATCGCGGACTCATTCGTTGGAGCGGCGACGACCGCCGCGGAGATGAACGAGAGCTTGACCGACACAAAGACCGCCAGCGGCAACATGACAAGAACGAGCAGGGCGACGAGTGCGGGCGCAGTCTCGAGCAAGAGAACAGCCAGAAGAACACCGATCCCGATCACAATCACGACGGCAACCGCGAGCAGCAGCCACACGCCAACGAGACGCGGCACACGGGCGAGTGCCCGGGCCAATGCTTCACCGATCGACGGTTCGGCCTGGAGGTGCGCTCGCTGCATGAATCGGTTGATCGCCAACCACACGAACCCCTGCCCAAGCATCAAGACAATGACCACCACCGCGCCGCGCACGATGATGTCGCCGACGTCGCCGACGAATTCTTCGTTCACCAGCTGGGCATCGCCGGCCACCCAGAACAAGCCACCAAACGTGACGAGGTTCAGGACACAGCTCGCGCCAACCGCCAGTGCCAACGCCGGGATCCCGTAGGCGCCGATGGCGTTGAACGTGCTGCTCAGCCAGTCCCCAATGGATGGAAGTTTCCCGTCACCCTCGTGGTAGTGCTCGGTCCAGACCTCGCCATCCCAATAGCGCAACCGGGCGGGCTGATACGGGTCCGGGTACCACCCTGGTGCTGCCTGACCGCCGTCTGTCATCGCGAGGACTGTAGTTGAGCGGCGATACACCCCCGACGTTCAGCCCTCGCTGCTCGCTGCCGATCCGAGAACAACTTCAACCGCGTCGCGCGTCGGTCGCACCGTGTTTCGCCCTGCATGCTTTGCCGCATAGAGGTGCATGTCGGCCGCGGCCACGACATCGTCGATTTCGTTCGCCGGCCCCGACGCCAACCCAATCGAGACGGTCACGTCCCCGGCGACTCCCAACGCCGACCAGTCGTGTCCGTTGAAGCCATCGGCGATTCGGTCGGCCATTGCGTAGCCAACGTCGGTGGTCGCAAGCGACGGAACCACGACGAACTCATCACCGCCGTAGCGAAAGATCTGATCGGTGGTACGACAAGCCGCCGTGATTATCTCGGCGGAACGCTCGATCACTCGATCGCCGATGGCGTGCCCATGGCGATCGTTGATTGGTTTGAAGTTGTCGAGATCAAGCATCAACACGACAGCGTCGACCGGTTGTGGCCTCAGCTCGTCAAGGCACAGCTCGAAGCCACGGCGATTCCCGACCCTCGTCAGTTCGTCGACAACGACAAGTTCGGCAAGACGAGTCGTGTTGTCGACGAGTCCCCGCCGTATCTGCTCAAGCTCGGTTCGATCAACCATCTCCTGGATCAGGGCGTCGGGCAACTCACTTCCATGGCGCAACGCCTCGTCGACCGAGGCACGAAGATCCTCGATCGCCGACGCGGCGTCGCCGCGGCGCTCATGCAGATCGGCACGCAGTCGGAGCCCGACGATGCGACGATACGGAACCATCGCACGGCTCTCGTCTCCACCGAGGCATCGTTCGATGAGCGCATCGGCGCGATCGAGATCACCGCGGTGGAGCGCAATCGGCGCCTCGATCATTGCGAGATAGCGACCGAAGACATCCGGCCAAGCATCGTCGAGCGCATCGAGTGAGCCCCACGCCTGGGTCGACGCCGTTAGGTCGGACTCGATCTGCCACGCCAAGGCCAAGATTGCACACACGAATGCCTCGGTCTCGGGCGCCAGATCGGGCGTGCGGATGCGATCGAGCGCATCTCGGATGAGGGCGAGCCGTCGCTGCTGATCAGCATGCGTCACCGGGACAGATCCGACGAGTTCGGCGCCATACACAACCAACACCAGGTTGAGGCACGCCACCACTGTCATCGTCGTCCGATACGCGAGATCCGGTTCGTCGAGGTTGTCGATCACCGCTCGTTCGAGTTGCACACACGCCATCGGATACGCGCCCAGCGTCAACAGCGCAACACCAAAGTTCAGCGCCACCCGCCCGCCAATAGGGTCCTTGGTCTCACTTTCGATCCCCAGCAGGGCGAGACAGTGATCGAGGCACGCGCGGATGTTTCCCGTCGACGCATGGACCGCCGCCGCCATCCCGAGCGCTGCCCCCAGCGCACGATGCGCGGCCGCTCGACGAAGCAAGACGACCGCCTCGTCCAGCCACTCGATCAATTTCTCTGGTGCAGCGGTTCCCTGCGCCACCACCGCAAGCGCCACCAGCACCCGACCTCGATCGTGATCCGACAGGGTGTCGTCACCGAGCACGGCTTCCAGACGCGCTCGCTGCTCGCCCGGATCGATCGGGTTGCGGGCGGCGTCGATGGCATCTCTGACCCATTGCGCATCGAAGTCGTCCACGCGTCGAGAGTACCGATCCAGGGCCAACGCGTCCCGGTCGGTCTGAGCTGATTGGGCCAGACAACGCCATTTGGGCGATAGAACGATCGGGTGACTTCCTCGGTGGCGGATCTCGAAACGAACCCATTGGGCCTGACCTTCACGAATCGGTTCACCCGCGATCTTCCCGCCGACCCCATCGTCGAGAACACCCGCCGCCAGGTCCACGGCGCCTGCTTCAGTCGCGTTGAACCAACGCCGACCGCCGCGCCTCGCCTGATCGCCCACAGCGCCGAGGTGGCCGAACTCCTCGGCATCTCGCCGGAGCACGTCGCAACCGAGGCGTTCGCCGCCGTCTTCAACGGCAACCTCGTCACCGCCGACATGGACCCGTACGCCATGTGCTACGGCGGCCACCAGTTCGGCAACTGGGCCGGTCAACTCGGCGACGGCCGCGCCATCGCCCTGGGCGAAGTCCGCGCCGCCGACGGCAGCTTCCAGACGCTCCAGCTCAAGGGGTCGGGGCCAACGCCGTACTCCCGCGGGGCCGACGGCCGTGCCGTGCTCCGGTCATCGATCCGCGAGTTCCTCTGCTCCGAGGCGATGTTTCACCTGGGAGTGCCGACCACCCGGGCACTCAGCCTGACGCTCTCGGGCGACGACGTCATGCGGGACATGTTTTACGACGGTCGGTCGGCCTTTGAGCCCGGCGCCGTCGTGTGCCGCGTCGCTCCGTCGTTTCTCCGCTTTGGGAGCTTCCAACTGTTCCCGGCTCGCGACGATGTCGACACGCTGCGCACCCTCGTCGAATGGACGATCCGGACCGACTTTGCGCATCTGGGCGCTCCCGACGATGGTCCGGTTCCCAACGACATCATCACCAAATGGTTCGCCGAAATTTGTCGAACCACCGCTGATCTCATGGTTCATTGGATGCGCGTCGGTTTCGTGCATGGGGTGATGAACACCGACAACCTGTCGATTCTCGGTTTGACCATCGACTACGGCCCGTACGGCTGGCTCGAAGGCTTCGATCCCGAATGGACGCCGAACACGACCGACGCCGGCCGCCGTCGTTACCGCTATGGCAATCAGCCTGCGGTCGCGCATTGGAACCTGGTGCAGCTCGCGAACGCCATCGCTCCGCTCTACGCACCCGACGACGCATCGGGCCTGTCCGACGAAGAAGCCGAAGCTGCGTTCCGTGAACAAGTTCGTCCGCTACAAGACGCCGTGGACTCGTTCGCAACCCGCTTCGACACCGGCTGGAACGAAATGATGGCGGAGCGGCTCGGGTTCTCGGGCCTGCGGGCCGACGACAACGAGTTGTTCGGCGAACTCGGTCGAGTACTCCAGCTCGTCGAAACCGACATGACGATCTTCCATCGACGCCTCGCCGACGTCGACGTGGCGGGGGCTACCCAAGCCACCGATGACGCACTTGTCGCCGCGATTGCCGACGCTTGGTACGTCGAACCAACCGACGAGCAGCGCGGCGAAATGGCGACCTGGTTGCGCCGCTGGGCCGATCGCGTGATCGCCGACGATCGGGCATCAGGCACTGCGGCCGACGAACGGATCGCCCAGATGAACGCCATCAATCCCAAGTACGTCTTGCGCAACTGGATGGCCCAGCTCGCCATCGACCGCTCCGAGGCTGGGGACCACGACGGCATTACCGAACTCCTCGAAGTGCTCCGACTGCCGTACGACGAACAGCCCGACTACGAAGACCGGTTCTTCGTCAAACGACCCGAATGGGCACGGGAGCGCGCTGGTTGCTCAATGCTCAGCTGCAGTTCATGAGCAACATCATCGAAGAGGCCGAACGGCGTCGCACCTTTGCCATCATCTCGCACCCCGACGCGGGCAAGACCACGCTGACCGAGAAGTTCCTTCTCTACTCGGGCGTACTCACGTCGGGCGCAGGTTCGGTCACGGCTCGTCGGGGCGGACGTTCCACCTCGAGTGACTGGATGGAGATCGAACAGAAACGTGGCATCTCGATCAGCTCGACCGTGATGCGGTTCCCCTATCGCGATTGTCTGCTCAACCTGCTCGATACGCCGGGCCACAAGGACTTCTCCGAGGACACCTTTCGCGTCCTCGCCGCGACCGACGCCGCGATCATGGTGCTCGACGCAGCCAAGGGCATCGAGCCACAGACCCGCCGACTATTCGAGGTCTGCCGCGAGCGTGACGTCCCGATTGTCACCTTCATCAACAAGTGGGACCGCCCGGGCCGCGACCCGTTCGACCTTCTCGACGAAATCGAGTCCGATCTCATCCTCGAGCCAACACCCATCACGTGGCCGGTCGGCGAGTCGACCAGCTTTGCCGGCGTCATCGATCGCATACGCGGCGAATACGTCGAGTTCTCCCGAGTCGCACACGGTTCCACGATCGCTCCCGAACAGAGCCATCCAATCGATGCACCCGAACTCGTCGACAACGAACTGGGTGCCGAAGCACTCGAGGGCGTCGAGCTGCTTGATGGGGTCGACCGCATCTTCGACCGCAAGCGGTTCGAAGCCGGCGACCTGTCGCCAGTCTTCTTCGGTTCTGCTCTGACGAACTTCGGTGTCGGCCGCTTGCTCGACGCCATTGTCGATCTGGTTCCTTCACCGCCGCCGCGCACCGACATCGACGATGTCCCTCGACCAATCGATGCACCGTTCGCCGGACACGTGTTCAAGGTCCAAGCGAACACGGACAAGAACCACCGCGATCGGATTGCGTTCTTGCGCGTTGCCTCCGGTCGCTTCGAACGAGGTATGACGATCACGCACGGCCCGTCGCAGCGTCAGGTGACCACCAAGTACGTCCACTCCGTCCAAGGCCAAGATCGCGAAACGGTCGACGAGGCGTTCCCGGGCGATGTCATCGGTCTCGTCAACGCGAATGGCTTCCGACCCGGCGACGCGGTCTATGTCGACGAGCCAGTCGAGTGGCGACCCATGCCGGCCTTCGCACCGACCCATTTCATGGTCGCTCGCGTGCTCGACACTGGCAAGTTCAAGCAGTTCCGATCCGGCATCGCACAGCTCGACGAAGAGGGCGTCGTCCAGGTCCTGCGCGTGCCCGATGTCGGCGATCAAGCCCCGATCTTCGCCGCGGTTGGTCCACTCCAGTTCGAAGTCGCTCGCACCCGGCTCGAAAGTGAGTTCAACGCGCCGGTCGAGTTGGGCGGCACGAGCTGGTCGGTCGCACGAGCAACCGACGAAGCATCGCTACCTGAGCTCCGGGGCTTGCGAGGCGTGCAGGTCGTCGAGCGCTCCGACGGCAGCTATTGGGTGCTCTTCGAGTCGGCGTTCCGCGTGCGGCAGGTCTCCGAGGACAAGCCCGACGTGACCCTCGAACGACTGATGGCCGACGAAGCCGTCGACTCCTTCGGCCGCCGCGTCTAAGGCTTCCACTGCGGTGCGACGACCAGTCGAAGCAAGACGAGCGCGACACATCCGGCGGCTGCTGCGGTCAGCCAGGCCGCTCGATACCCCGACGCAGCGATGATCAGACCCAGCGATGGGCCAACCATGGCATTCGCGATGTCGAAGAAGGCCGTGTAGGTCGCCATCGCCGATCCTCGCTCGCGATCGCTCACATCGCCGACCGCGATCACCATGAACGACGGCGACTGCAACGACAGGCCAAGCGCGACGGCAGCCGCACCGACGTACAGGCCGAGCGGCGCCTGCCAGAACGCCATGAGGATCGAGGCCGCAATGGTGATGGTCAGCGCTCCGGTCCCGGCCCGGATTGGGCCGACGATGTCGGGCACACGTCCGAACAGCAACCGAACCAGCACCATGGTTCCGGAACTCACCATGAACACCGGACCGACATTGTCCAGGCCGATCTCGCTCGAATAGAGCGCAGCAAACATGAGGAAGCCGTTGAAGCCTACGACGCCAAACAGCGTGACAATGCCGGGCCAGATCGCTGAACGGTGTACGAGCGGTGGTGGATCCTGGTCTGGATCGCCGGGCCGATGACTCAGCCCCCAGGTGAGGAGGAACGCCACGGCCACGAGGGCAGCAAGTGTCAGCCACGCCGTCGCGTAATCGGTCCGCTCGAGCACGGACTCGCCCATCGTCGGCCCGATCCCCATACCGATGTGGAACGCAATCAGGTTGAACGCTGCCGCTTGGCTGCGGCGAGTGTTCGGTGCCAGGTCCATGGCCCGCACGGACGTGCCGATGAAGAACGCAGCATTGCCTCCGCCCATGACGAGCCTCGACGCAATCGCCCCTGGCACTGAAGGAAACAAGACCAGCAACAGCAACGCGACCGACATCACCGCCGCGCCAGCACCCATGAGACGTCGCGCGCCGCGTCTTCCGGCGATGCGGCCGAGCACCGTCCGACTGAGCAAAGCGGTGATCGCCATCGAGCCCATCACGAAGCCAGACGTCGCTTCGGTCCCACCAAGCTCATCGACGACGAACGGCGGCAGGAGTGCGTTCAGGGCTCCCGTGCCGAGCGAGTAGGTCATCCCCGTCGCCATGAGCAGCAAGAACTCCGCGGTGAAGAGTCGGTCGTCGCGCGGTAGTCGTGTAGTTGCGGCGTCTCGCTGGTGGTTCGAGATGGTCATGCGCCTAGAAGTGGATCCGGTTCGCCGAACCGCAACAGGGCGGGACCGTCACCGGTGTCAGACACCGTCACGCCCCGTTACCCCCGGTTACGAGGCGGCTAGGCGCCGGTGGTGTTGATGCGGTCGGGGTCGATGGTCACGATCCAGCGCTGGTCGTCGGGACCATCGGTCGGTGGCCCAGCGGCCCCGTACTGAGCGCGAACACGCCCGACGAACGACTTGTCGTCGTCACGCTCGAAGCTCGCTCGGCCACGAACCTCGATGGTCGTTCCCATATGGAGCGGATCCATCAAGAAGAACGTGCATGCGGGGTCGGCGCGAAGGTTCCGGTACTTCTTGCGATGCTCCAGCAAGGAGAAGCGGATGGCTCCCTCGTCATAGAGGAACCACATGCCGGTTGACTGTGGCAGCCCGCTCGGCGCCAGCGTGGTGATCACGCAGCCGAGTGGTCGACGCACGAGATCAAGGTGACTCGACGGAATCTCGCTCGTCATGACATCGTCAGCCCGCCAGAAACCGACAAGGTCTGGCCGGTCACGAAGCCAGCAGCTTCCGAGGTGAAGTACACGACGCCCGACGCGATCTCGGCCGGCTGGCCCACGCGCTTCATCGGCACCGCTCGGGCCATCGCTCCGATCACCTTCTCGCCGTTGTCGCTCGCATCAACGATCGCGTCGAGCAGGGGCGTGTCCGTTGGTCCGGGACAAAC
>CALLPT010000300.1 GCA_938015575.1 uncultured Acidimicrobiales bacterium
GGCCATCTCATGATGGTCGCCGACCCTGCTTCCAAAGTGCGCAAGGTCGAGCGTTCGATGGCATTGCTCCTGGCCGCGTCGGAAGCCGTGCGCCAGAACCATCCCGACGCCACCATCATTTCGGCCGGCGGAACCGGAACCTTCGACACGAACACGTGGGCCAACGAGATTCAGGCTGGCTCCTACCTGATGATGGACACCCACTACGGCACGCTGGAGCAGCCGTTTCGCCAAGCGTTGTGGGTCGAAGCAACCGTGATCTCGATCGCCCCGGACCGCTCGTACCTGGTCGGCGATGCAGGACTCAAGGCGTTCGGCATGGACCACGGCGATCCGAGCTGGGGCGAGGGCGAAGTCCTGTTCTGCTCCGACGAGCACATCACGATGCGACCAGCCGATCCCAACGCGTGGTCGGTGGGGGACCGGGTTCGCCTGGTCCCGGCACATGTCGATCCGACGATCGCCAAGCACGAGCGCATGTGGCTCATCGCCGACGGCGCCGATCCTGTCGCCCTCGACGTCGACCTACGCAACTGGTGACCGGGTAGTCCGCCTTTGCTCGCTGCGCTCGCAAACGCTGCGGTCGGTGAATGCACTGCGGTCCCCACTGGCGCTCGGGTAGTCCGCGTTTGCTTGCTGCGCTCGGCTAGCTCAAGTCCCAGGTGTAGAGCTGCGAGCCGCCCGGCTCGAAGTCCGCGCCGAGGGATTGGTAGAGCGGGTTGCTGGCTTCGTTCGCCTGGCGAGTGACGAGCCAGAGCTTGTGTGCGCTGCGTTGGCGCGCCGCCATGAGCGCTTGTTCCATCAGCAAGCTGGCGGCGCCGCGACGGCGATGATCCTCGTGCACGGCCAACTGATGGACATAGGTCATGACCCGCCCGTCGGGGCGACGCATGTGCGCGCCCCACAACCAGCCGACGGGGTCGCGCCCTTGGTCGACGCTGCCTTCGTACGCGCCGAACATGAACGAGTCGCCATCGGCCAGGAACGCGATCGCTCCCGACGCGCCGGGCGCCAGCGCGTCTCGCCAGTCGGGGGAGAATGTGTCGAGCAGCTCCTCGACCAGCATCTTGTCGGCGAGACCGAGCTCGCGAATGGCAAGACTCATGACGGCCGAGCGGCGGACAGACCCGTCGATGCGGCCGAGGAGGACCGCAGAGGATTCACCGAACGAAGCGTTTCAGCGCCAGCGAGAACGGCGTACTACTAGCCGAGGCTGCGCAGATCGACGGTGAAGATCAGGGTTTCGTTCGGCGCGATCACCCCGCCTGCACCGGATGCCCCGTAGCCCATCTGCGGCGGGATCGTGAGCCGGCGGCGACCACCGACTTTCATGCCGGCAACGCCCTGATCCCAACCTGCGATGACCATGCCGCCGCCAAGTGCGAACGAGAACACGTCGTTGCGATTCCACGATGCGTCGAATTCTGCGCCCGTCGACCAGGACACGCCGACGTAGTCGACGTTGACGATGGCGCCAGCGCCAGCCTCGGGGCCGTCGCCTACGACGAGGTCCTCGATCACGAGATCAGCGGGAGGTTCGCCGGCCGGAACGGAGATGGTCGGCTTCACACTCGTGTCTTCCATGGGGAAACGCTATCGACGGAAGTCGCGCGACCGTCGGGACCAGGTCGTTCGGGCAACGGAGGCGCCGAGCTTCCTCTTCGACGCCCGAAGCGGCTATCACAGTGTCGTGACCGACCAACAGACCGACCTCGCGTCCGCCGAAGAGCTGTCCCGCCGCGGAGCCGAGGCGGTACGACTCGCCATCGAAGTCATCGATACCGGCATCGCGGCCGCCCGAGCCTCGGGCACTGCCGACCGAGACCAGCAGCTCGTGTACTCACTCGCCCATGCACGTTCGGCTGCCGTGATGGCCAAGTCGGCGATCGGCTATGCCGCGACCGGCGACGACGAAGCCCGGCTCGCGCACATCTTCATCGGACGGTTCCTCAACGATCTTGCGTCGATGCTTTGGGCCCGATCCTCTGACTGGGGCGTCGACCCGGGAGCGCTCGATCAAGCCCGTGACTACGCAGCCCTGGTCACTGCGCCCGCATTCGTGGGCGCGGCCGCCGAGCTCGCCGGCACCTCGACACTGCCCGACGATCTCGAGATGGTCGCGACCACGTTCCGCCAGTTCGCCGATGAACAAGTCGCCCCACACGCCGAGCACATTCACCGACAGGATCTAGACATCCCGCTCGAGATCATCCGGGGTGTCGCCGAGCTGGGCTGCTTCGGACTGTCGATCCCCGAAGCGTTCGGCGGAAGCGCATCGGGTTCCGAAGACGACTACATGGCGATGGTCATCGCGACCGAGGAGCTGTCAACCGCCTCGCTCGGCGCTGGTGGTTCGCTCATCACCCGGCCCGAGATCTTGGCTCGGGCCATCGAGGCTGGAGGCACCGAGGAACAGAAGCAGCGCTGGCTTCCGTCGATCGCGACCGGCGAGATCCTCTGCGCCGTTGCGGTGACCGAACCCGACTACGGCTCCGATGTCGCCAGCCTCACGACCGCAGCCACCAAGGTCGATGGCGGGTGGCGTATCAACGGCGTCAAGACGTGGTGCACCTTTGCCGGCCGGGCCAACGCGCTCATGCTCTTGGCTCGCACCAACCCCGACCCCGAGGCCCGCCACCGCGGCCTCAGCTTGTTCGTTGTCGACAAGCCGAGCGACGACGGTCACGCGTTCCGTCACGAATCCGACGGCGGCACGCTCGAAGGACGGGCAATACCCACACTCGGCTACCGGGGCATGCACAGCTACGAGGTCAGCTTCACGGACTGGTTCGTCCCCGACGCCAACCTGATCGGCGGCGACGAGGGTCTCGGTCGCGGCTTCTATCTGCAGATGGCCGGCTTCGAGAACGGCCGCATTCAGACGGCGGCGCGTGCGGTGGGCGTGATGCAGCGAGCCTGGGAAGTCGCCCGCGACTACGCCAACGAACGCAAGGTCTTCGGCTCGCCGATCGCCGACTACGAACTCACCCAGGTCAAGCTCGGCACGATGGCTGCCATCATCCAGGTCAGCCGCCAGTTCACCTACGCGGTCGCTCGACGTATGGCAGCCGGCGACGGCTCGCTCGAGGCCGCAATGGCCAAGGCCTACGTGTGCAAGGCGGCCGAGTGGGTGACCCGCGAGGCGCTTCAGATCCACGGCGGTATGGGTTACGCCGAGGAGTACGAAGTGTCGCGCCTCTTCGTTGACGCCCGGGTCCTGTCGATCTTCGAGGGTGCCGACGAAACCCTCTGCCTCAAACTCATCGGCAAGCGCCTGCTGGCCTAGTCGTCGCGTTTCGACGCGCCGAAGTCGTTAGCGTGACGAGCTGTGGCTGAGACGATCGCGTCAACCGAATCGACGCCCGAACCGGGCGATGGCTCGTCGAACGGCCCGACCAATGCGATGGGCGTGCCTGCATTTCGCGCGTTCTGGCTCAACGGCGTCACGTTCTTCATGGCCTCGAACGCGCTGCGCTTTGTCTACGGATGGGTCGTGCTCGACGGCCTCGACCGTGGTGAAGGCTGGCAGGGCCTGATCGTGTTCATCCTGGGCTTGCCATCGCTGTTCCTGCTGTTGCCCGCGGGCGTCTGGGCTGACCGCATCGATCCGAAAAAGCTGCTGCTTGCGAGCCAGCTCGCGATGCTGGTCGTATTGGCCGGCACCGCTGTCTTAATGGGAGACGGAGCGGGAACGCTCGGCCTGATCGTGGTCTCCGCCGTGCTCGCCGGCATCGTCTCGGCGGTCGGTGGTCCGGTTCGCCAGTCGCTCGTGCCGGCCTTGCTGCCCAGCAACCTGCTGTTCAGCGGCATCGCGTTGAACGCGCTCGCCATGACGACATCGATGGTGCTCGGCGCGGTCTTGGCCGAACGGTTCGGTCGCTGGTTCGGCTTCGACGGGTCGTTCTGGTGGATGGCTGTTCTGATCGCCACCGGCATCGTGGCGCTCCTTGCGATGGAGTCGCCGGGCGCGGCAACGTCGGGCGAGGTGACCACGATGCGCCAAGCCATCCGCGAAGGCATGACCTTTGTGTGGAACGAACGCGCGATCCGCACACTCTTCTGGCTGCTGGCCATCTCGGGCCTCCTCATGACGCCGGTCATGTTCGTGACGATCCAGGCCCACGTAAAGGCCGAGTTCGGTCGCTCGGCCGGCGACGCGGCTCCGGTGCTCGCGCTCATGGGACTCGGCATCGCTGTTTCGTCGGTTTTCATCATGCGCCGCGGGAACATGGCGAACAAGGGTGAGAACTTCATGCGAGCGATGATCGGCGGCACCACCCTCGTCGCTCTCATGGGCTTCACGACCGCCCTGTGGCAGCTGCTGGTGCTCGGGTTTCTGATGGGGCTCTGTGGCGGCTTCTTCATCAACATGAACCAAGGCCTGATTCAAGCCAACACGCCCCAGGCAGTCATGGGTCGCGTGATGGGCCTTTACGCACTCGTGTCCATCGGCTTGACCCCGTTCGGGGCGCTCGGGCTCGGATTCCTTGCCGAAGCGACCAGCACCGGCACCGCGATGACCATTTCCGGTGGCCTCTCGCTCGCCTTGGTGCTGGCGACGTACTTCACTGCTCGATCTATTCGCGAGCTCGCCTGATCCTCCGATGGGCTACGGGTTCTCGCGGTCGCGCCCTGGCTTCTAGATTGACAGCGTGGAATTCACGCTGAGCCCAGAACTCCAAGCCCTCCAAGCACGCGCCCGCGAGGTCGCCGCCGAAGGCGTCGCCAACTTCGGCCGCTTCAACGACAGCTGGATCAACGGCTTCAGCAAGGATTTCGCCAAGCGCATGGCCGAAGAAGGCTGGATCGGCATGGGCTGGCCCAAAGAACACGGGGGCCAAGAGCGTCCGCCGATCGAGCGGGTCATCGTGGCCGAAGAGATGATCGCGGCTGGTGCACCGATCGCCGCCATGTGGTTCGCCGATCGCCAGATGGGGCCCACGATCATCGCCTACGGCACCGACGATCAAAAAGCCGAGTACCTGCCCAAGATGCTCTCGGGTGAGACCACGTGGTGCATCGGTATGAGCGAGCCCGACGCCGGTTCCGACCTTGCCGGTCTCAAGACCTCGGCGGTACGAGACGGCGATGTGTTCGTCATCAACGGCCAAAAGATCTGGACCAGCTTCGGCGCCGTCGCCGACTACTGCTATCTCATTTGCCGTACGACCAGCGACGGTCCACCGCACAAGGGCATCAGCGAGATCGTCGTGCCGATGGACACGCCAGGCATCGAGGTCCGGCCGATCCAGGACATGACCACGAACAAGCATTTCTGCGAGGTCTACTTCACCGACGTGCGGGTGCCGGTCGAGAACCTGGTCGGCGTCGAGGGCGACGCGTTCAAGCAGACGATGGTGCAGCTCGGTCACGAACGCGGCGGTATCGACCGGCTCGTGTCGAACCGAGCGTTGTACGAGATGGCGCTCGAGGCAGCCGACACGTCGGACCCGCTGGTGCGCCAAGAGATCGCCAAGCTCGAGATGGGCTATCGCATCGGCCGCTTGCTGGTCTACCGCGAAGTCCTCAAGCAAGCTCCGGCCAGCTTCAGCGCCGCGACCAAGGCGTACTGCACCGAACACCAGATGCGCGTGGCCGACTTCGTGGCCACGGTGCTTGGGCCTCAAGCGACGATCTGGAGCGATGTGACCGCGGGCCTGATGTACGCGCCCGGCTACACGATCATGGGCGGCACCAGCAACGTCATGCGCAACATCTTGGGCGAGCGCGTGCTGGGCTTGCCCCGCGAACCGCGCGTCTAGTGCCAGCACTAGCCTGCGGCGATGCGCCGCCTTGTCCTGCTGCTCCTCGTCGCCGCGGTGGCGACGGGGTGCACGGCGAGGGCCGCGCCGGTCGACGAGGTTGCTGTCGCGGTCGGCGACGTGGTCGCACGCGAGGCCGTCCCAACCGGACGTGACGCGTTGGCCGCCACCCAAGGTGAACCGCATGTGTTGTGGTTCTGGGGCGCCCATTGAGGTACCTGCAAGGCCGAGGGATCGGCGGTCGCGTGGGTCACGCGACAACCCGTAGATGTGCCGATCATCGGCGTGCCCAACGCGGCCGAGGGCGATGACTTCGAGAAGCAGGACTTCATCGCCTCGATGAGCACCAGGATTCCGCACGTGCTTGACGATCCGGCCTCGCTGTGGCGGGAGTACGGCATCACGTCGCAACCGTCGATGGTGTTCGTTGCTGCCGATGGCACCTGGGAACGTCGGGTCGGCGCCATCGGCAACACCGCGCTCCTCGACCGGGTCAAGGCAATGGTTGCGTCACCGGATGGTGCCGAGTAGCTCCAGCGTCTCGAGCGCCTGCTCCTGTGCTCGGTTTGCGCAGCGCACGACGATTTCGTCGACGCCGAGTTCGGCCAGTTCCCGCGCCCGCTCGGCGACGGACGCTGGCGACCCGACAAGTAGCTGGTCGACCGTCATGCCGCGATAGCCCGCGGCGACGATGGCCTCGGCCCGCTCCGTGGCTTCTTCGACCGTCGCGGCCACCACTGCGTCGCGCCGCAGCATCACCCGATGCCCGCCGGCGGCCCGGTAGCGGGCAATGCCGGCACCAAGATCGGCGTCGCTCGCTCCGGGCGCCGCATACCAAGCGTCGCCCTCGCGGGCAGCTCGGTCGAGGGCGACCGGGGCGGTGCCGCCGATCCACCAGTCGTAATCGACGTCGGCTCGCAAGCCAACCCGAGCCCCGCGCAGCCCGAACGCCTCGTCGTCGACCTGTTCGCCCGCGAGCAGGGCCTTGACGATCGGAATCGCTGCATCGATGTAGCTCCCACGGGTCCGCATGTCGGCGCCCAAGTTGTCGAACTGGGCTTGGCCCCAGCCGATGCCCGTCTGCACGATGAAGCGCTCGCCGGGTGCGTCGATCTGGTGGATTGCGGCGAGCGTGCCGATCTGTTCAGCCATCAGCAGGGGGTGCCACAGCGGCATGAGAAACAGGCAGCCAGCCGGTCGACCCGGCCACTCGGCCAGCAAGCGTCCGAGCATGGGTGTGTTCTGGGCGTAGGGAACGGGCATGTCGTGGTGGTCGCCGATCGTCAGCGAGGCGAAGCTGGCGCCGTGGGCCACTCGCGCACGTTCGATCATGCGGCGGGGTCCATCAGCCACATGCGTCGAACTGATGGAAACCGAGAAACGGGGGAGCGAAGTCACCGTTCCATCATGGCGCCCACAGGATGCCGGGCGCTCGTGCACTAACTTCTCCGCCATGAGTGAGATCGATCCGAAGCACTTCCGCAACGTGATGGGCCAGGTTCCCACCACGGTCACCGTCGTCACCGCGATGGTCGATGACAAGCCGATCGCCATGGTCATCGGCAGTTTCGTATCGGTGTCGCTGGACCCGCCACTGGCCGGCTTCTTCTGCACGACCGACTCATATTCGTGGGGCCTGCTCAAGTCCGCCGACGTGCTCGGCGTGAACGTGCTGGGCGCCGACCAGATCGATGTCAGCAACAACTGCATGCGTGACCTCGACGAGCGCTTCGACGGTCTGGACTGGTCGGTTGTCGATGGGGCGCCCAAGATCGCCGGGTGCACAGCGTGGCTGACGCTTACGCCCCACCAAGTCGTCGAGGCCGGCGATCACGAGTTCGCCCTTTGCAATGTCACGCATCTCGAAGCCGCTGAGCCGGCCAACGAGCCGGTCATCTTCTACGGCGGCGGCTACCGCACCTTGGCACCCAAGGCGTAGCGGTGACCAACGGCGCTCCGCCCGCGGTCGATCCCGACGTCGCCGATCAGATCGTCGAGACCGTCGCTCGGTGGGTCGACGAGCAGGTCATCCCGAACGCGTCGCGCTACGAACTCGCCGACGAGTTCCCGCACGACATGGTCGAACAGATGAAGGCCTTTGGCCTGTTCGGGTGCGTGATTCCTGTCGAGTACGGCGGCCTGGGATTGGACCACCTCACCTACGCGCGACTGATCGAAGAGATCTCGCGAGGCTTCATGTCCCTAGGTGGCGTGCTCAACTCTCATCTCATCGTGTCGACGATGATCGTGCGATTCGGCACCGAAGCTCAGCGCGAGCAATGGCTGCCGGACCTGGCCACGGGGGCGAAGCGGGCGTGCTTCTCGTTGTCCGAACACGATGCCGGAAGCGACACCCGCTCTCTACGGTGTCGGGCAACACCCGATGGCGATGACTACGTGATCAACGGCACCAAGATGTGGGTCACGAATGGCGAGCGGGCCGCGATCGTCGGCCTGATGGCCAAGACACCAGACGACAAGATCAGCTGCTTCATCGTCGACAAGGAGCCGGGACCGTCGTGGTCGCCCACGGCTGGAGGCTCCGTCACGACCGCAAAGATTGAGAAGCTTGGCTATCGGGGGCTCGAGACCGTCGAGATGCATTGGGACAACGTGCGGGTCCCTGCGGCCAACATGCTCGGTGATCAGGCCGGTATGGGGCGCGGCCTCAACGCGGCGCTCTCGGCGCTCGAACTCGGCCGGATCAACATCGCGGCCCGGGCCGTCGGGGTGGCTCGAGCCGCGTTCGAAGCGGCCATGGACTATGCCCAGCGGCGCGAGACCTTTGGCCGACCGATCTACGACCACCAAGTGATCGCGTTCAAACTGGCCGACATGGCGACGAAGCTCGAGGCGGCGCGCCTGATGTGCCACAGCGCGGCGCGCAAATTCGACCAGGGCATTCGCGCCGACATGGAAGCCGGCATGGCCAAGCTCTTCTGTTCCGAGGTCGCCGCCGAGATCGCGCTCGAGTCGATGCGCATCCACGGCGGTAACGGCTACACGTCGGAATACCCGGTTGAGCGGTACTACCGCGACGTGCCGCTCATGATCATTGGCGAGGGCACGAGCGAGATCCAGAAGCTGGTGATCGCCCGTCAGTTACGGGACAAGTATCGGATCGACTGACCCAGAGACAGGTCGGAGCATCGTGAGGGCCTACGATCAACTCCGATGCACAGCTCGGACTACGCGTGTTCTGGTGGGCGCTGGCGCCATGTTGGAGTACTGACGCTCGTCGCTGCGCTGTTCGTGGCCGCCTGTGGCAACACACCGAGTGCGGCCGAGCGAGTACTCGTGGCCGTCGAGCCGACAACGACGGCTGCCGCGCTTCCGTTCCCGGCGCCGACCTCGGGAACCAACGCGCCGGTGGCGACCACCGCGCCGATCGAGGTCGAGCCGACGGCGACCGAGGTGCCGGCCCCAACCGCGATCCCGCTGCCTGACGAAGAACCAACAGTCGCGCCAACATCAACACCTCCTCCGACGCCGACCGAGGAACCGGAACCAACCGCAACCCCACGCCCGGCGACCCCGACCCCGGACCGCGACCCGGCCCCGACCGCGACACCAGCTCCCGATCCAACGGCGACGCCGGAGCCAACGCCCGAAGGCACGCCGACGCCGACCCCCACGCCGACGCCCGGCGGGCCCACAGACATCGCCGTGTTCTGCGAAGTTGATCCCGAGTCACGCTCCGTGCGAGTCGAAGACCTCTTGACGTTCCGCGCAGTCCAGGAACCGGTGAGTCCGCGTCTGGCCTACACCTTCAACCATGGCGATGGCACGATCAACATCGGTGACTCGTCGATCGTTCGCTACGCGGCTCCGGGTAACTATGTCGTCACAATGCGGTGGGAAAGTGCGGACGACGCCGGGCAAGTGCCGTGTGGCGTCATCGAGGTCAGCGGCGTTGGCGCCGGCGCGTTCCAGCCAGGGGACTATGTCGGCCTCGGCGAGGCCGATGCGAGCGTCTTGGCCGAGTCCCGGGTGCTCGAGGTCCGTATCGTGCGCCGTGACGACGAGCAGTTCCCGGGCACCGCGGACTTCCGTCGAGACCGGATCAACTTCGAAATCGATGGCGGCATCGTGACGGTTGCATCGCTCGGCTGAGCGAATTTTGTATTCCGCGGAACAAAACGGCTGCTTCGTGCGTCTGGTAGTGCGTGCCCCCCGTTTTTCGCTTTCCGCTCCTAGCGGCCGGCGTGGCCGTGGGGATCGTCCTTTCGTTGAGCGCATGCGGTGGGCAATCTGCGCCTGACGAAGTAGCGACGGTCCCGCCCCCGCCCACGTTCGTGCCGCCACCTCCGACCTCGACGCCGGCCGCGCCGCAGACCGGGACTGGCGCCGCGACGCCCACGGCACCGCCCGTAACGCCGACCGTCGAGACCCCGGCCGCCACGCCGACTCCTCGGCGACCACCGCCGACGGTGACCCCGACACCGATTGCGCTTCCGGCTCCGACCGCAACACTGGTCCCCGCGATCCCGACCGCAATCCCCACGACGGTCCCCCGACCGGCGCCCGCGGTGCGGACGCCCCCAACGCCGACACCGGTTCCTCCGCGTCCGACCGCGACGGCGCCACCACCCGCGGCCGGCATCATCGAGGTCGGTTGTTCGATCATCCCGAACCGGACGATCCAGGTCGGCGAGGTCATCACGCTCACGGCCACCCAGAATCCGGCGACCATCCCGGTCCGCTACGCGTTCGAACATGGGGACGGAACGCTGGACCCGAACCCGGTTTCTTCTGCGTATTACACGAGCCCGGGCAACTATGCGGTCACGCTGCGGTGGGAGCTCAACGGCACCCGTGGCGCTATTCCGTGCGGCACGGTCAACGTCGTCGCTGCTCCTGCTGCCGCCCCGCAGGTCCCGTCGAATGCCGACTTCCTGGGACTGAGCGAGACCGGCGCGGTGCAGCTTGCGGCGGAGCGTGGCTTCTCGTTCGTGCGGGTCGCCCGACGCGACAGCCTGGTCTACCCACCCGTGGCCGGCGGGCGCGCCGATCGACTCAACATCGAGGTCGACGGCGGGCGCGTGACTTCGGCCGTCGTGGGCTGAGTCATGGCCAAATCTTGTGCTGGCTAGGTCTCGTACTGGCTAGATCTCGTACTGGACGGCCGCCCGGCCGGTGATGAACGGCCGGATCTTCTCGGCAATGAGGTCCAGGTGGCCCTGGTCGGCTGCGTAGTTCTGGTACGCCTCGGTGGTGTCGAAGTCGCCAACGACGACATAGTCCCAGTTGCCGTCGCTGATGCCTGCGTCGGGGCCGTGACGATACGCGACGACCCCCGGAAGCGAGGCCAGGCCGTCGAGGCCCGCGGACACCTCGGCTTTGAGCTCGTCGGTGACGTCGTCGGACCAGGTGAACATGACGCAGTGGCGCAGCACGAAGATGCCTCCATCGTGGATTGGTCGGAAGAAGTTCCGATCGAAGGGACCATAGGGCGCACCCGGTGCGTCTGCAGTGCATGCAACGAACCAGGACAACGCTGTTCGTCGTGGTGATCGCCCTGGTCGCCTCGATGCTCACGATCTTCGCTCGAACACCCGACGCAACTGCGTGCTCCGTCGCGCCACCGATGCTCGAGGTCGGTGCCGCAGATGCCCTTGAACCGGGACGGCCGCTCACGGTGCGCGGGTATGGGTTCAACGACATGACCGTTCATCCGTGGGAAGAGTCGTACGACGCCGAAGGCAATCCAATTCCGCAGCACTCCTGTGCCGGAATCGAACTCATCCCGATGGAAGAGGTCACGTTGTCATGGATAGGCGAGCGAACCGAGGTTCTCGCCGTCGTCACCGGGCCTGATTTCACGATCGAAGTGACGGTGCCAGAGTGGGCGCAGCCGGGGCCAGCGATCATCAACGCCAACGGCTTCGAGGCCTACGTGCACGTCGGGATCGTTGACCCGTGTCCCGTGCACCTGACGGCGGACGAGCCGTCGCTGCAGGTGTGGTCGCCCGAATGCCCCGAGCCGTGTTTGGGTGGTCCGGCGATCGATGTGTGGTGTCCGGAGCCGTGTTTGCCGACCATCCTGCACGAGGTTGGCCTGCACGAGGTTGGCCTGCACGATGCTGGCTACTGCCCCGGACCTTGCCCACTGATCACCGTCAACGTCGCGGCCCCAACGGAGTCCTCTGGCACCGCCGACGTGTCACCTGCGGGATGCCCCGACCCTTGCTGGGGTGCGGTCGATCTGCTCTGTCCGATCCCCGAGCCTCTCCCGCTGCCCGAAGCGCCCCTACCCGAAGCGCCCCTACCCGAAGCACCACTACCCGAACCAGACCCGGTTCCGCTCCCGGAGCCGTTCCCAGAACCGCGGCCGCTTCCGTGTCTGCTGCATCCGGACGGCACGATCATGTGCCCGGCAACCGTGCCCGCCTTGGAAACGGATCGCCCCACGATCAGCGCCAGGGCCGAGACAAGCGCGGCGACCGAGTCCCGTGCCTCGGTCGTTCGCCGCGACACCGAGACCGTTCCGGCACCTCCACGTCCGTTCATCGACTTCGATGGCTGTCGCTCCGATGGGGCCGACGCCTGCGGCTGAGGTTGGGCCCTACATGGGCGCTCCGCACTAGCCTCGGCCTCTGTGACGGTGCTCATCGCCGGCGGAGGCATCGCCGGACTCACCATGGCGCTGACGTGCCACCAGATCGGGGTGCCTGCCGTCGTGCTCGAGTCCGTGCGCTCGTTGGCCCCGCTCGGGGTCGGGATCAATCTGCAGCCCAACGCCGTACGCGAGTTGTACGACCTTGGTTTCGAAGGCGACCTCGACGGCATCGGGATCGAGGCTCGCGAATGGGCCCTCGTCGGGCGCAGCGGCAACGACGTTTGGGCCGAACCGCGCGGTCGCGATGCCGGCTATCGCTGGCCCCAATACTCGGTGCATCGCGGCGAACTCCAGATGCTGTTGTACCGAGCGGTGCTCGAACGGATGGGCGCCGACGCCGTCAAGACCGCGCACCGCGTGATCGGCTATCGCCAGTTCGAGGATCGGATCGTCGCCACGGTCGATACCCGAGACGGCGGAACCGTTGAGATCGATGGCGACCTGCTGATCGCCGCAGACGGGCTGCACTCCGCCGTGCGTCAGCAGATGCACCCTGATCAACCCCCGCCGCACTGGGGAGGACAGGTTCTGTGGCGTGGGGCGACGCCAGGTCCCGCGATCCGAACCGGCGCGTCGTTCACGTTGGTCGGTTCGCTCGAGCAACGGTTTGTCCACTATCCGATCTCGGCCGTCGACGCGGCAACCGGGTTGCAGCTCCAGAACTGGATCGCCGAGCTGACCTTCGACACGAGCCAAGGCACACCATCGTCGGATTGGAACACCGAGGTCGACGTCGACAAGTTCCTGGCCGAGTTTGCCGACTGGAACTTCGACTGGCTCGACATCCCCGCGCTGGTCCAGGGAGCGCCCGCTGTGTGGGAGTTTCCGATGGTCGATCGTGACCCGGCCGATCGGTGGGTCGACGGTCGGGCCTGTCTCATCGGCGATGCGGCTCACGTCATGTACCCGGTTGGCTCCAACGGCGCCAGCCAGGCGATCGTCGACGCCCGTGTGATGGGAGCGAAGCTCCTCGACTTTGGGGTCGAACCCGCGGCGCTGGAGGCATTCGAGGCCGACCTGATCGAGGACCTGTCGGCCTTGGTGTTGCGCAATCGAGGCCACGGGCCGGTGGGCATTCTCGGCCTGGTCGACGAGCGGTGCGGGGGCGTGTTCGACGACATCGACGACGTCATTCCCCGGGCCGAAGTCGAGGCCTATATGGCGAACTACAAGGCGGCGGCCGGTTTTGCCATCGAGGCCCTCAATGCCGCGCCACCAACGATCACGATTTTGGCCCCGTGACCTCAATGGATAGGCCATTCGGCCGATACTGACAGGGTGTATCCGTCGGTTCGAAACGCGCCTGAACGGACGGCCACGTCCACGGGTATCGAACCCACGCGGGTGCTGTCGCAAAACCTGATCGCACTTGGCCTGACGAGCTTCTTCAGCGACATCTCCTCCGAGATGGTCTTGGCGGTCGTCCCGCTGTTTCTCACCACCTCGCTGGGCTTTTCCATCCTGGGCTTCGGCCTGTTCGAGGCCGGCTATCAGGCAACCAATGCGGTGTTTCGTATCTGGGGCGGCAGCATCGCCGACCACCGCCAGAACCACAAACGAACCGCAGCCAGTGGCTATGCGATCTCGGCCGCCACGCGTCTGGGTTTGGTCGCCAGCGCTCTCGTGGCTGCCATTCCGGCCGTGCCGTTCTTGCTCGCCGACCGCGTCGGCAAAGGCCTGCGTACCGCGCCGCGCGACGCCCTGATCTCGCTCTCAACCCACCCCAGCCGGCTGGCGACGGCCTTTGGCGTCCACCGAAGCCTCGACACGGCAGGCGCGCTGCTCGGCCCACTCATCGCGTTTGTGGTGCTTTCGCAAGCACCCGGCGCGTTCGACGCAGTCTTCGTGCTCAGCGCCGTCGCTGCCGTCATCGGTGTGGCCATCATCGTGACGTTTGCGCAGGAGAAGCCGCAGGCCGAGCCAAAGCGGACCCGCCCGGCAATACGCGACCAATGGCGCGACGTGCTTGCGGTGCCCGGCATGCGCCGCCTGGCCATCGGCGTCGCCGGCCTGAGCCTGTTCACCGTGAGCGATGCCTTCGTCTACCTGGTCATCCAGCGCACCACCGACCTCAGCGCCCGTTACTTCCCGCTGCTCTTCGTCGGCACCGCCGTGGTCTACCTGGTGCTGGCGGTTCCCGTGGGTCGCCTGGCCGATCGGATCGGAACCCGGCCCGTCTTCATCACGGGACACGCATTCCTGGTCGTCGTGTACCTGCTCCTCGGCTTCAGTGAGCTGTCGCTCGCCGTGAGCCTGGCCTGTCTCGGCCTTCTTGGCGCCTACTACGCCGCGACCGATGGTGTCGTCTCGGCCATGGCCTCTCGACTCGTCGACAGCCAGATTCGCGCCTCGGGCATCGCGCTGATCACCGTCGTGATCGCCGTCGCCCGCATGGCCTCGGCCGGCCTGTTCGGTCTCTTGTGGCAAAGCCTGGGCCGAGGCGAAGCGCTCACCATCTATCTCGCGGCGTTGCTCGTCGCAATCCTGTTCGCCGTCCGCCTTTTCCCCGACACGAGAGCCGTCGCATGACCGACCTTCCCACCGACGCGAACACCGTGACCCGCTCGAAGATCTTGGCGATCGTTGTTGGGGGCCTGGCTCTCATCGGTCTCGGCGTTGGGTATCTCGTGTTCGCCTCGGGTCGAGTCGACGAGGACATCGCCGAGCGCGAAGCTCGCGCCCAGGCGGCGATCGAGGCGTTCGAGACATCCGCGTTGGCTGACCAACAGGCGGCGATCCACGAGGCCGAACTTGGTTCGGCGTTTGACGGAACGGACGACAGTCTCTCTCGTGATCTCGAGTTGGCCCCCGGCAGCGTCCTGGCCATCAATCGGGTGCCGGGCGACGACTACGGCCGACTCGCCGTGCGCAACCCCGACGGGTCGCGCCAGCTTTTTGACCGACGGTGCCTGCGGGTGCATGTGGCCGCCAATCGAGGCGTGTGTTTGAGCCAAGACGAGAGCGTTCTGGCCGCAGCATTTCGCACCGAGTTCTTTTCGCTGGCAAGCACCGACCTGCCCGAGGTCCGTAGCTATGCCAGTCCATTGCCGAGTCGCGCCCGGCTGACCCCCGACGGCTTGGTGGCCAGCACAACGGGCTTCGTGTCCGGCACCAGCTACAGCGACATCGGCGGCGAGACCGAAACCATCGTCACCATCGACAAGGTCGAAGAACGCTCTGCGCTCGTTGGCTTGGTGCAGTTCGAGGTGCTGAGTGACCAGCCTGGCTACGACGCCGCCGACCGGCAATTCTGGGGAGTGAGCTTCGCGGACAACGACGCCTTCTACGTGACTGGCTTCTTCGGCGACGAACCCGAGATCCTGACCGGCAGCGTCAGCCGCAAGACCCTCGAGCCGACCGGTTACATCGGCAGCTGCCCGTCGATCTCGCCCGACGGGCGTCATCTGGTCTTCAAAGAAGCCCTGCCCGACGGTTCCTTTGCCCTTGCCGTCGTCAACATCGCGACGGGGGAGCAGTGGACGCTCGGCGAGACCCGATCCGTCGACGATCAGGTTGAGTGGCTCGACGACGACACGATCCTGTACGCCATCCACCCCGACGGCGACGACGGCGGCGCCGTGCAACCGCAGTTCGATATCTGGATGCTCGACATCGCTGCCGGCTCCGAACCCGAGCTCTTCCTTCCGGCTGCGGACTCGCCCGCCGTTCTGCGCTGAATCCCGCCCGCCATGGGCACCCGAGCAACCCGCGAAGCGGCAATACTGGGAGCGTCGTCGGTCCCGCTGGCCGACGAAGCGAGAGGGAACGATGAAGATCGACAACAGCTTCACCATCGACGCGCCGGTGGAACAGGCATGGAACATGCTCACCGACATTCCGGGGATCGCGCCGTGCCTTCCCGGAGCGAAGCTGACCGATGAGACCGACGGCGTGTACTCCGGTTCGGTCAAGGTCAAGGTCGGGCCGGTTACGGCCGAGTATCGGGGCAGTGCCGAATTCGTCGAACGCGACGACGAGAACTATCGAGCCGTCATCGACGGCAAGGGCCGAGACTCACGCGGCGCCGGTAACGCGCAGGCGCTGATCACCGCCGAGATGCACGAGATCGACGGCCAGACACGCGTCGATATCAGCACGGATCTCAAGATCACCGGCAAGGTCGCTCAGTTCGGTCGGGGCGTCATGCAAGACGTCAGCGAGAAGCTGCTCGGCCAATTCGCTGATTGTCTCGAAACCAAGTTCGAGGGCACGGGCGCGCTCGAAGACATCGCGGCCGCCAGCGCCGCCGCTGACCAGGGGGAGGCAGGGCTGGCGGGAACGGGCGGCGACGGAGGCGAAGGACTGGTCGAAGCGGCGCCGGTGGCGGCCGATGCGGTTCAGGACGACATCGATGATGACGACGCCCTTGATCTGCTCGATGTCGCCGGTGGCGCGGTGTTCAAACGCCTGATCCCGGCCGCGCTGTTGGCGTTGATCGTCATCGTGGTCTTGATCTTGGTGTTCGCCTGACATGAAGCGAGCGGACAAGGCCCACAAGATCGGCGAGATCCTCGACGAGCTCTACCCCGAGATCCCGGTGCCCCTCGACCACACCGACCCGTACACACTCACCGTTGCCGTGGCACTGTCGGCCCAAACGACGGACAAGAAGGTCAACCAGATCACGCCTGCGCTGTTCGCCGAGGGCGGCACGCCCGAGAAGATGGCGGCGCTACACCCCGACCGCATCCTTGAGCTGATCCGCGAGGTCGGTCTGGCGCCGACCAAGGCCAAGAACCTGTCGACGATGGCCCACCAGATTCTCGACGCCGGCGGCGAAATCCTGCCGGACTGGCAGTTCATGGAATCACTTGCCGGTGTCGGGCACAAGACTGCCGGCGTCGTGCTGTCGCAGGCCTTTGGCATGCCTGCCTTTCCCGTGGACACCCACATCCATCGCCTGGCCGATCGTTGGGGCCTGAGCGACGGGTCCAACGTCAAGAAGACAGAGAAGGATCTCAAGGCGGTGTTCCCCGAAGAGACCTGGAACGACCGTCACCTGCAGATCATCTTCTTCGGACGCGACTACTGCCCGGCGCGCAACCACGACCTGGGTGCCTGCCCGATTTGTAGTTGGGCGGCCACCAAGAAGCGGATCGCGGCCGAAGCAAAGCGCTGACCGGCGACGGCTGATGGAACTGTTCCATCGGCCGGTCGCGTGGGCACCCAGACTTTTTGCTCGCTCAGGGACCAATCGAAGGTCCTCGTGCGTGTACTCGCCAAGAGGCTTGAGTTTGGAAGCGCTGTGCCGGACATCGCAATCACCGGGTTCGTGACCGTGGCGACCTCGCGCGAGTCCGCGTTCGCCACGTTCTACCAACGCAACATTCACACCCTCTCGCGCACGCTGACGGCATCGCTTGGCGACGCGCAGCTCGCTCAAGACGCAGCTCAAGAAGCGATGGCTCGGGCCTGTGAGCGATGGGATCGGATCGAGCACTACGACAATCCGGCGGGCTGGTGTTACCGGGTGGCCATGAACTGGGCGACGAGCCGATTTCGCAAACGCAGACGCGAAGTCATCACCGACGAGGTCCCGGTCGCCGGGTCGTTTGACTCACCCGACTTCGAGCTCCAGGACCGGATACAGATCGCGCTGCGCTCGCTCTCGATTGAACACCGATCGGTGATCGTGCTGCGTCTCGTCGAGGATTGGTCGATTGAACAGACGGCCGAGGCGCTCGGCGTCGCCCCCGGCACGGTGCAGAGCCGGTACGCACGGGCGCTCAAACGACTTCGGGCTGAGCTTGGAGATATGCATGACTGATCCGTTCGAAGATGCGGTTCGCGCCGCTGGTCGCGGGCTGGCTTCTGTCGATCCGGTCCCCACCTATCACGGGGCCTGGAAACGGGGCCGCCGGCGTCGGCTCGCGAAACGTTCCGCGGTGGCGGTTGCTGGCGCTTGTGCCCTCGTAGTTGCGTTCGGGGCCGATCTGGGTCGACTCCAAGGCGGTGGGCCGAGCATCGAAACCGACGATCTTGCCTTGCAGGCCGAGCCCGTTCCCTCGCCCGTCACGCCCGTGGCGACCACGCCACCGGTGACGAGCGTGCCGGGAGACGGCGCGGCAGCGGCCGCCGCACCGGACCTGGACCTCGAAGCCGAGCCTGGTCCGACGAGCGCTGCAGCGACCAACGCCCCCTCGACGCCTGCGCCGCTCGAGCCGACGGTCGACGCGCAGCCAACCCGGGTGCCAACACCGACCGGGGACGGCCCGACGCCTGCGCCGACGG
>CALLPT010000301.1 GCA_938015575.1 uncultured Acidimicrobiales bacterium
CGCGTACCGACAGCAAGCACGACATCGGCCTCGCCAGCCAGCGCGTTCGCGGCGGTTCCGCCCGTCACGCCGATTGCGCCACCGTACATCGGGTGGTCCCAGCGCAGGCTGGCCTTGCCCGCGACCGTCTCGACGACCGGCACGTTGTGCTTGGTCGCGAAGTCGGCCAAGGCGGCCTCGGCCAGCGAGTAGTGCACGCCACCGCCGCAGACGATCAGCGGCTTCTTCGCACGCTGCAGCAGAGCGACGGCACGGTCGAGCGCCTGACGGTCCGCTCGTGGGCGGGCGATGTCGTGCACGCGTTCGTCGAAGAAGTGCAGCGGGAAGTCGTAGGCCTCGGAGCCGACATCTTGGGGCAGTCCGATGAACGCGGGGCCGCAGTCGGCTGGATCGAGCATCGTTTGCACGGCGTGCGGAAGCGAGTTCACCAGCTGCTCGGGCTTGGTGATTCGGTCCCACCAACGGGTGACCGATTTGAATGCGTCGTTCACCGTGATCGTCGGGTCCCCGAAATGCTCGACTTGTTGGAGCACCGGGTCGGGCAAGCGACTCGAGAACGAGTCACCCGAGATCAGCAGCAGCGGAAGCCGGTTGCTGTGGGCCACGCCGGCGGCGGTCACCATGTTCGTCGCACCCGGCCCGACCGACGACGTTGCGACCATGATCTGGCGACGGCGCTTGGCCTTGGCGTACGCGACGCCGGCCAGGGCCATGCCCTGCTCGTTCTGGCCGCGAAAGGTCGGCAGCTGCTCCTTGGCCCGTTCGAGCGCGTGCCCAAGGGCGGTCACGTTGCCGTGGCCAAAGATGCCGTAGACGCCACCGAACAATGGCGCGATCGACCCGTCGGCCTGCACGCTCTTCTGGGCGATGAGATAGCGGACGAGTGCCTGGGAGGTAGTCAGGCGAACGGTTTCCATCAGGTTCTTCCTTGCTCTGGTGGATCGGCCGGTCAGGTCTGGCGGATCGAGGTGACGTTTTCCCAGTTCCCGCTGTCCCAGGAGCGGATCAAGGCGGATTGGACGCTCACGTAGTCGATTGCCTCGTCGAAGCCGGGCTCGTGCTGCTCACCCGTTGCGACCGCGTGCAGGAATTCATGGCCTTCGATGACCTTGAGGTCCTCGTAGCCAATCGCATTGGCGTCGCCGGGCACGAAGTTGCCGTGGAACGGGTACCGGTCCCCCGCGTAGACCGTCTGATAGCCATCGTGAAACTCGTCGTCGACGAGGAACAGCTTCATCTCGTTCATCGTCTCGAGGTTCCACGACAGCGCGCCCTTGGTGCCGTGCACCTCGAACGCCATCTGGCTCTGGGGGCCGATGATGGAACGCGATGCCTCGAAGTTGCCGATCGCGCCGTTGGCGAATTGGACAAAGCACCCGGCGTAGTCCTCGTTGGTGACCGGTCCCGTGGGATCACCGGGAGCACCGCGGTCGTAGTGGGTGCCGCCGGGCTGAGGGATCGGGCGTTCGGGGATGAACGTCTTGCGAAGCCCGGTCACACGATCGATCGGGCCGATCAGCATGTGGGCCATGTCGATCGAGTGGCTCAAGATGTCGGTCGACACGCCGTATCCGGCGCCGTCGTGTTCGAACCGCCACGACAGCAGGCCCAGCGGATCGCTTCCGTACATCGAGAAGAAGCGCCCGCGATAGTTCGTGATCTCACCCAGGCGACCGCTGTCTATCAGTTCCTTGGCGTAGCGAACGAGCGGCGCCCAGCGGTAGTTGTAGCCGACGCCGGTGATCACGCCCGCGGCCCGGGCGGCGGCCTCGATTTGGGCCGTCTGTTCTGGCGTGCCGCCCACGGGCTTCTCACAGAAGACCGCCTTGCCCGCTTCGGCGGCTGCGATGCACATGTCCACGTGCAACATGTTCGGCGAGCAGACGGTCACCACATCGACGTCATCGCGTTCGATTGCCTGGCGCCAATCGGTCGTCGATTCTTTGAAGCCAAAGGACCGGACCGCCTCTTCGCCCCGCTCGGCGAGGTTGTCGGCGCACACGACAAGCTCGGGTTGAAACGTGCGGTCAGGGAAGAGCGACGGGATGCGGGCATAGCTGCGGCTGTGGGCCTGGCCCATCCAGCCGAAGCCGATGACTGCGACCCCGAGGCGTCGAAGTTCAGACGTCATGTTTGTTCGGTTCCTTCGCGTTGAGCTCGGAGTTCTTGAATTTCGGCGAGTGTGGGCATGTCGTCAGCGCACATGAGTCGGCCCGCAACGATGGCGCCGGCTGCGTTGCCGTTGCGAACCGCTTCGGCCAGGTCGAGATCGTTCACGAGCCCATGCACGAGGGCCCCGCCGAAGGCGTCGCCGGAGCCGAGCCCGCACACAACATCGACGAGGAACGGCGGTATCACCTCGCGTCGATCCGCAGTCGCGACCATGACCCCGTCGGCGCCGAGTTTGACGATCGCGGCACGCAGGCCGCGATCCAGAAGCGCATCGGCTGCCTTGTCCGGGTCCGACTCACCCACGGCGACTTCGCATTCGGTGCGGTTGCCGACGGCCATCGTGCAGTGGTCGAGCATCGGGCTGATGGCCGCGTGGGCTTGCTCCATCGAGTCCCAGAACATCGGGCGCCAATCCAGATCGAGCACCGTGTGGGCTCGCCGGCCGCGCAGTTCCAGCAGCGTGCGCACGGTCGTCGCGCTCGGCTCGGCGTGGAAGCGCGATGCGGGGATCCAGAGCACCGGCACCTGCTCGATGACTTCGGCCGGGATCTCGTCGGGCATGATCTGGAGATCCGGCGCCGACGGTTCGCGGTAGAAGATGATGCGGGGGTCTTCAGGCGGGTCGAGAATGGCGAACGCAAGCGGTGTGGCCAGGTCGGAGTCGGTGCCGACCCAGCGGCTGTCGACGTTGAAGGTCTCGCGCAGCGCGTGGCGCACATACTCGCCGAACTCGTCGTCACCGACCTTGGTAAAGGTCGCGGCCTCGACTCCGAGCAGGGCCGCGGCCACGGCCACATTGGTCGACGTACCGCCGACGGACTTCTTGAATGTGTCGATCTCGGTGGCGTTCGCGTTCGACTGTTGGGCGTAGAGATCCACACTCACCCGTCCAACGGTGAGCACTTGAGGAATCGAGTTGGTCATGGTTCAGCTCGCCGAGGCCCGATCTCGGGCTGCGCTGTCCTTCGACGCGATCGCCTCTTCGAGCTCGTGTTGCAGCTGTTCCATCTCGGCGCCACCGGACATGAGCTGGGTCAACTCCGGCTGGGTGACCTCGCTCTTCGCGAAGTTGCCCATCGATTTGCCGCGATTCAGGATCAGGAATCGATCCCCCACCGGATAGGCGTGCGACGGATTGTGGGTGATGAAGATCACACCGAGACCGCGTTTGGCGGCCTCGACGATGTAGCGCAGAACGACGCCGCTCTGCTTCACGCCGAGGGCCGAGGTCGGCTCATCGAGGATGAGGACCTTGGCGCCGAAGTAGACGGCCCGGGCAATGGCGACCGACTGGCGCTCGCCACCGGAGAGGGTGCCGACGGCCTGCTCCGTGTCGCGAATGTCGATGCCCATTTTGGCCATCTCTTCTTTGGCGATGTCCTTGGCGCCAGCGCGGTCGATCCATTCGAACGGCCAAATGCCCTTCGTCGGTTCCGAACCGAGGAAGAAGTTCCGCCACACCGACATGAGCGGGACCATCGCCAAGTCCTGATACACCGCGGCGATACCCCGGTCCAAGGCCTCGCGTGGTGAGTTGAATCGCACCGGGTCACCTTCGAGCAAGAAGTCACCGTCGTCGTGTTGGTGCACGCCCGCGAGAATCTTGATGAAGGTCGACTTGCCCGCGCCGTTGTCACCGAGCACGCAGGTCACTTCGCCCGCGTTGACCTCGGTGGTGACGCCTTGCAGGGCGATGATGTTGCCGTAGTACTTGGAGATGTTGCGGAGTTCGAGCAGTGCCATGGTTCTGTTCCTGTCCTGTCGATCAGCGGGATGCTTCGGCCTGGGCCCGGATGTAGTTGTTGGCAATCACGGCGAGCAGCAGGATCGATCCCACAAACACGAACCGCCAGTCTGAGTTCCATCTCGCCGACGGAATGCCCTGGACCGACATCGCCATGATGAAGGCGCCGATGGCGGCGCCCAGTGTCGAACCACGTCCGCCGGTCAACGCATTGCCACCCACCACCGCGGCGATGATGTACTCAAACTCTTCGCCATCGCCGGTACTTGCTTGGATCGTGTTCAACCGGAACGACAGCAGCACACCGACGAGCCAGGCTGCGCCCGCGGTGAGCATGAACAACTGCGTCTTGGTTCGAGAGGCCGGCACGCCGACCTGGCGGGCGGCGTCTTTGTTGCCACCGACCGCAAAGGTCCAGCTGCCGAACTTCGTTCGACCGAGCACCCACGTCGCGATGGCCGTGAACGCGAGGAACCAGAGCACACGCACGCTGAACTTGGTCTGTGTGATCTCGGCATCGAGTTCGGCCTGGGTGACAGCGAGCAAGCGAACGGCGAGACCGAACGTGACAGCCAACGAGCCCATGACGGCCAACGTGCGGCCGAAGCCGTCGGCGCGTTCATCGTGTTGGTTCCGCTCCGCAAAGATCATCGTGGCCAACGCCCAAACGAGCACGAGCGCAGCGATCGCCAGCAGCACGGAGAAGGCCTGGGTGCGGAACTTGGGCCCGGTCGATTGTGCCCGCACGAAGAACGCCAGCCCGGCCAAACCGACCGAGACCAGGATGAGCAAGACCGATCCCATCGCCGGTCGCGTGGTTCGGGCTCGGCCGACCGCTGAGGACAACGCCACCATCGCCAGGCCGATCAACATGACGAAGAAGATGGCTCGAGCGCCCTGCACGGTTGCTTGGTCCAAGAAGAAGATCGTGACCAAGAAGCTGAGAATGCCCATGGTCACCAGGCGCCGCCGAGCCGTGCCGATAAACACCGCCAGCGCCCGTGAGGTCGCGGTGTCACCTGCGGTCAGCTCCGACGCGACCCGTTCGCCTCGGATCGATGAATACATACCCGCGCCAACGGACACGACCAGGGCGATGAAGAACATGAGCCAGCCGTTGAGACTCCACTCGACGACGACATCGGTGCTGTTCGACGAGTCCATCCGCCAGGCCAGCAGCACACCCACAGCGGCGGCAACGACGCCGACGATCAGCGGCGTCGCGAACGACGAGCTCGACGAATCGGTCACCTCGTCATCGAGGTCGGCGGCGGCATCGGCGAGGTCGTCGGTCATCGAGCCGAGCGAGCCGATGCGCTCGTAGCGGCCCATGCCCCATCCGACCAGGCCGATGAGCATGCCCGCGGCGATCAGCAGGGCGCCGATCGTGTTGCCCCCGACCGAATCGGTGCGGTGCAGCATCGCAACGCCGACGCTGGCGATCACGATGCCGGGCAGCGCCATGGCGCCGCGACCGAGGCTCGCGATCGTGTCGCCGAAGCCCTCGCTGAAGCGATGCAGATAGCGCCGCACGGTCAAGGCGCCGGCCGCAATGACGGCCAAGCCGGTTGCGGCGATGATTCCCGCGGCCAGCAGATTGTCCGGACGCGAGATCGTGCCCGCGCCCAAGATGACGAGTCCGACGGCGGTGACGACGAGCCCCCCGAACACCGGGAGCACGCCCGAGGTGCCGATGTTGGCACGACGCTTGAATTGCAGCTCATAGAGCGCCAGGACGATGAGGGACAGACCAGCGACGACACCGATCGTGTAACCCCAGTCGCGCCACTCCCAAATGTGTTCGTTACGAATCCACTCGAAGGCGAAGATGTCGTTCAGGGTCGAGTAGCCCTTGTCGCTGCGATCGATGAACGGGCGGCTGAGCTCGGCAAGCTCTTCGAGTTGGCGAGCGTTGTCGTTGGCGGTCGCGTTGCGGACCGCATCGAGCAGGGCCCCAAAGGTGCCGTTGCCGTCTTCGAGCCCAGGAACTGGCGTGTCCATCGTGACACCGACCGAGTCCAGCAGCGCCTGCTGTTGTGCTCCTTCGGCTTCGTCGATGACGCGCAAGCCGATAAGGCGTTCCTGGTCGGCCTGAAGCAGGAGCTGATCGAGCCGGCCGACCTGGATCTGTTCGACGATCTGCTTCGAGTAGCCGAGCTTTGCGCCGCGCAACACGAAGAACGAACCGAGCGTGACGATGAAGCTCGGCAGCCCCGTGCGGTCAACGACGGTGCCGTTGAACCAGCCGAGCAGCAACGCGGCGAGGAAGGACAGTGGGATGGCGATCCAGAGCGATAGCCCCCAACCGCCGGAGTCGCCCAGGACATCTCGCACCATCAGAACAAGCAAGATGCCGAAAGCGCCGGTTGCGGCGCCGGTGGAGAGGTCGAACTCGCCACCAATCATGAGCATGGCGACGGCGACCGCCATGATGCCGAGCGGCGACGAAGCCACGTCGAGAATCGATGCTGCGCCGCCGGCCTTGCCGAACGGCACGCTTACGGCCCAGAAGAAGACCCAGATGGCGACCGCACCGATGGCGGCGCCGATCTCGGGGCGGATGAGCATCCGCTGGAAGACGCCCCGATAAGCCAGGCGTTCGTCGGGCGCCGACGAAGATTGCGCCGACCCCTCCTGTGGTTGCGGACCCGCGTCCGCCGTGGTGTCACTCATCGTGACGTGTTCCCCCTCGTTGCCCCTCAGATGGTTGCGCCCATGCAGGGCGCCGTGCGCTCGCTATGAGCGCTGTGCGACACCCGCCGGGACCGAGCAGAACTCGGTCCCGGCGATGTCGAATGAAGTCAGGCTCGCGCCTGGTGCTTCTTCACTGCGGGCGCACGACGAAACGTGCGCCCGACGAGTGAATCAGCGAGTGCCCTGTGCGGACAATTCCTTGACGGCTGCAGCATTGTCAGGCGTCACGAAACCAGGACCGGTGAGCACGGGGAGACCGCCGCCAGCCTGGTTGGCGTTGGTGGCCTCGAGGTACATGAGCACGATCGGCAGGTAACCCTGGAGGTACTGCTGCTGATCGACGGTGAAGGCGATGTCGCCAGCCTCGATGGCATCGAGGAGTTCAGGCGTCATGTCGAAACCACCAACGATGAGGTCACGACCGAGGTCCTGGGCAGCTGCCAGACCGGACATTGCGATGACCGGGCCAACGCCGAGGAAGCCGTCGATCTCTGGGTTGGCTTCGAGGACGGCCTTGATGCCGTTGATCTGCTCGGTCTGGTCAGCGTCGAGGCCGACGAACTCGTCAATCACGGTGCCGCTGAACGTCTCGGCGAGACCGCCGCAACGCTCTTCGAGGCCGACGTTCGACTGCTCCTGGCGACCACAGAGCACCGTGGTTGCACCAAGTGCGTTGAAGCGGAGGCCTGCGCCCTGGCCAGCGACGTCTTCGCTCTGGCCGATGTGGGTGGTAGCGCCGATGGTCTGGTAGTCGTTGAGGCCCGAGTTAAGGGTGTAGACCGGAATCCCGGCTGCAACGGCGTCCTGGAGTGGGCCGATGAGCTGATCCGGGCTCGGCAGCGATGCTGCGATACCGGCGGAACCTTCGGAGATGGCGGTCTCGATGTCAACCACCATCTGGCCTGGGTCGTTGTTGCCCGGCATCCAGACGCATTCGACGCCGTGGGCGGCGCATGCTGCGTCCATGCCGCGCTTGACGACGGACCAGAACGGGCCATCGTCGGAGTGCGTGATCATGTGGAAGGTGAGGTCAGAACCCTGGGTCAGGGTGACTTCCTCTTCCTCTTCGGCCGGAGCCTCTTCTTCCATGGCTTCTTCTTCTTCAGCCATGGCTTCTTCTTCTTCCATGGCTTCTTCTTCAGCCATGGCTTCTTCGTCGTCGTCGCCGGTCACGGCGTCTTCGACTGCCTCTGCAGCATCTTCTGCGGCGTCGGTTGCAGCATCGGCGGCATCGCCAGCTGCGTCGGTTGCCGAGTCGATGGCATCGCTGATCGGATCGTCACTGCCGCAGCTAGCTGCGAACAGTGCGAAGATGAGCAGCAGCGAGAGCCACTTCATTCGCTTCATTGGGAGTTCCCCTCCATTGTTGGTGTTACGTCGGCGAGATCCCCCGTAAGGGGTAGTCCCGCCAGATACGCGACGCTAGCCGCAATATCGTCTTTCGGGCCGGTCCCTGGCGCTGGTACATCGCCAAGAATTGCCGCGTCTTGTTCGATCACATACAGGCCGCGGAAACCACGACCTTCGACGGCCTGCACAACCTCGCCGATCGGCACATCGCCGGCGCCGAGGTTGCAGAACATGCCTTGTTGCACGCCGTCCATGATCGGCGTTTCGCCGTTCAGGACAGGGATGGCCAGCTCCATCACCACGTCTTTGAGGTGCACGTGCGTGATGCGGTCGAAGTGATTCTCCACGAACTGCATGGGGTCGTAGCCCCCGATGAGCAGGTGGCCCGTGTCGAGGGTGAAGCCCGCACGGGTGTTGTCCAGCACCCGCTGGACCTCGTGATCTCGCTCGAGCAACGTGCCGAGGTGCGGGTGCACGGCTTGCACGAGGCCTTGTGCCGTACAGACGTCTTCGATCTCGTCGAGCAGTGCGTAGGCATGTGCCCACTCGTCGTCGCTGAGCTCGCGCTTGGGCCCCCAATCCCAGTCCATGACTGGGGCGCTGATGAAATAGGTAGCCCCGGCTGCGGTGAGCAACTCGGCCGCTTCTCGCACCGCGGTGCGGGTGGCTTCGGCCTCGGCCGCGTCGTGGACGACCACAGGAATGAATGCTCCACACAAGCTCAGGTCGTGCTCGGCGAGCAGCGTCCGGAGCTGCGCTGGTTCTTCCGGAAGATAGCCGGCGGCCCCGAGCTCGGTCGTTGCGAACCCCAACTCACGCATCTCGTCGAGGACGCGCTCAGGCGGCAGCTGGGCGCCCCATCCGGGGACTTCACAGATGCCCCACGAGATGGGCGCTGCAGCGAGTCGCTGCAGAAATGGCGTGGCAGCCACCGCGGCGCCGGTCGACATCAGTGATTCCCCTCCTGCGTATTGGAGCGCTCCAACACGATGGGTAATCTGCCATCAATGGAGCGACGTGTCAAGCGTCACCCCTACCCTCTTGAGAGGAACGGGCGCATTCGACCACTGGCGTCGGGCCCGAGAAAGGCGAGAAGTGCAGGCCAAGCCGACGATGGAAGATGTCGCCCAGCGAGCGGGGGTGTCGCGCTCGCTGGTCTCACTTGTCTTCCAAGACGCGGAGAATGTGAGCGACGCCCGTCGCGCCGCAGTCCTCGCGGCCGCCGAAGAACTCGGCTACCGCCCGAACCGCTTGGCCCGCAACCTTGCCCAAGGTAAGTCACTCACCATCGGGGCGGTGGTCGACGATTTGCACAACCCGTTCTTCGGCACCGTGATCGACGGTGTGGAACAGCACCTCGGTCAGCACGGGTACCAGCTCATGATCGCGAACGGCGCACGCGATGCCGAACGCACCGTGGCCGCCGCCGTCACGTTCAACGAGCTGCAGGTGGACGGCATCGTCCTGGTGGGCGCCCGCGGTTCGATGGCCCCGATCTTTGACCTGGCCCGGCGCGTTCCAACCGCGATGATCGCCCGCCAGATCGAGAGCGATCTGCTCGACAGCGTCCGCGTCGACGAACACGTCGGGTGCCGCCTGGTCGTCGACCACCTCCATCGCCAAGGACATCGCTCTATCGTGCACATCGACGGCGGTGAGGGTGCCAGCGCTGGCGAGCGCCGCGAGGGCTACGAGATCGCGATGCGCGACGTTGGCCTCGGGGCCCACGTCGATGTCGTCGCCGGTGAGTTCACGCACGAGGCGGGGGCCAAGGCTGCGGTCGTGCTCGCCGAACGCGCATCGATGCCCGACGCGGTATTCGCTGGCAACGACCTCATTGCCACCGGTGTCTGGTTGCAGCTTGAGCGCATCGGGCTCAGTGTGCCGAGCGACGTGTCGCTGGTCGGTTACGACGATGCCCCGTTCATCGGGTTCGGCCAGGTTGGTCTGACCACAATTCGTCAGCCATCAGCCGAGATCGGCAGTCGCGCCGCCGAGCTGCTGCTCGACCGCATTGACAACACCCCCGATGGCGGCCGCCACGAAGCAATCGCTCCGACGCTGGTCGAGCGGGCGTCGACCCGGTCGACACCCGAGTAGCCATAGCCAGAACGCTCAGGCGCCGGGCCACTCGCTGAACCGCAGACCGGTGATCCGCTCGTAGGCCTCGACATAGCGGTTCGTCGCCGCCATCGTGACTTCGTCGGGCAGTGTCGGCGGCGGGTAGGTCTTGGGCCAGTCGAGCGTTTCGAGATAGTCGCGCACCGGTTGCTTGTCGAACGACGGCGGGGTCGAGTCGGGCTTCCACTCGTCGGCGGGCCAGAACCGCGACGAATCGGGGGTCAGCACTTCGTCGGCGACCACGAGCTCGCCGTCGAGCAGGCCGAACTCGAATTTGGTGTCCGCGATGATGATCCCGCGCTCCCCCGCAACCGCAGCACCGCGCCGATACAGCTCGAGGGACACGTCGCGCATCTGCTCGGCCAGCTCGGCGCCGACCGCGTCGACGGCCTGATCGAATGAGATGTTCATGTCGTGCAAGCCATCGTCGGCTTTGGTCGACGGTGTGAACACCGGCTCAGCGAGCCGGTCGGCTTTGCGCAGCCCGGGCGGCAACGGCGAGCCGTGCATCGTGGAGCTCGCCTGATACTCCTTCCACGCCGAGCCGGTGATGTAGCCGCGCACGATGCATTCGACTGGCAACATCTCGAGTTTCTTGGTCAACATGATGCGCCCGGCAAGCTCGGGCATCGACGCGGCGGCGGGCACGTCAGCCACATCGGTCGACACGAGATGGTTGGAAACCACGTCGCTCAAGAGGTCGAACCAGTACGCGGAGATTGCGGTCAGCACCCGCCCCTTGTGCAACACGGGTTGGTCCATCACGACATCAAAGGCCGAGAGTCGGTCGGAGGTGATCATGAGCAGCTGGTCATCGCCGGCGTCATAGATGTCTCGCACCTTGCCGGAATAGATGTGCGGCAGGTCAAGTACGTAGGCGGGCTCACGCATCGAATTGGTTCCTTGGTGCGGTGCGGACGAGCACTCAAACTAGGCCGACGTGGCCGGCCCGAGCCGGACCCTGTCGCCGTTCGGGAGTTCAACGCCCGCTAGGCGATCGTCGACTCTGCCACCCAGACCGACCAGCCGACGACCTCACGGTCGCGCTCGAAGTGATCCACCCAATCCTGGTGTTCGCCGAGCCAGCGCTCAGCGCGCGCGCCGGGATACCGGCGCGCCCAGGCCTCGGCATCTCGTCGACCACGCTCGAGGTAGCTCAGCCAGCCGGCTTCGCCCGGATCGATTCTGGCGGTAACACGAAGCCCGTTGGCGGCCAGCTCAGTCTCGACATCGGCGACCGTCTCGAGCTGCCCGAACGCCCGCGACACATGGTCTGGATCCGCCCCAAAGTTGAGCCGCGGACCGCCATAGGCCACCACACCGCCCGACGCAACGCGGGCCGCAAGGTTGGCGATCGTGCCTCGCATCCCATGCCAGATCCAGTCGGCACCCAGACACGTGACGCAGTCACTCGTCGGACCCACCGGCCATGCGGCCGCTTCGGTGAGCACCCATCTGGGCCACTGGGCACGGTCGAGACGACGTTCGGCCTCGGTGGCGGCACTGTTGAGCATCCAGGGTGACAGGTCCAAGCCGACGGCCCCGTTGGCGCCCTGCTCGACGGCTCGAATGAGAAGCTCGCCCGAGCCGCAGGCGATGTCGAGCCACCGCTCACGCCCGGCGGGATCCAACAACGCGACGAGCTCCGCGAACTCGCGCTCATCCATCGGGTTACAAATGCGTTGTGAGTGATGCAAGGCTTCGAATACCTCGAAGCGATCCCAGAGACCCTCGAGATCGCCAATCGACGGATCGATCTCGACTTGGGGCCGAAGCGCCGGCCAGAGGCCGGTCACGACGTGGCGCGATGGTTCACTGCATTGCCTCGGCCAGCATGCGAGCGAAGTAGGTCAGGATCAGGTCGGCGCCCGCTCGCTTGATCGCCAGGGTGTGCTCAAAGGCGACCGGTTCGAGTTCGAGCCAACCGCGCTCGGCCGCAGCGTGCACCATCGCGTACTCGCCGCTCACGTGATAGGCGGCGATGGGTAGATCGATCTCGTCGCGGGCCCGAGCGATGACGTCGAGATACGGCATCGCTGGCTTGACCATGACCATGTCCGCTCCCTCGGCGATGTCGGAACGGATCTCTTCCATTGCCTCGCGGGCATTGGCAACGTCTTGTTGATAGCCCTTGCGGTTGCCGCCCCCGACGATCGTCACGTCGACGGCATCTCGGAATGGCCCATAGAGCGCCGTCGCGTACTTGGCCGCATAGGCCAGGATGGCAATCTGTTCGTGCGCATCGTCGTCGAGCGCCTGGCGGATCGCCGCAACTTGCCCGTCCATCATCCCCGACGGGGCAACGATGTCGGCGCCCGCGTTGGCCTGAGCGATCGCGATCTTGCGATACAGCTCGAGGGTGCGGTCGTTGTCGGGCTGACCCAGATCATCGAGCACGCCGCAGTGTCCATGATCGGTGTACTCGTCGACGCAAAGGTCCGCGATCAGCACCAGGTTGTCGCCGTGGTCGTCTCGCAGATCCTGGAGTGCAAGCTGCACGATGCCGTCGGGGTTCCAAGCCTCGGAGCCTTCGGGATCCTTGTTCGAGGGCACGCCGAACAACACCACGGCTGGCACACCGAGGCTGGCGAGTTCGGCAACCTCGGCACGCAGCGACGCCCGGGTGTGCTGGAACTGACCCGGCAACGAACCGATCGGCTGGGGCGTGTCGATGCCCTCTCGCACAAAGAGTGGCGCCACCAGATCGTCGGGCCGCAGATGGTTCTCCGAAACCATCCGCCGGAGGGCCTCGGTGCGGCGGAGACGGCGAAGTCGGCGTTGCGGGAAGCTCACGTCGCGAGACTAGCCAGGCAGCCGGGTCACCGCTCCAACGCCGACGGCCACTCAGAGTGGCCGAAACCGGCGTCGGACGTGAGCCGATCGACGGATACCCCGTTTCCGCCTTTCGCCGCCCAACGGTTCGCACTACGTTGCTTCGCGATGGAGTCCCCTCGTCGTGGCAAGTCATTTGCCGGCCTTGTCACCGAGCTTGACGACCGGCTCCCTCGCGAAGAACTGCCGATCGAGCCGGTGATGCCGGGGCGGACCTTGCCCACCTGGGTGGCCTTTGGCCTGATCTGCATCGTGTTCGTCGGTGGCGGCTGGTTCGTGCTGAAGCCGACGCAGGACACCTGCGAGTTCAGCGAGACCGTGTGCGCGATCGAGGACCTCGACATCGACGCGCTGCTGCTGACGATTCCTGATGCCGACCTGTTCGACCTGCTGCCGGCCATCGACGAACTCGACCCCGAGGACCAATTGACCTTTGGCGACATCTTGCGCCTCGAGGGAATTCGTGATCTCGATATCAGCTCGCTGATTTCACCCAGTGAGTTCGAACGCGTCTTGAACCAGCTCGACTGAACGCCAATGGCGGCCCGGTGCCGCCGAGCATCTAGCTTCTCGCTATGGAGCTCTACGAGGCAATGCGCACGAATCCGTCGTGTCGGTACTTCACCGACGAGCCGGTGGACCGGGCAACGCTCTACCGAATCTTCGACCATGCGCGGTTTGCATCGTCAGGTGGGAACCGTCAGGGCTGGCGCACGATCGTGGTCACCGACCCTGCGCTCAAGCGAGCGGTCGCCGACCTGCACAGCCGCCAGTGGGACGCGTATCTCGAACACGCTCGTGAGGGCATCGTCGGCTTTCAGACGGGCGAAAGGGATGAGCGCATGTCGTCGGCCGCCAATGCCCAACATCGACTTACCCGAACCGACGACTTTGCCAAACAGCTCGCCGAAGTCCCCGCCCTGCTCGTCTGCTGCATCGAGCTGTGGACACTTGCGGTGACGGACAAAGAGCTGGACCGTCAAAGCATCGTCGGTGGCGGTTCGTTGTACACGTTTGTCCAGAACGTGCTGCTCGGTTGCCGAAACGAAGGCCTCGGCTCGGCGCTAACGACCCTGCTCGCCGCCGAAGAGCCCGCGGTCGCCGAACTGCTCGGCCTCCCCGACGACATCGCGGTCGGCGCTCTCGTCGCCGTTGGTTGGCCCGTTCGCGAGAAGCAGTACACCAAGCTCACGCGTCTGCCGGTCGAAGAGGTCGTTTACGACAACCTTTGGGGCCAGCCTTATGGGCTCGCCGACTAGATCGGCCACACTGTCGCCATGACCCCCTACGAAGCCATCATCTCCAAGCGTGATCTTCGCGTGTACACCGAGCAACCAATCGCCGACGACGTTATGCATCGGATCCTTCAGGCGGGTCGTATGGCGGGTAGCGCGAAGAATCTCGAGGTCAATCGGCTGATCGTGGTGACCGACCAGGCGGTCCAAGATGCCCTCGTCGAGGCCGGTGACTTTTCCTCGTGGATTGGTTCCTCGGCCGCCATCGTGGGGTTCGCTTCGCCGACTGCGGAACTTCGCATGTTCGACGTCGGACGCCAGGCCCAGAACATGATGATCGCCGCGCACGCCGAAGGTGTCGGAAGCTGCCCGGTCACCCTCCAACACCAGGACAAGGCTCGGGACGCGGTCGGGCTGCCCGAAGACTGGTCGATGGGCATGGTGATCACGCTCGGCTATCCCGTCGACGACCACCCCGAAAGCCCCCTGAAACGCACCCGAGTCGCACTCGACGACCTCGTCGTACGGAATCGCTGGACCTAGTCGACGGCTGGACACAATCGGCCGCGGAATGCGGTCGGACCGCGAGGCGACAAGTTCGGCCTACGGTGCAAAGTGATGGCCGGCCTCGACCTCCCTCGCCCGAGCATCGCCGATGCACTGGCGGGCGCCAGCGTCGCGCTGGTCCTGATCCCCCAGTCGCTCGCTTATGCCGAGCTGGCAAACCTGCCGCCGTATCTCGGTCTGTTCGCGTCCGCGTTCCCACTGCTCGCGTTCAGCCTGTTCGCGTCGTCGCCGTATTTGCAGACCGGCCCCACGGCCGTCGTAAGCCTCTTGACCTTCTCGGCATTACCTTCCGACGACCCGGCGCAGCTGCCGCGGCTGGCCGCGCTGCTCGCACTGATGGTCGGCGTCTTTCGCTTCACCTTCGGCCTGCTGCGCATTGGCCGAGTCGTCCGGCTCATCGCTCTTCCGGTCATAACCGGCTTCACCAGCGGCGCAGCAATCCTCATCGTCAGCTCACAGTTGCCGCGCGCACTCGGCCTCGTCGCCGGCGACGACGGCGTTCTCGGCGAGGCCTGGCAAGCCTTGACCTCGCCAGCGGACTGGAATGTGCAGTCGATCCTGCTCGCCGTGATCACGGTCGCACTCTTTCTCGGAGGCCGCAAGCTCCATCCGCTCTTCCCCGGCGTGCTGATTGCCGTCATCATCGGGATCGCATGGTCGTTGGTGTTGGACTATGGGGCCGCGACCGTGGCCGATGTGCCCGAGGGCTTACCTCCGTTCAGCCTCGACCTGCCCTGGGACGAGATTCCGACGCTTCTCGCCGGGGCGCTCGTGATCGCACTCATCGGCTTCGCCGAACCCGTCTCGATCGCCCGCACGTTTGCCAACGAAACCGGCACGCGATGGGACGCCAACCGCGAATTCATGGCATCAGGCGTGGCCAACGCGGTGTCGTCGTTCGCCGGTGGCTATCCAGTCGGCGGATCCTTTTCACGTAGCTCGGTCAACAAGCTGGCAGGCGCCACGACGCGGTGGGCCGGCGGAGTTACCGGGTTGGTGGTGCTTGCGTTCCTGCCCTTTGCCGGAATCCTCGAGCCGCTTCCCCGGGCCGTGCTCGGCGCCATCGTGCTTGGCGCCGCATGGTCGCTGATCAAGCCGAGACTGCTGATTGGTCTCTGGCGGCGCGACGCCTACCAGGCCGCACTGGCCTGGATCGTGTTCGCCGCGACCCTGATTGCGGCACCGCGGGTCGAACGAGCCGTGGTGTTGGGGGTAGTGCTCACGGTCGCCCTTCACTTCTGGCAGGGTCTGTCCGTCGACCGCAGCAACCAAGCAGACCTGGTCACGGTCACGCCGACCGGGCTGATGTGGATGGGAACCGACGACACATTCACGGTCGCCCTCGAAGAGGCCGGCGACGGCACTCGCAACGTCAACGTCGACTTCGCGCAGGCGCCATTCATCGACGACGCGACCATCCAAGCGCTTCGCGACACCAAACGGCGACTGGCCGAGCACGGACGCAGCTTGACCTGGAGCAACGCGCCGAAAGGTAGCGAGCGCATGCTCGCGACCTTGGCAGACGCCGGGACCTAGAGAGGCGGGCGCCGCTCGCCGACCAGGGTCGCCTGCTCGAACTGCCGTGCCACCTGAAGAACGAGTTGGTCACCACGGGGCGGTCCGACGATCTGTAGACCGATCGGTAGCCCGCCGTCGGTGAAGCCAGCCGGCACCGAGATCGCGGGGACGTTCATGACCGTCACGTCGGTGCAGACCCGCATCCACTCGATGTAGGTCGTCATCTCGTGGCCGTCGATCTCGGTGACGTACTCGGTCTCGACCGGGAACGGCGGTACCTGGGCGACGGGACAAAGCAGCACGTCGTAGCGGCGGTAGAACTCGACCACCCGCTGATAGAGCCGCTCCTTGGCGGCCGACGCTTGGTGGTGTTGTTCCATGGTGAGATTGCGGCCCCGCTCGACATTCCAGATCAGCGTCTCTTTCATCTGGTCACGGTGGGTGTCGACGAGTCCGCCAAGGCCCAGTGCGAAGCTCCAGGCACGCAACGTGTCGAAGATCTCAAAGGCACCCGAAAGGTCAGGGACGTCTTCGCTCACGTGATGGCCCAGCGCTTCGAATACATCGGGGACACCGGCAAGCGCAGCACGCACATCGGCATGGATCGGAAGCCCACCAAGATCAGGGGCCCACGCGACGCGCAGGCCGTCATCGGGTTCGGCGATCGGAGGCCGAAAGGCGCTGCCGGTGGTTTCAAGCGCAATTGGGCTACGAGGGTCGGGGCCAGCTTGGGCGGACAGCAAGAGAGCGACGTCTTCGACCGACCGGGCCATGGGCCCCTCGGTCGACAGGTAGGTCCACGCATCGGCCTTGGGCCACGACGGCACGCGACCTGGCGTCGGGCGGAAGCCGACGACATTGCAGAACGACGCCGGGTTGCGCAGCGAACCGCCCAGGTCACTCCCGTCGGCCAGGGGCACCATGCCGGCTGCGAGTGCGACGGCCGCGCCTCCCGAAGATCCCCCGCAGGTACGGGCCGGGTCGTAGGGGTTCGTCGTCGCGCCGAACAACTCGTTAAAGGTCTGTGAGCCAGCGCCGAACTCGGGCGTGTTCGATTTGCCCATCGAGATGGCCCCGGCCTTCTTGGCTCGTTCGACGACGAGCGCGTCGGCGGTCGGCACGTGGTCGGCCATGAGTGGCGATCCATGGGTCGTCAACACCCCGGCCGTATCGGCCAGGTCCTTGTGAGCGATGGGTACACCGTGCAGCACCCCGAGCGCGTCGCCACGGGCTTGGGCCTCGTCGGCGGCCGCTGCGTCGGCGAGCGCTCGCTCGGCCGTCAGGGTCACGATGGCGTTCAGCGTGCCGTTCGTCGCATCGATCCGATCGAGGTGCGCTTGGACGACTTCACGCGAGCTCAGCTCACCGGCACGAATCAGCCCCGCGAGTTCGGTTGCGGACTTCCAGTGCAGCTCGGTCATGGGTGCAGATCCTTCGGCAGGCGTACGTCCTGCAAGCCGCAGAACACATCGCCGCAACGCTAATCACTTCGGAAAGGGCACGAGTAGCATGCGTGCTGGACAAAGGCAGCCCGACCGGGGTCTGTCAAGAAAGTGAGAAGCCATGGCAGTTTCGGTAGGCGACAACATCCCCGATATCGAGGTCCGAGTCCTCAACGACGAGGGAGCACCCACGCCGGTGCAGACCGGCGACGTACTCGGCACCGGCAAGGTTGTGCTGTTCGCCGTTCCGGGCGCGTTCACTCCGGGTTGCTCCAAGGTTCACATGCCGGGCTTCGTGCAGAACGAGGCAGAGCTGGCCGCAAAGGGCGTCGACAAGGTCGCCTGCATCTCGGTCAACGACGCGTGGGTCATGGGCGCTTGGGCCGCCGAGCAAGGCGCCAAGGACATCATGATGCTGGCCGACGGCAACGGTGAGTTCACCGAAGCGATGGGCCTGGTCATGGACGGCTCCGGTTTCGGTCTCGGAACTCGCTCGCGCCGCTACGCCGCGATTATCGAGGACGGTGTCGTCACCAGCCTCGACGTCGAAGAAGGCGGCGGCGTCGACGTCTCCAGCTGCGAGATGGTGATCAGCAAGCTCTAAACCGTTGACCCCGGCGCCGCCGGTGGTACAACTCGCTCCGTGGCGCCGGTTCAGCCGGCGCCACGGGCGCGCTCGGGCTGGCCGGCCTCGTGGCCGTCGGTTGCCAGCACCGAGGCCATGGCTGCTCCGACGATGCCGGCACCGTTGCGCCCGCTCGCGGCGACCACGGGCGTCTCGATCGAGATGAGCGGGCTCCACTCTTCGAACTGCTTGGAGATACCGCCGCCCAAGATGAACAGGTTCGGCCACAAGAGCTGTTCCATCGTCTCGAGATACGTCTGCATCCGAGGCGCCCATTGCTCGAAGCTGAGTCCGAAGTCGTCGATCACCCGGCTCGACGCTCGGGTCTCGGCATCGAGGCCATTGATTTCGATGTGACCGAATTCGGTGTTGGCCACCAGATGGCCATCGGTGAACACTGCGGTGCCCAGGCCCGTGCCGATCGTGATCATCACGACCGTGCCCGCCACGCCTTGGCCAGCACCATGCTCCATCTCCGCCAGGCCGGCGGCGTCGCCGTCATTGATCAGCGTCACCGGGCTGTCGGGCGTACCGAACAGGTCGGCCGCGTTGACCTCGACCCATGATGCGTCGAGGTTCGCGGCGGTCTTGACAATCGCCGAATTCTGAATGACACCCGGAAACGTGCAACCGATGGGACCGCGGTAGTCGAAGTGCGCTTTGAGCTCATCGAAGACGGCGGCCATCGCCTCGGGGCGGGCCGGACGCGGCGTCTTCACGCGATGGCGCTTCGATGCCATCACCCCCTGCTCAAGGTCGACGAGGGCCGCCTTCATACCGCTTCCGCCGATGTCGACGCCAAGAATGAGGTCTCGAGTCACGGCTCGACACCGTAGGCCGCACGCAACACGATTCGCGCGCTTCTGAGCGTTGCCATCAATCGCTTTCCTGGCCGCCGTTAGATATCGAGTGCCGACAGCTGATGGCGTTCGGCAAAGCCGCGCACCAGGTCGGTGGCCCTCTGGAGATCGGCCAGGTGTCGATCAGCGTCCGGGCGTCCACCGGCGACTACGACATCGACATTGATGGTGTCGTCTTCGCGAGCGGCCATGATCATCTGTGCAAATGCCGAGCCGGTCGCGGCCACGAAACGCTCGCGGACGACGACGAAAAAGCCAGAGCCGCCGGCCCGGAACTCGAACCCGCCGGATTCGAGAAGGTGGTCATGCAGCTTGCGGAGATCACCATCCTGGGTTCCCGACAATTCGAACGACCGCACGCGCATCACCGCACTGTAGAAACTCCGAGGGCACTCGCTCGTGCCTTCGGCCAATAGTTCACAGTCAGTTCACACAGCGTCGCTCTTCCCCGCAAAGGCGGACTTCGGCAATGCCGGGCCGCCAATTAGGCTCGACACAGAACGACCAGGAGGACCTGTGACAATCGAAGATTGGCGCGCCGCGGCCGAGCGTGAGCTCAAGGGGCGATCCCCCGACGAACTGGTCGTGTCGACCCCAGAGGGCATCGACGTGAAGCCGCTGTACACCCAAGAGGACCTCGCCGGCGTCGAGCATCTTGGATCGGTGCCGGGCAGCGGCAACTTTGTGCGGGGCCCGAGGGCCACGATGTACACGAATCGTCCGTGGACGATCCGGCAGTACGCCGGATTCTCCACCGCCGAAGAGTCCAATGCGTTCTACCGGGCGAATCTGGCGGCCGGCCAGATGGGTCTGTCCGTGGCCTTCGACCTGGCCACGCACCGCGGCTATGACTCGGACCATCCCCGCGTCGTCGGCGACGTCGGCAAGGCCGGGGTCGCGATCGACTCGGTCGAGGACATGAAGATCCTGTTCGATGAGATCCCGCTCGACCAGATGAGCGTGTCGATGACGATGAACGG
>CALLPT010000302.1 GCA_938015575.1 uncultured Acidimicrobiales bacterium
GATGACCCACCCGCCGATGGCACTCTTGACCTACGGATCGCCGATCGGGCACCTGTACGCCCAGGCGTTTCCCGCCGTGTTTGAACTGCAGCAACTCGCCAGGCTCGCCGAGGCGCGCACCGACGCGTGGGTCAACCTGTATCGGGCTACCGACCCGATCGCTCACCCGATCCCCGGAGCAGAGAACCACCTGGTCGAGGACCCCGGCGAGGGCTCGCTCAGAGACGGTGACGATCCGCACGCCGACCGGGCGTACGGGCACTCGCGGTACGAGACGACCGGGCAGTTCACGAGGGCGACCGAGACAGTACGCCAGGCGCTCGAGCCGTCGTGACCGGGCGGGCGCCGGGCTCCGATGGCACCGGCAGCCCCACCGACCTAAGTTGCAGCTGTGCGGATCGGCGGATCACGGGCACAGCGGCGTCGCACTGCCGGCTGGCTCGCAGCGGCGGGCTTGATCCTCGTCGCGCTCACGGTCGGCCCGACGATCGGCGACAACGCACCCGGGCGCGCCAGCTCTGCCGAAGCGGCCGCCGCCGCGGGCACGCCAACCCCGACCAGCACCGCCGTGGCTTCGACACCGACCGCGCCGCCCGAACCCACCACGACGCCGACACCGATCCCGACGCCACGCCCCGACCCGCTGACCTGGGCACTCCTCGAGCGCGCACTCGCTGACCGTGACTGGACCGAGGCGACGTTCATCTACGACGAAGCGCACGAGCTCATCGAGGAACGAGGTCGGGCGGCGTTTCCGAACCTCGAACTCGCCATGGCCGAGACCTATCCCGATCGGTTGCGCCGCGTCGACCAGTTGACGACCGCACGCGACTTCGACGACGCCATTGCCGAACTCGACCGGCTGCTGCGGTGGTACCCCGGACGCCCCGCGCTCCTCGATCGCCATGGCGCCATTCGCCATTGGGCCAACCAACTCGACGGTGCGGTCGAGTGGACCGACTCGGTGCCCCACCTGTTCATCCACTCGCTGATCACCGACACCGATCGGGTCTTCGACGGGGACTACAGCGACGCCGGCTACCGCCTGTTCATGATCACACAGCTCGAGTTCGAGCGAGCCCTGGAACAGCTCTACGCCAACGACTACCTGTTGGTCGACGTCCATGATCTGTACCGCGTGACCGAGGCCGGGATCGAGGCGACTCCCCTGCTGCTTCCCGCGGGCAAGCGCCCCCTGGTTCTGTCGATCGACGACGTCTCCTACTACGACTACATGGCACCCGACGGATTCCCCGACCGCCTCGAGATCGACAGCGAACTCAACGTCGCCACCGTGATGACCGACGTCGACGGCACCGAGCGGCTCACGCTCGACGGCGATGCGATGCCGATCCTGGACCGCTTCGTTTGGGACCATCCCGAGTTCAGCCTGGGCGGCGCCAAGGGCATCATCGCGTTGACCGGCTACGAAGGCGTGTTCGGCTACGACATCTCGATCGACCAGGTCGACGAGCCCGACTTTGCCCAGCGCCGGACGGCGGCCGAGCAGGTGGCAACTCGGCTGCGCGAGCTCGGCTGGGATTTCGCCAGCCACAGCTACACCCACGACGACGCTCTACGGAGCCCCAACGTCGCCTATGGGCGCTTTGTCTACGACAGCGACCGTTGGAACGAAGACATCAAACCGGTCCTGGGCGACGTCGACCTGTACATATCGCCGTTCGGCTTCGACCTGGGTGAGACGAACCAGCGGCTGCGGTACCTGGTCGATCAGATGGGCTTCAACGCGTTCATGCCGATCAGCCACAACACCGACATGAGCTGGGGTGACGGATACCTGCGCATGTATCGCACGGCGCTCGACGGCTACATGCTTGGACAGGCGCCCCATCTGTTGGCCGCGTTCCTCGATGCCGAGACCGTCATCGACGAGGCCCGCTTCCGCTAACTTCTCGGGCCATGACTGATCACGTCGACTGGGACTATGGCAAAGACGCGGCTGGGTTCGTCATGCTGACGAGCAGCCTGGAACCGGTCGAGGCCGACCTGGGCACGACCGAAACGCCGATCGACCGCTTCTTCGTATGCAGCGGCAGCGACGCGCCCACGATCGCCACCGCCGAGTGGATGCTCAGGATCTGTGGCGACGCCGCCAGCGCGGAGATCACGCTGAGCTGGGACGAGCTGATGGCGCTTCCCCAGATCGAGCAGTCGGCGTGGATCGAATGCGCGGGGAACGGCCGCAGCCTGTTCACGCTCGTCGACGGCCACGAGATTCCGGCCGAGAACGCGCACACCGGATGGGTGCTGTCCGGCATGGGCCTGGCCCGCTGGAAGGGGCCGACGCTGCGCTCGGTGCTCGAGCTGGCCGGCTGGTCTGACGAAGCGGCGTGGGTGTCGCCCGAAGGGCTCGACGTCGACAACACCGAGGGCGAACCCGCACGCATGTGCTTGCCTCTCGACAAGGCCCTCGATCCGACAACGATCCTGGCGGTTGAGATGAACGGTGAGCCGCTGCCCCGAGCTCACGGCGCACCGGTGCGGCTGCTGGTCCCGGGGTGGGTTGGCGCGTATTCGGTGAAGTGGCTCGGCGAGCTCACGATCTCATCGGCGTGGGTTCCGTCGTGGCGGGCCGACGAGTACTACGTACATCGGCTGCCGGACAGCACAATCACTGGACACGTGACCGCGCATCCGGTGAAGTCGCAGTTGGCGCTTCCGTTCCCGGCCACGCTCGAAGCGGGCCGCCATCAGCTGCATGGCTACGCCCGCTCAGGCGCCGGTGCCATTACCTCGGTCGAGTGGCAGATCGACGACGGCGACTGGCACCCAGCGCAGCTCGACCCGCCCGCGAGCCCGCTGGCGTGGACGGTGTTCCGCATCGAGGTCGACCTCTCGCCCGGCGAACATACGATCCGCACTCGGGCCACCGACGCCACCGGTGCCGTGCAACCCGACCATCAGCCGCTCCACCCGTACGGCGTGCTCTGGCAATCGGTCATCCCCCACCCCGTCACCACCCGCAACGGTGCCTGACACCTGTTACGCATCAACCTTCCATTCGATCGACCCGACGATGCACCGGCCGACGATCTCGTCGTTCGGGTCATCGTGCTGCACGATCATGCTGAGGGCATTGCCCTGGAATCCGTCGGTCTCGACGTCGGGGAAGTACACCCCGACGACGCTGCGACGTTCCGACCCGTCGGGCTCTCGGACGACAGCGAAGTCGCCGACGAATCCGCTGTAGTCGATCGTGGCGACTTCGGCACCGACCAAGTCGGCGACGGGCGGCGAGTACCAGCCGTAGTCGAACAGCACCTCGATCCCATTGCTGCCGTCGCCGGTCCGTGACCAGATCCCGACTTCGCTGTCAATCCCTTGCGCGTTCTGGTCGACGAAGTCGGTCGGCACCGAGAAAGAGAATGCGCTGGCCTCGACACGTTGGAAGTCCATGCCCGGGCAGTTCGTCTCCGCAAGCTGGGCACCGTGCCAGTCGCCGGTGGATTCAGTTTCGTCGTCTTCGAAGCCAGGGATCGGTCCAGCGCCGTCGCCGATACCACCGTCTGGTTCGACCGGGATCGGGTCCTCGGGAAGATCCTCGTCGGTTGCACCGTCGTCGCTGTCGCCAAGCCCCGAGGTAAAGGCGTCGCCATCGTCCGACACGTCGCCGTCGGCGGCTTCATCGGCGCCAGGTGCGACGGTCGGGGCGGCCGAGGTGACGTCAGCCGTGTCGTCACCTGCGTCGCTTCCGCATGCCGCGGCCAGCACCACGAGGGCGAGCAGCAACGAGACGGATCGGAACAGCACTCGGGTCATGTCAACTCCAGGGGGATGTGCATCGTT
>CALLPT010000303.1 GCA_938015575.1 uncultured Acidimicrobiales bacterium
CCAATGTCGTGGCCTTTGGCATCATCGGCATGGTCGGGTGGACAAACCGTTGGTTCTCGCCCGACCGTTCGACGCTGTCACATCACGAGCTCGCCAGGACCTTCGCCGACACCGTTCTCGACGGGCTCAGGCTCGACGGGCTCACGCTCGACGATCCGGAAGTCGCTGGCACCAACTGATCAGCGGGCCGCTTCCACTCCCTCGGTTCAGCTGTGGCCGGGGCCATGGAGAACCACACGGGAACGGCTTCGGCTTCTCTGAAGCTTTGAGTCCAAAGGCGCCAGCCACGAAGATGGCAACGTGACTCCACTTCCCGAAGACCGAGATGCAGTGTTCAAGGCCTTTGCCCGGGCGTTCTTCAAGAAGGACCTCGATGCGATGTACCAGGTCGTGACCGAGGACTTCACCTACTCGATCCTTGTCGACGACCAGCCACGGGTCATGAACACCCGGGATCAGGTGGGCGCGTTCTTCGACGAACGAGTTGGTACCCAAACGAACGTGCGTTTCGAAGACGTCGTCTACCACCACGCGCCTTACGCAACCTTCATGACGTATCGGATGACCGGCACCGATGTCGCCAGCGGTGAGCCGTTCGAACGGGTCGGCGTCGAGCGCTACACGTTCGTCGAGGGACGCATCGCCGAAAAGGACGTCTACAGCCGCCCAGCCGACAGCCCCTCGTAACGAGGCCGTCTTTCTACGCCTACTCGAGTCCGAACTCACCCTGCCGTTCGCCATCGAGTAGGTTGCAAGTGGAATCCCCCACCACAGGCGGTGCTTGGGGGAACAGTCACGTCATTCGTGTTCAAAGGTGGGAATTGTGACGCTGTCTTCTTTCGCGTATCCCGATTGGTTGGGTCGTTTCGTCCTCTGGGGATCGCTGGCAATCTTTGTCGCTACCGTGGTCGGGCAAGCGCTACGGCCGAAGTATCGCCGGATCTACGGCGCCAAAGCCCTTCCCCAGGCACTGCGTAACGCGTTGATTCCGTCGCTCTTGGGGCATCTGTACCTCTGGCTGACCCTGATCGCGGTGTGGACACCATTCTGGTGGCTGGCCGTCGTGGTAACGGAGGTGACCGACACCGGGACGCCAACAGGCTGGTTCCTGGTTGCCGTTGTCACCTTGTACGGCATCTGGATGCTCAGAGGTTTCAGCGGATACAGCATCAATCGCCGTTTCGATGAGACCGGGCACGATGCTGTGGCCGCCGCCTCGCCCAAACGCGTAGCCGTCGTTGGGGCTGGCATGGCGGGTCTTGTGGCGGCCAAGGAGCTCAAAGAAGAAGGTCACGATGTCGTCGTGTTCGAACGAACGGCAGGACCGGGCGGGGTCTGGGCGACAAGTAAGCAGAAGGGCGGAGTCGCCTGGGCCACGACCATGACATCGACAGGGGCCCTCAACTCGACCCTCTCGGACACCGTCACCCAGGTCTTCCATCCCGAGCACGAAAAGTGGCCCCACCACTTCAACCGAGAGCAATTCTTCGGGCTGTTGACCCAGTACGAGGCGGAGCACAACGTCTACGACAGCACGATCCGATGCCATACCGAGGTCTTGTCGATGCAGGCGCTCGAAGGCGATCGGTGGAGGCTGTCGATCCGTGACAACGCGACCGATGAACGATCCGAAGAAGACTTCGACGCAGTCACGATCTGCACCGGGTTGAACAAAGAGGCGTACATACCCGAGATCGATGGCCAGAACCGCTTCGGTGGCGCCCAGTTTCACGTTGAGGACTATCGACCCAGCGATGGCCCGAAATATCAGGGCAAGCAGGTATTGGTCATCGGACTCGGTGAGACGTCATCGGACGTCGTGAAGGATCTCGTCGACAATGGTGCCGAGCACGTCTACGTGTCCCAGCGCGGTGGCACCTTCGTCATTCCTCGCGATGTTGCCAACCTGCCACCCGACCATGTCGAAACCAGGCTGGTCCATGACGGGCCGATGTTCCACCGCTTCGCGATGATCCTGTCGGTCGGGGCTCCCATCGGGTTGTTCCCCCTCATGGGTTCGTATCGCATTCGGCCAAAGGTCTTCCGCGAGTTCTTTCGAGTGCTCGTGCTGAACCATCCGGACAAGAAGAATCTGTGGCGCCTGGGATCGCTGAATTGGACCAAATCGGATCACGTCTACGCCGCGATGAAAACCGGTCGTGCGACCGTGTTGCGGGACATCGACCGTCTCGAAGAGGACCGCGTCATCTTTGCCGACGGCTTCGAGGCAAACATCGACGCCGTGATTTATGCGAGCGGCTATCGGCCCGGGACGTCGCTCCTGCCGGAGATCCGCGACGCCGAAGGCGGCCGTCAGGCTCCGGTACCGACGAATGGGCGCGACCTCTACAAGCTGACCATCCCGCCCCACCATCCGAACGTTGCGATCATCGGCTACGCCCGAGGTCAGATCGGCGCCATCACGGTGAGCTCCGAGATCCAAGCGCGGTGGTGGGCGCTTGTCGTGTCGGGCAAGCGGAGCCTGCCGAGTTGCGGCGACATGGCAAAGTTCACTGACACGATGCGTCGTAACGGAAGACGCTTCCATCAGACGAACCGAACGACAGGTACGTTCGCGTATTCAGTGGCCCGCAACGAGATCGGTTGCGAGCCGGACATGTTCAAGTTGTTCTTGACCGACCTCCGACTCTGGTTTGCCACATTGCTCGGCCCGATCTGCTCGGCGAACTTCCGCCTCCGCGGGCATGGCGCTCGCCCAGCACGAGCGCGGGAGCAAATGCTGATGCCGAACGGGTTCCAAAGCGAGGACTATGTCGACAGCGTCGACATTTATCTCAACATGGTTGCTCTCGCTGGCCTCGTCGTGCCGGTGTACGGCTTCTACAGCCGGGTGTTTCCGTTCTTTCAGCTACAGAACGCAACCCGCTGCTATATCTGACACCGTCGCAGACCAGCCGACCTAGCTGATCGGACGGGCGGCCGGTGGTCTGAGCAAGCGATGACGAGCCCCGGACAGAACGCCTCAGCGGGTACTCCCGCCGGCCGTATGCGAGGCTGTGTCGACGACAGCGATCTGCGGGAGCGAACATGAGCGACGAAGAAATCAGCGGACCATCCATTTCCAGCCGACCCGGAGGCCCACTGATGGTCAGCGGCGGCGTACCCGTCGTCCGCAAGACCGCGGTGCACTCTGAACATGGCGAACCCATGGCATGGAAGACATCCGACAGCCTGACCGAACGGGCTGGGTATGCACTGTGTCGGTGTGGCGTTTCCGCCAACAAGCCGTTTTGCGACGGCGCCCACAAAGACGCCGGCTTCGAGGGCAATGACTCCGCCGACGCCTCGACCTATGCAGAACGGGCCAACGAACTCGGCTCCAACGGCATCACCGTGAGCGACGACCGGTCGATCTGTGTGCACGCCGGATTCTGCGGCAACCGCCACACCAATGTGTGGAAGCAGACCAAGGACATGTCCGAGAGCACGGTCCGCTTGGCCGTCATCAACGAGGTGGAGAAGTGCCCGTCGGGTGCCATCACCTATCGCTTCGATGGCGACGAGGCTGACACCGAACCGGACTACCCGGTGCAGATCGGCGTCATCGACGACGGTCCGCTGTGGGTCACCGGCGCCATCCCGGTGACCACGAGCGAGGGCGTCGAGCTCGAAGTCCGCAACCGAGTGACGCTCTGTCGCTGCGGCCAGTCGGCGAACAAGCCCCTGTGCGACGGCGCCCACAAGGAAGCGGGCTTCACCGACTCCTGAGCCTTCCCGACCGCCAGGGACGTCCTCGTGGGTTGTTCTTGCTCGAACGATCGGGTAAGTTTTGGAACGAACAGTTAGTTACAGAATTTCAGGACGACAACATGACCACTGACCAGCCCCTCGATCTCACCAATTCCCCCTACACCCACCAGCGCGTGCTCGTGACCGGCGCGACCTCCGGCCTCGGTTTCGAAGCCGCCGCCCAGCTCGCGGAGCTCGGCTATGGCTCGATCACGATCACCGGCCGTACCGACACCAAGGCCGAGACCGCCGCGACCGAGCTACGCAACCGCACCGGACGCGACGTGTTCAAGACGCTCGGCGTCGATGTCGCCTCGGTTGCGTCGTCGAAGCAGGCAGCGACCGAGCTGATCGAGCGAGGCGACGCATTCGATGTCCTGCTCTTGAACGCCGGCATGGTTGCCAGCGCCCGCAATCTCACCGACGAAGGCATCGAAGTGACGTTCGGGTCCTCAGTCGTCGGCCACCACGTCATCACCAACGATCTGATCGATGCGGGGCTCCTGCGCCCGCATGCACGCGTGGTCCTCGTCGGGTCCGAAGCCGCCAACGCCGACCTGCCCAAGGCCATGGGCCTGCGGGTTGCGCCGTTCGCGCTGAACCCCCCAACCGACGAGGCCACGTTCGCCGCGACCATCAAGGACCTCGCCCGAGGTGACTTCGGGCAGTTCGATGGCAACATCCAGTACGCCACGACAAAGGTCGTGTCGGCATGGTGGTCGGCGGAGATGCAGCGACGCCACGGCGCCTATGAGTTCTTCACCGTCTCCCCCGGAGCCAACGTGGGCACCAACGCCGCTCGCAACACCACCGGCGCTTTCAAGGTGATGGTCAAGGTGATGGCCAAGGTCGGCCACCTGGTGGGCATGAATCAGCCCATTCCGGTCGGCGCACGACGCTACGTCGATGTCATCGTCGGCGGTTCCGACTTCGAGCCTGGCGCGACCTACACGTCGCGTCCCAAGAAGATGGTCGGCGACCTCGTGCGACGCGACGAGCCACATCTGGTCGACCCAGTGCGTCAGAAGGCTGCCGTCGCCGCGCTCGACGAGCTGGTCGCCGAGGTCGAAGCCACGGTTGTCTGATGGCTCGGCAACTGCGAGGCTGAGGCGATGGCTCGACCCAAGTCCTTCGATGTCGACGAGGTCCTCGATCGAGCGGTCGAGGTGTTCTGGCTCAACGGGCTGGCCGCCACCTCGGTCGAGGACCTGGTGACCCACCTGGGGATCAACCGCGGGTCGCTGTACGCCACGTTCGACTCCAAGGAAGAGCTGTACCGCCGGGCTCTCGATCGCTACCACTCCGATTCGATGGTGTGGATGCGCCAGATGTTGCTTGTCGACGAGCCTCCGCTACGGAGCCGGCTCGAGATGATGCTGCTCGAAGCGGGATCGAGCGACGACCACCGTGGCTGCTTCATGCTGAACACGGCAACCGAGCGCAACTCGGTCGACGACCAGTGCCGCTCGCTCACCGGCGACGCCGTCCAAGAGATCCTCGACGTGTTCACGCAGGCCTTCGAGCGAGCCGTGACGGTCGGAGGGGCCGGCAACGAACTCGCCGGTGACCTGACTCCGGCACAGGCGGCGACCACCACCTTCACGATGCTCCAGGGACTGCGGGCGATGGCCACCATGGCGCCGACCGACGTACGCCCCGACCCGTCGGACACGGCGTCGGTGGTCCTCGACTCGCTCTTCGCGAGCTGAGGGTACCGACGAGGGTGAACGCCATTGCCCGCCTCACGCGGGACGGCCCGGCCGTAGTTGAATGGGCCGATGAGCGATCTTCCGTCCGAGTACCTCGAGCTGCGTTCCACCGTCACTGACGACGCCACGGTGACCGTCGGTCTCCGCAACACCGACCTGAAGCAGCCCGGTGACGACCACGTGGTCGTGCGGGTCGAGGCAGCCCCGATCAATCCGTCGGATCTCGGCATGCTGCTGGCTGGCGGCGACTTGGGGTCGGCGGCGTCGGTCGACGGCGACACGCCTGCCGTGCGCCTGAGCCTGAGCGACGGGGCGTTCGCCGGCCAGGCGGGCCGTCTCGGCAAACCGATGCCGGTCGGCAACGAGGGCGGCGGCGTCGTTGTAGCTGCGGGTTCGTCCGAGGCTGCTCAGACGCTGCTCGGCAAGACCGTCGGCTTCGTGTCCGGCAACTCGTACTCGCAGTTCCAGACGATCCACGTGTCGCAGTGCATCGCCATGCCAGATGGCACGACACCGGAGCAGGCCGCTGCGCCGTTCGTGAACCCGCTGACCGCGCTCGGCATGGTCGAGACGATGCGGGCCGAGGGGCACACCGCGCTGGTGCACACCGTCGGCGCCTCGAACCTCGGGCTGATGCTGAATCGCATCTGCCAAGCCGACGGCATCGGCCTCGTGAACATCGTCCGCAAGGCCGAACACGTCGAGCAGCTGACGTCGCTTGGGGCCGAGCACGTGTGCAACTCGAGCCTGGACACGTTCGACGACGACCTCGCCGACGCTCTACGCGCAACCGGCGCCACGATCGCCTTTGACGCGATCGGCGGCGGCGAGATGGCGGGCCAGCTGCTGACGGCGATGGAACGGGTGCTTTCCGAAGGCGACGAGTTCAGCCGGTACGGGTCCGATACTCACAAGCAGGTCTACGTCTACGGCGGGCTCGACCGCGGCGTGACGACGCTGCGCCGGACCTTCGGCATGTCCTGGTCGATCGGTGGCTGGCTGCTCACGCCGTTCCTGAACAAGGTCGGCCCCGACGTCGCCGGCCGCCTGCGCCAGCGGGTCGCCGACGAGATCACGACGACTTTCGCCAGCGACTACGGCTTGCGGATCTCGCTCGCCGATGCCGTTGATCCGGCCACCGTGCAGCGCTACGGCCAGATGGCCACCGGCGACA
>CALLPT010000304.1 GCA_938015575.1 uncultured Acidimicrobiales bacterium
TGCGCAACGGCGTCGCCTACGAGCGTCTCCTGAGGAACGGCGAGCCGGGCCGCGAACGAAGCGTCAAGAGGGTGGAGGCTCATCATCGGACAAAGGGCGCGTCGCCGACGTGGTCTTGTAGCCGAGCGAGCTCCGCGAGCAGTTCCGCTTGCACCTCGCCATAGGCCTCGTCACCCCACACGTTGGTGACCTCCAGCGGATCGGCGACCAGGTCGAACAGCTCCCATTCGACCGGGTCGGCGGGACCCCGCGCTCCTGGTTGGTCGAGTGGGTCGTTGTAGTAGCAAATCAGCTTGTGCGATCTGGTCCGCACGCCGTAGTGGGCCGGACAGAGGTGTGACCCATCGCGGTGCATCCAGTAGCGGTAGTACATCGATGTCGGCCAGTCGACAATTTGGTCGCCTCGGAGCAGGGGAGCGAACGAGCGTCCCTGCAGATCGGCGAGCGTTTCCACCCCGCATAGGTCGAGCAGGGTCGCGGCAAAGTCGACGTTGACCACGATGTCGTCGATCACCGAACCCGGTGCGACGGCCGGCGGGTAGCGCACCAGCAGCGGCATCTGGAGCGACTCTTCGTACATGAGCCGCTTGTCGAACCAGCCGTGGTCCCCCAAGAAGAACCCTTGGTCCGAGGTGTAGACAACGATGGTGTTTTCGGCGAGTCCGCTGCGGTCGAGGTAGTCGAGGAGCCGTCCGACGTTGTCGTCGATCGAAGCGACGCAGCGCAGGTAACGCTTGATGTAGCGCTGGTAGCGCCAGTCGATCTCTTCATCGGCGGTCAGACCCTCAGGTACCACGGCCCCGAGATCGATGATCGGGTCGAGGTCCATCATGCGCATCTTGACCGCCTGAACTACCTCGGCCCGGCCGGCCAAGTCATCGCGGAACGTGTCCGGGAAGGGAATCGTTTCGTCTTCGTACATCGTGAAGTGGTCGCGCGAAGGCTCCCACGTGCGATGCGGCGCCTTGTGATGGCAGAACAGGGCGAAGGGTCGTTCAGGGTCGCGCTGGTCGATCCACTCGATGCAGTCGTCAGTGATCAGATCGGTGACATACCCGCCCCGTTCGACGACTCGGCCGTCGCGCTCGAGCATGACGGGGTTGTGGTAGTGCCCCTGCCCAGGCAGGACCCGCCAATGGTCGAAGCCGACCGGATCAGCTCCCGCGCCGTGGCCGAGATGCCACTTGCCGATCATGGCGGTTTGCCACCCTGACGCGCCGAGCTCGGCCGGGAATGTCCAGAGCGAGTTGTCCAACGGCGTGTCCAGGGTCGTCACCCCGTTGACGTGGTTGTAGGTGCCGGTCAGGATCGCCGCCCGGCTCGGGGCGCAGATCGAGTTCGTGCAAAAAGCGGCATCGAGGCGCGCCCCTTCGGTCGCAATTCGATCGAGGTTCGGCGTCTCGTTGATCCGGCTTCCATACGCAGAAATCGCATGAGCGGCGTGGTCATCGCTCATGATGAACACGAGGTTCGGTCGTTCGGTCACGACCCGAATCTCTAGCACGGTCAGACGCTGGTGACGGAGTGGGCCTGTCGGTTGTCGGCGTAGATGGTCGGAGCGAGCGGCGCCGCTCGCACGAGTGCATCACAGAGATCTTCGAACCGGATTGGCTTGGTGACGTAGTCGTCCATTCCCGCTTCGATGTAGTGCTCGCGATCGCCCGCCAACGCGTTGGCGGTGAGGGCGACGATGCGAGGCTGCAGCGTGGCCGCGACGTGCTCGCGAATGCGTTGGGTCGCTTCGACGCCGTCCATTTCCGGCATCTGGATGTCCATGAGGACCAGGTCGTAGCGCTGACGTTTGACCGCCGAGAACGCTTCGAGTCCGTTTGCGGCGATGTCGCAGCGATAGCCCAGACGTGACAGCAGCCCCGCGGCGACCTTTTGATTCACCATGTTGTCCTCGGCAAGCAAGATCGACATCGGGTGGCGTTCGGCAAATGCTGCGTCGAATCCTGAATCAAGGAAGACCTTGTCCGTCGAAGCCGCGCCGTGCGAGGCGACCTCGTGGATCAACGCGAGGAGCTGAGACGGCTTGGTCGGCTTCGTCAAGCGGGCCGCGAATAGATCCTTGGTTTCGTTCGTGGTCGTGTGCACCGACGACAACAAGATGAGCGGAATCTCGGTCGTGACGTCGCGGATCGCCTGGGCCAAGGCAATCCCGTCCATCGCCGGCATCTGCATGTCGACGATCGCAAAGTCGTACCGCTCGCCGTCGGCGATGCGCTGGGCGGCCTTGCAAGGGTCGGCCTCGAGCGTCGGGACCATGGCCCAGGCCATCACTTGGCGTTCGAGAATCCGCCGGTTCGTCGCGTTGTCGTCGACGATCAGCACCGACCGTCCCTCGATTGAGGGTTGAGGCCGCTGGTACTCGGGCGTGATCTGTTCGTCGGCCAGGGGCATCGTGATGTCGAGGGTGAAGGTCGAGCCCTCGTCGGCGACGCTGGCCGCGCTCAGCTCGCCATCCATCATTTCGGCGAGCTGGCGGCTGATGGTCAGGCCGAGCCCGGTCCCGCCAAAGCGCCGAGTCGTGGTCGCGTCGGCCTGTGTGAACGGAGTGAACAGTCGCGCCAATCCTTCGGGCGAGATGCCGATGCCGCTGTCGGTCACCGACAGCGACAGGGTCGCCTCGCCGGTGGCATCGTCAACCGACCCGGTGACGTTGGTGATGATTTCGCCGGCCTCGGTGAACTTGCACGCATTGCCGAGCAGGTTGTTCAGAATCTGACGGATGCGCGTGACGTCGCCGACATAGGTGTCGGGCAAGTCGTGATCGACGCTGTACGCGAGCGTGAGGTTCTTCTCGACGGCCCGATGCGAGACGATGTCGAGGCAGTCTTCGATGCAAGACCGCAGCGAGAATGGATGGGCCTCGAGTTCGAGCTTGCGCGCTTCGATCTTCGAGAAGTCCAAGATGTCGTTGATGACCGAGAGCAGAGCGTCGCCGCTGGTGCGGATCGTGTTCACGAACTCGGCTTGGTCGCGGCTGAGCTCGGTGTCGAGCAGCAGGCTTGTCATGCCGATCACGCCGTTCATCGGCGTCCTCAACTCGTGGCTCATGTTCGCGACGAACTCGCTCTTGGCCCGGTTTGCTTCTTCCGCGGCTTCGGCCGCCCGCTGACGTTGGTCAAACAGTCGAGCGTTGTCGACAGCTGCGGCGACCTGCTTGCTGATGGACTCGCCAAGCCCGACCACGGCATTGCTGAAGACGAACCCCGGTCGAGTCGAAGCGACGACGATGGCCCCGATGACCTCTTTGCGGGCCAGCAGGGGTAGGGCCATCAAACAGTGGTCGTTGCGGGCGATCAGCAGGTCACGGATCGGCGCGACCATCGGGGCGTTTTGGCAGTCCGGAATCAGCGTCGGGACCCGGTCGAGCATCGCCTCGTAGAGGTCCGGCAGCAGATCCATCGGAATCGTGGCACCGGCGATCGAGGCAGTGTCGGGGTCGACGGCTTGGTCCGATGCGACGGTGACCTCGGTGTGGTCATCGCTCAAGAGCATGACCGAGCAGTTGCTCGCCCCGAGCGCGTCGAGAGCCGCTCGGCTCACGGTCGAGAGAGCGTGGTCGAGGTCGGTGACTTCGGCGAGGGACTGGCCAATGTCGTTCAGGACCCGAATTTCGCGGAGCCGGCGTTGCGCCTCGTTGTGCGATTCGATGTTCTGCATCGCAGATCCGATGAAGGCGCATGCTTGTCGTGCCACCAACCGGTCGTCTTCGTCGAAACGGCCCAGTTCGAGGCTGAAGAGGTTGAAGGTGCCGAGATAACGGTCGCGGGCAAAGAGCCCGACGCTCAGCATCGACTGGTACCCATCGATCTCGTGGGGTCGGGTCAGAGCGATATGCGTTTCGACGCTCATGTCGTCGATGTGGACGATGTCACCGCGTTCTTGACCGAGGCACGGAATCGACTCGCCAAAAGCCATAAGGGCGCCGTCAGGTATCGCCCCATTCGCTTCGTCGTTGAGCACGATCATCTGCACCGTGGTCGGGTCGTCCTCGAGCACCGTGATGTCGATGCGTTCGGCGTCGAAGAGGCGACCCATGTGCCCGAGTGCGATTGCGAGCAACTCGACATCGGTTTCTACGCGGGCGAGGGCAGCACTCATGTCATTGAGGCTCACGAGCCGCTCGACCAATGTTGCTTCCCGACTTGTCATGGAGATGCCATCGGCCTGTCCTCGACGGGCACGCGTCGAAGTGCCGTCATTGGGGCTCACTGGATCGCTTTGGGCCCCAGGCCCCATGGGGCGCCCGCAGCCTGGGTAGACGCGGCGGCGCCCGCCTCGTTGTCGAGGCGGGCGCCGAGGGATGCGTAGGGGAGTGCAGGAGGTTGCGGCCTAGCCGGCTCCGATGGCCGGGTTGGTCGGGGCCGGCTCGTCGCCAGTCGCCTTGAAGATCTCACCGATCGCGGCGATCGAGCTGGTCACGCCGCCCGTGTCGAGCGGAAGGAAGATCTTGGTTGCCTGACCGTCAGCGACGCCCTGGAGCGTTTCGAGGTACTTGACCGCCAAGAGATCCGGGGTCGGGTCACCGTCGTGAATGGCACGGAAGACCCGTTCGATTCCCTGCGCCTCGCCCTCGGCGATCGTGACCTTCTGGAAGGCTTCGGCCTCGGCGAGGCGCTTGATGGCTTCGGCTCGACCGCTGGCTTCGAGGACCTGCGATTCGCGGATGCCCTCGGCCCGCAGAATTGCGGCGCTCTTGGTGCCCTCGGCTTCGGTCACGAGTGCACGACGGTCACGCTCGGCCTTCATCTGACGGTGCATGGCGTCGGTCACGTCCATCGGCGGATCGATGCGCTGGATTTCAACACGAACCACTCGCGTGCCCCAGACATCGGTTGCTTCGTCGAGGATCATGCGGAGCTCGGTATTGATCGTGTCACGGCTCGTCAACGCATCGTCGAGGTCCATATCGCCCACGACGTTACGGAGGTTCGTCTGGGCCAACTTGGTGGCAGCGATGATGAAGCTGGCGACGTTGTACTTGAGCTTCACCGGGTCGGTGGCCTGGTAGTAGACGACGGCATCGACGGT
>CALLPT010000305.1 GCA_938015575.1 uncultured Acidimicrobiales bacterium
CTGTCATAGCTGGGAGTTTCGAGCGCAGCGAGAAACTCCGTAAGTGAGGCCGAAGGCCGAACGACTTAGACCCGGTACGCGAGACCGAGGCGTTCGAGCTGGTCGATCGCCTGGTCGCTGGCAACGCCCAGCATGCACGCAAGTGCCCGCAGGTCGTCTGACCGCACCGTCAACACCTTGCCGTTGAAGTCCTGTCGCTGCACTTGTATACCGCGCAGATACCGGTTCACGAGTTCAGCTTCGGAGCCCTCGAGGGCGCGTAACTTCTCGAGGTCGATGGTCATGGTCGGTCGCGCGAATGGAACGCCCACCGACATCTGATCGTTGTCTTCGTCGGTGACGACTTCGGGAAGCAGCTGTGCCACCGGCACGCTGTACAACTCCGCGAGTCGCTGCAGGCGGGGAACGGAGATGGCCCGCTCGCCGCGTTCGTACGCGCCGAGAACCGACGCCTTGAATTCTTTGCCTGATGCGGCTTCGACGTCGAGCAACGACATCCGCTTCTGGCGGCGAATGCCGCGAAGCCGTTCTCCGACCCGGCGGATGTAGATGTCGTCCGCCGCTTGAGATTCTTCGCTCATGATCCTTGATGGTAGGTGCCGGGGATGGTGCTGCCGCCCACAACGCCGTAGGCAGAATTCTCAACTGTAACCCGCTTACCCCATTTGTCGTTGGGATGTCAGTCGTACGGCGGCGACAATCGCGGCGGTTTCGGCTCGCAAGACCGAGCCGCCGAGATCGACTGCCGCGGGGACGAGCGAGCGTTCGGCGTCGGACCAGCCGCCTTCGGGCCCGACGGCGATCGCTGAGATCGTTGCTATTTCAACGCTTTTTGCAGGTACGAAGTCAGCACGAACGAGCGACTGTGTCGCGCCTCGTTCGACGACCGCGGCCAGGTCATCGACGATTTCGACCCTTGGCACCCGCACCTGGCGACTTTGCATAGCTGCCTCGCGAGCGACCCTTGCCAGCCGTATTTTTGCCTTGTTCTGTTTCGCAGTGTCCCACCGCGGGACCGACCGCTCACCATGGAAGACGACGATTTCGTCGACCCCGATCTCGGTCGCCTTCTGCACGACGAGTTCCGGTTTACCGGATTTCGTCAGCGCAAATGCCAAAGAAGTCCTCGGCGGCGATGCGACGGTCACGGTCTGGCCCGTGACCTCGACGGGGTCACCAAAGCGCGCCGTGCACCACGATCCGGCGCCGTCGGACAACGTGATCGGATCGCCGTCTCGCAGCCGAAGCGACTTGGTCAGATGATGTCGGTCGTCGGCATCGAGCACGGGCGCGTCGAGCGACGTGACGAACACGTGCGGCCCGGGTTGAAGCCGCAGGTCGAAGGCGCTCGGCGTCACGTTCGTGCGATCGCTAGCCGAGCGCGGAACGGATCCGGCTCAGTAGCGACTTGCTCTCGCCGACCTCGTCGCCGCGAGCGGACGCAAACTGGCGCAACAGTTCCTCTTGTTCCGAGGTCAGCTTCTCGGGCACCAGGCAGATGGCGACGGCTCGGATGTCACCGCGACGCCCACCTTGGAGCGAAGGCACGCCGGCGCCGGCGATGCGGAAGACCTTGCCGGTCTGGGTACCGGGTGGGATCGAGATCGTTTCGACACCTTCGAGCGTTTCGAACTCGATGTCGCCGCCGAGCGCGGCAACCGTCATCGGCACCGCGAGTTCGGCCAACAGGTCGTTACCGCTGCGTTCGAATCGATCGTGGGCCAGCACACGGACACGCACATACAGGTCGCCGGTGCCGGCACCTCGCACACCGGCGGCTCCCCTGCCGCTCAGGCGAAGCGTCGCGCCAGTGTCGACACCGGCTGGCACGTCGACGGTGTAGGTCTTCTCCACAACGACACGACCCTGGCCACCACAGTCGCCGCACGGATCTTCGATCGTCTGGCCGGCGCCCTCGCATTGGGGACAGAGCCCCGTCGAAACCATCTGGCCCAGGATCGATCGCCGGACCTGGCGGACCTGGCCTGCGCCGCCACAGGTTTCGCACGTCGAGACGTGGGAGCCTGCGACTTCGCCGGTGGCCTCGCACGGTTCACACGGCGCGTAGGTTCGCAGGTCGACGGGTTGCTGGGAGCCCAGCACGGCGTCTTCGAATGGCACGTCGATCACGACCTCGAGGTCGTCGCCACGTGCGGGCCCCGTCGGACCCCCGCCTCCTCCGAACCCCGAGAACGGGCTGTTGCCGCCAAAGAACGCGTCGAAGATGTCGCCGAAGCTGGCCCCTTCGAATGGGTTGCCGGCGGCGCCTGACTCACCGAAGCGGTCATAGTGGGCGCGTTTGTCCGGGTCGCTCAGCGTTTCGTACGCCTTGGCGACCTCTTTGAAGCGGGCCTCGGCTTCGTCGTCGCCGGGATTTCGATCCGGATGGAGCTCGCGTGCCAGCTTGCGAAATGCCCGTTTGATCTCGTCGGGCGAGGCGGTCTGGCCAACGCCAAGAAGATCGTAATAATCGGCCATGTAGTCAGCCCCGTGTGAGGTGTTCGCCGAGTTGATTCGAGATAACCGCGACCGCCGCCATGGCTTGCGGATAATTCATGTGGGTTGGTCCAAGCACGCCAATCGAACCGGCCTCGGCACCGTCGACGTTGTAGGGAGCGACGACGATCGAGCACTCGTTGAGGTTCTGGACACCAGTTTCGGCGCCGATGGCGACCCGCAGGCCGCGGTCGAGCACGTCGCGGATGAGCGAGACGACCAGGAGCTGTCGTTCGAACAGTTGCAGCACCTGGGCGACCTTTGCCGTCTCGTCAAACACACCAGCGACATTGGATCGCCCGCCGACGTGCACCTGCGGCGCTTCGTCTTCTTCTTGAATCAGCCACGCAAGGGAGTCGGCCACGACTGCGTCGACCGCGGCATCGCCGCTCGCTGCGGCACCGGTCGACGATTGAGTTCGGTGTGCGGTCGTGCCCGGCAGCGTGGCGGAAAGGATGCCTTGGGCGCGTTCGACCTGGTCCACGCTCATGGCGGTTTCCAACTCAAAGGTGCGGCGCTCTATTCCGCCAGTCGACAACACGACGACAAGCAACAGCAGTGTCGGTTCGAGCGAGACCAGCTGGACAGCTTTGATCGTGGTCGTCTCCACGCGGGGTGCGACAACGAGCGACGCAGATCCGGTGACGCCGGACAGCAGCCGGCTCGTTTCGATCAGAATTCGTTCGAGTTCGCCATGGCTGTGCGCAAAGAACTCGTTGATGCGCTGGTTGACCGCCGAGTCAAGGGTGGACGGGCCCATCAACGCATCGATGAAGTAGCGGTAGCCCTTGTCGGTCGGCACGCGGCCTGCGCTCGTGTGGGGCTGGTGGAGGAAGCCTTCGTCTTCGAGTGCGCTCAGTTCCTTGCGCACCGTTGCCGACGAGACGGACAGATCGCTCTGGTTGGCGACGAGGCCGGAGCCGACGGGACGCGCCGTTGCCATGTACTCCTCGACGACCGCCTGCAGAATCGCTTCTTTGCGGTCGCTGAGCTGTTCCGTTTCCGGCGTGCGAGCGGCTTCCATGGCTGCTTCAGGCTAGCGCCGCGAGGCGTGTGGGCTCGCTACCCCACCTTGGGAGAACCACGCACCACGGCCGCTCAATCTGCGGGACGGCTGGGTTCGCTGCGGCTGTCGATCAGGGCCTGGATCCGTTCGCCGAGCGTCGGAATCGCATCGCACATCGCCCGGAAGTCCCAGCCGATCATCGACGCAACGTTGCTGCGTTCGGTGGCAACGACGCGAGCATTGCGAGGCGCGTCATCGGCGACGCCGGTCTCGCCGAAGCATTCGCCCGGGCCGAGGGCTGCCAACGTCTCGAAGTCGCGGAGGACCTCGACCTGTCCGTCGAGGACGACAAAGAATCGGTAGCTGAAGTCCCCCTGGCGAGTCAGCGTGCTCCCGGCGAGCACTTCCTCGACTTCGAGCTTCTCCGCACATTGAGCGAGCTCGTCATCGGTCAAACCCGCGAACACCGAGTCGGCATTGCTCGCCAGTTCCTTGAGTGCTGCAAGCTCCATGCTGCCCACCTATCCCCTCCCGGCCTGACCGGTTTTGGGCCCACCCCACGGGGCCGTTCGCCGCAGACTATGGCATGGAGCCGCGCGGCGAGAGCGACCCACCACACACAATTGGTGAGACGCCCGTCGCAGCCCGCTTGCCAGGACCGCCGGGTCCTACCCCGCGACACGCGAGTTGTGAGCCTCAGCGAACAACTCGGTAAGCGACGAGTTCGCCAGAACGAGGAGCGACGACTACTCGTCGAGCTTGAGCGCGGAGATGAAGGCTTCTTGGGGGACGTCGACGCGGCCGATCGACTTCATCCGCTTCTTGCCCTCTTTCTGCTTCTGGAGCAGCTTGTTCTTTCGCGTGATGTCGCCGCCGTAGAGCTTGGCCGTGACGTCTTTGCGGAACGCCTTGACCGTCTGGCGAGCGATGATGCTGCCACCGATCGCCGCCTGGATCGGCACGTCGTATTGCTGGCGAGGGATGAGCTCTTTGAGCTTCTCGGTCATCTTGCGCCCGTACTCATAGGAGTTGTCACGGTGCACGATGGCGCTGAAGGCATCGACCTGTTCACCCTGAAGCAAGATGTCGACGCGGACGAGGTCACCCTTGGTGTAGCCGTCTTGTTCGTAGTCGAGGCTGGCGTAGCCCTGCGTGCGGCTCTTGAGCTGGTCGAAGAAGTCCATGACGACTTCGGCGAGCGGCAGTCGATACGTCATCTCGATGCGTTCGGGCGACAGATACTCGAGCTTGGTCTGCACGCCACGACGGCTCTGGCAGAGGTCGATGATGGTGCCGGTGTAACGCGACGGCGAGATGATCGAAGCCTTCATGAAAGGTTCGTGGATCTCGCTGATCTCGGCACCACTCGGCATCTCGCTCGGGTTGTCGACAACATCCATGTCACCGTTGGTGCGGTACACCTGGTACTCGACCGACGGAGCGGTCGCGATCAGGCTGAGACCGAACTCGCGCTCAAGTCGCTCGCGCACAATTTCCATGTGCAACAAGCCGAGGAAACCGGATCGGAAGCCGAAACCGAGTGCACCCGAAGTTTCGGGCGCATAGGTGAAGCTGGAGTCATTGAGTCGCAGCTTCTCGAGCGACTCACGCAACGTGTTGTACTCATCGCCGTCGATGGGGTACAGCCCGCAGAAGACCATCGGCTTTGGTTCGCGGTAGCCATCGAGCGCTTCTTCGGCACCGTTGCGGGTATCGGTGACGGTCTCACCGGAACGGGCTTCGCCAACGTCTTTGATGCCGGCGATCAGATAGCCGACCTCGCCGGCTTCGAGGACCTTGACCGGCGTGTTGTCGGGTGTTCGGACACCGATCTCGTCGACGGGATGGTTCGTGTTGGCTTGGATGAAACGAACCGACTGTTCGGCTTCGATCCGACCGTTCATCACCCGAAGTGAGCTGACCACGCCGCGGTACTGGTCGAAGTGCGAGTCGAAGATGAGCGCCTGAAGCGGCGCGTCCACATCGCCTTCGGGTGCCGGGATACGTTCGATGACGGCGTCGAGGAGTTCCCCGACACCGACACCAGTTTTCGCGCTGATGTGCAGGATTTCTTCGGCCGGGATACCCAGGACCTGTTCGATCTCACCGGCGTACTTCTCGGGCTCTGCGGCCGGCAAGTCGATCTTGTTGAGCGCAGCGACGATCTCGAGATCGTTCTCGAGTGCCAGGTAACTGGTCGCAAGCGTCTGGGCTTCGATGCCCTGCGCCGCGTCGACGAGCAGGATCACGCCTTCGCACGCGGCCAACGAACGGCTGACTTCGTAGCCGAAGTCGACGTGACCGGGGGTGTCGATCAGGTTGATGATGTGGCCCTTGTATTCGAGCCGGACGCTTTGGAGCTTGATGGTGATGCCGCGTTCGCGCTCCAAGTCCATCGTGTCGAGATATTGGGCGCGCATATCCCGGGCTTCGACCGCTCCGCACAACTCAAGCATGCGGTCTGCAAGGGTCGACTTGCCGTGGTCAATATGGGCGATGATCGCGATGTTGCGGATCTTGTCGAGTGCCATGAGAACTCCGAAGGATACGAGCGGAAACCCGGGATCATGCCGCTAGCATTCAACGGTCCTCATCACAGTTCGCGGCCACTGGTCGCAGGGTGCGTCATGGCAAATATCAAGTCCGCAATCAAGCGCAATCGTCAGAACGAGAAGCGTCAGCTGCGTAACAAGGCGGTCTCATCGCAGATGAAGACCTACACCAAGCGTGCGCTCGCAGCTGCTGGCACCGACGACGAGGCCGAAAGCCTCCGTCTCGCCGGCAAGTACATCGACAAGGCCGCAAGCAAGGGCGTTATCCACGCCAATGCTGCTGCTCGCAAGAAGAGCCGCCTGACCAAGGCAGTTCGCAACGCGGCATCTGCCGAAAGCTAAACCGTGCGGCCTCGCTTCGGCGAAGCCGCACTGCATCCGATGAACACCCGCCCGTGGCGGGTGTTTTCGCGTTTTGCCCACATCCGCAACGGTCAGGAAGTTCGGTTACAGGCGGGCGAGGCGAGCGATGAGGACTTCGAGGACCTGTTCGGGGTCGGCGGCGGTGCCGCCTCGAAGGTCGATGTCGGCTTGGGCGATCAGGCCCCACGCCCGCTTGACATGGTCAGGCCCCATGCGGCGCGCCTGCTGCATGGCCTTCTTCACCGGGTACGTGCTGCCCTTGACGCCCAGGAAGGCGGCGGCGTCCTTTTCGCCACCGACCGGCGCCCCATCAAGCGAGGCCATGCGCTGATAGTGGGTGGTCAGCGAGGCCAAGATCGCCAACGGGTGGCGTTCACCACCGTGCATCATCCGACGTGCCGCCCGTAGAGCCGAGGGGATATTGCCGTCGGCGATGGTGTCGGTCAGCTCCCAGGGCGGCACATCGCCGGCTCCGCCGAGGTAGGGAGCGATGTGATCGGCCGTCAGCTTGGTTCCGTCGCCATAGGTCGCGGCAAGCGACTGCAGGATCCCGCCGAGCCGGTTGACGTCGTCGCCAAGATGCTCGCCCAGCATGCGGCGAGCGCCGCGGTCGAGGTTGACGCCGGTCTCGCGAAGCTTGGCGTCGATGTAGCCGTCAGCCTCTCGACCGCCGACGTCGGTCTTGGTGACGGTGACCTTCATCGCCTTGAGCGACTCGCTCAGCTTCTTCGGCAGGCCGGTGGAGCGCTTGTTGAGCGCCGGACCACGGCTCCACACCAGTATCAGGTGTGTGGTGTCGAGCGGGTTGGCGAGATAGTTCACGAGCGGCTCGACGCTGTCGCCGGTTGAGAAGCGGGCCAGATGGTGACCGACGACGACGCGACGATCCGACAGCATTGGCGGCGTCTGCGCGGCATCGACGAGCGTCGAGATCGAGTAGTGCTCGTCGGCCTGATAGTCGGGCTCGGTGAGCTCGGCGAGCGCGAAGTCGGGCGACTGGTCACCGAGCGCCTCTTTGATCGCGGCCCGCACGGCCTGGTCGAGCAGGACCGAGTCCGTCCCGCTGAATACCTGCACCGAACTCATGCCGGAGCGCCCTCGGCGGCGAAGTCGACGCCGTCCGGTGCGGCCACTCCCCTGGTTTCGAGCAGCAGCGAGATCGCGTCGGCGACGCGCCGCGTGCCCTTGACATTGTGGGCCCGCAGCACCCGGGCACCGGCCATGATCCCGGCCACGTGGGCCGCGTGCGTTGCGTCGTCGCGATTCGCGACCGGGTCCCCGGTGATGATGCCGAGAAACCCCTTGTTCGAGGCACTCAGGAAGGTCGGATAGCCGAGCGCGGCGATGCTGCGAGTCCCGCGGAAGAGCAGCTCGGTCGACATGGCCGCGTTCTTTCCCAGGTCGAGGGCGTGGTCGAGGACGATCCGCTGAGGCGGAATCCCGGCGGCCTCGGCCCATGCCGCCCGTTCGGCCAAGAAGTTGGTGACGTCGACCACGACGTCTTCGTAGACCGGCTCGGGGTCGGCGAGTCGAGGCGCCGTGCGCACATGGCTTGCGACCACTGAACCGCCCGCCGCGGCGGCAACGTGCAGCATCTCGGGATCCGAGAACCCGCTCGTGTCGTTGGCGATGGACGCGCCTGCGTCGAAGCACGCGGCCGCGACTTCGGCGCGAAAGGTGTCGACCGAGATGGGCACGTCGAAGCGTTCGGCGAGGGCCCTCACCGCCGGGACGACCCGCTCGAGTTCTTCGTCGACCCCGACTTCGTCACCGGGTTTGAGCCGGATTCCGCCGACGTCGACAAAGTCTGCGCCGTCGTTGACGTGCTGTTCGGCCTTGGCGACGAACTCGTCGAAGCCAAAGTACTCGCCGCCGTCGAAGAACGAATCGGGGGTGCGATTGAGGATGCCCATCACCAGGGCCCGGGTCGAAATGTCGAAGCGGTGGTCGCCGAGTTCGAGCAGCACGTCCGCAAGCTAGCAACCCGATCGACCCTGCGGTCCGCCAAGGCGGTCGAAGATCTCAGCTTTCGGCTTCGGGCATCAGCACAAGGCCGTTGTCGTCCACGGCTGTTCGGAGCCACCTGTTCCCGATCTTGATTCGCTGGTCACCAGTGGGGACGATCTCGCCGCGGCCCATCGTCGCGGCCGGCGCCCAGATCGACACGACGCGATGTCGAGCCTCGATCCAGCGGATCAAATCCGCCATCGCGAACGACGAGGTCTTGGCGACCAACACGTCTATCTCGCCGACGCGAGCCTGGCGCATCGATGCCAACACCTCTTCTGGCCTGCGGGCGTCGGTCAGCGCAACCACCGTCGTGGTGTCGTCTCGGACCACGACGGCATCGATCAACCGAGCGGACGAAGCCGGTCGCTGCCAGCCGACGATCGCCGGTAGTGCCAAGACGGCGAGGATCAGCGCCAAGCAGGCGAGTCGAGCCGGTTCCCGGCTCGATCGCAACCCCAGCCACGCGCCCAGGCCGCATGCAGCCAGTGGTGCCGGGCCGAGTTCGCCGAGCGGCAATGACGCGCACCGCAACGCCACGGCGTCGATCCAGCCGACGAGCATCCGCGTCGGCAGATGGATGACCTCGGCCACACCTGACGGCACCAGACCGGCGACCCAGCCGGCCGTCATGCCCCACATCATCACCGGGCCTGCGGCCGGTCCCGCCAGCACATTTGCCGGAAGCGATGCCACCGGCAGCGGGCCGAAGCGCCAGAGCAGGATCGGGGCCACCGCAAACTGTGCAGTTGCGGTGACGGCGAGGGCATCGATGAGCGGACGCGGGCCGGGCAGCGCTCGGGCGACTCGAGCCGACCACAGCAGAATTCCGGCGCTCGCGGCCAACGACAGCTGGAACGCAACCGAGTGCACCAGCAGCGGATCGATCGCGAGCAGCGCGATCACGGTGAGCGTGAGCACCCGTTGGGCAGGCACTGCGGTGCCGATGAGCGCCCCCGTCGCCGCGATCGCGGCCATGACCGAAGCCCGCAGAACCGAGGCTTCGAATCGGGTCATCGTGGCGAAGACCAACAGCACGACACCGACTGCGATCAGGCGCTTGCGATGACCGAGCTTGCGCAGCCCCGGGCCGACGATCGCCAGCAAGAAGGCGACGTTTTGCCCCGACACAGCCAGTAAGTGGGTCAGGCCTGCGCCGGCGAAGTTGTCGGCCGTCAGCGGACTCTGGCGACGATCGTCACCGTAGACCAGGCCGGTGAACAGCGCTCGCTGTTCACGGCCGAGCGAGACCGCTCCTGCTTCGATCGTGCGACGGACACTGTTCGCCACCCTCGTGTGCAGCCGCCCTTCGGTGAACCCGCTTGCGTGTGTGATGGTTGCTCGCCCAGCAATGCCTTGGGCTCGAAGCCAGATGGGAGCGTCGTTGAGCGGTCGAAGCGTGGCCTCGATCCGGACCCGCTCACCCATCAGGCGAGGCCGCAACCAGCCGGCAGGCGA
>CALLPT010000306.1 GCA_938015575.1 uncultured Acidimicrobiales bacterium
ATGCCGACGCGCTTGTCAGCGAGCTTGTTCATCGGGACTCCGGTGTGGTCCCCACCGGTGTACCCGTAGTCCCACCGGCTGGTGTGGAAGCTGTGACCACCGAACGATTCGATCCCGGAAATGCCGGGCAACTTGGGTCGGTGGAGCGGGCCCGTTCCCATGGCCACGAAGCGAGCCCGCATCTCGTCGCCGCGGTTGGTTCGCACGATCCAGCGTGACGAGGCTGCATCCCAGTCGAGCGAGGTGACCTCGGTCGACAGCACGGCATCGTCATACAGCCCGAAGTGCTCACCGATCCGTCGGCAGTGATCGAGGATCTCGGGAGCGTGGACATACTTCTGCGATGGCATATGGCCGGTCTCTTCGAGCAAGGGCATGTACACGAACGAGGTCGTGTCGCACTGTGCGCCCGGATAGCGATTCCAGTACCAGGTGCCGCCGAAGTCGCCGCCCTTTTCGATGATGCGTACGCCGGGAACGCCTGCCTCGGTCAACCGTGCGCCGACGGTGAGTCCGGCGAACCCGCCGCCGATGAACGCCATCGTGACTTCGTCGTTGAGCGGCTCTCGTTCCTGCACCTCGACATAGGGGTCGTCGAGGTAGTGAGCGAACGCGCCCACCGGTTCGATGTATTGCTCATTGCCGTCATCACGAAGTCGCTTGTCGCGTTCTTCGCGATAGCGGGCGTGCATGCTCGTGTCGGTCACGCCTCGACGGTAGCGCCCGACCGACGCGGCCTCTCAGCCAGAATCGCTGTTGGCGTCGAGCTGCTTCACGAGGGTCTTCGGGGCGACCATGCGGTACGAATCTTCAAGGATGCCGGCGATCTCATCCCAGTCCGGTTCGACGTTGAGATGCACACCGATCCAACCTCGGTGACCCACATAGGGCGGCACGAAGAAGCGGGTCGGCTCGAGACGCACAACTTCGTCTTGCACCCCTGCCGGTGCTGGCGCCCAGATGCACAGGCGTCCATCACCGTGATGATCATCGTGGTAGTAGCAGAGGGTCTTCTTGTCGCGAACAAAGAAACACGGTGTCCCGTGGCTCAGCCGTTCGTTGACCTCGGGGAACGCAAACGCAATCTCTCGGATCCTGAGCAATTCGGGCCGTTCCACAACCAGCGAGTCTGCCGGTTGGCCCGTCGCGCTGCAAGACTGGTGCCGTGTTCGTTGTCTTTTTCGTTGCCGTCTTCGCCTTGGTCATCGCTCTGGGGATACAGGACCGGGATCGGATCAATAAGGCGTGGCAAGCGGCCGCCCACCACCTCGGGTTGCGCTTCAGCGGAGGGTCCTTCTTCAGTCGCCCGACGATCAACGGCATGCTCGGCGACGTGCGGGTCGAAGTCAGTGTGTTCTCGAGTGGCGGCGAGAACAGCTCGAACTACACCCGCTACCTGGTGCGCCACCATCCGGTCGGCCCACCCGTCACCATTCGCAAGCAGGGGGCGCTGAGTTTCATGCGGCGCCTGATCGGTCGCAGCGATGTCCTCGTCGGCGACCCGTTCTTCGACGAGCGCGTCATCGTCGACACCAAGAACGAGGCAGCAATCAGGGACTTCCTGACGCCGGAACGTAGGGCTGCGGTGCTTGATCTACTGGCCGTACATCCGAGTGCTGAGTTCACGCACGATTCCATTCGGATCGACGTGCTGCGTATCTGCCGTGACCGTCGGGAGCTGGCGGCCAATGTCCGGCGGTTGGTGGACATCGCTTCGGTGATGGGCGACGTGCGCGTGCGCGACATCTTGGCCCATCAACAACACGGCGACCTGGTGCGAGCAGCCGAAGAACTCCACGAGCTCAACCAGCAGCGACCGAACGTGTTCACCGAAACGCTCGAAGGCGAGGCCTTTGCCGAGGCGGGGCGCCACCACGAGGCTGCGGCCGCGCTCGACGCAGTGTGGGAGACGCAGGCCGGTGATCCAGCCGTCGATGGGTGGCATGACCTGTCGCACCTGCCGCCGCCTCCGCCGGTTCCCGAGTTCGCGGCAGCCGAGCCAGGGCCTCCCGTCACCGCGACGGGCGCGGTCGCTGCACCGGTCGACGTACGCCAAGACATCGTGGTCAACGACCTGTTTTCTTCGGACCGGATGAGTTGGGAAGTGGTCGAGTACTTCGAACAGACGTATCGAAACGCGACCGTCGAATGGACGGGCACCGTCACGCGCTCCGCTGCCTATGAGCGCGACCTCGACTTCGGTGTCGGCCCCGGGATCAAGGCGACGGTGATGGTCGGCCATGCTGGCGTCTCGGACTTGATCTCGAACGAGGTCCATGCCGTCGTTCAGCTACCGGCCGCCGCGTTGGTACAAACCGGCGATCAGATTCGTTTCCGCGGCCTCCTCACGAACGTCGATCGCTTCAGCCGCAAGCTCTGGGTCCAGCACGCCGCACTGATCTAGCGGAACCGGCCTAGCGAATGCGACAAGCGTCGCTGGCCTTGGGGGCCCCGGCGCGGTCCGGGTGCAGGATCGAAGCGAGCACCTCGGCTCCTTCGACCACGCGAGGGCCGGGCCGAACCATGTACGCGTCGGCATCGATCGCCCACACCTCGGCGGCCTCGGGCAGATGACCTTGGGCGATCACCTG
>CALLPT010000307.1 GCA_938015575.1 uncultured Acidimicrobiales bacterium
TTGCAGGTACCTCAGGATCTCGGGCTGGGTGGCATAACGCTCCGACCACTCCCACTCTTGTTCGAGTTCGGGATCGAAGCTGTAGCTGTAGTCGACCGATTCGATATCGCAGCGAGCCCCCGGATACCGATTCCAGTACCACGTGCCGCCGACATCATCGCCGGCCTCGAGTGCGACCGCCTTGATTCCCATCTCGCGGCACCGGTGCAGCAGGTACAAACCGGCCATGCCCGCACCGACAATGACGGCGTCGACCGTGTGGTGCTTGGCAGCGTGCGATGTGGCCGAGTCGGGGGCGTCGGAAATGGTTGCGCTCATGGCACCAGGCTCACACAGCCCGAGCCTTTTCTCAAAGCGTCGGCGGCCCGTAGTCGACCAGCGCTTCAGCGATGTCTTCGGGACGGTCGAGACTGCGAAACGAACGACCGTCCTCGCCCCAGGTTCGCCACTGTTCGGGCGCCACGCGCGCGACCTCGACGAGGTCCAGCAGGGCCCGCAAGCGCCAGGCGTCGCCGTGCTCGAGCACGGCAGGTCCGTAGCGAGCGCAGGTCACCTGTGGGTAGCCGTCGTCGACCGGAACCACGATGTCAGCGGTGGGTTCGAGGGCCAGGTGAAGGATGGTCTCGGGCCGCACGAACGGTTGGTCGGTCGCGATCAAGATCGCCTGCTGCGATGGGCGCGATCGCAACAAGGTCACGATCCCGGCGACGGGCCCTGGGGCCACGTCATCGTCGTCGGCCAGGCACTCGAGTCCAGTGCCTGCGTCGGTTGGGCCGAGCACCACGGTCTCAAGCCCGGTCGCCTCGCACGCCTGGGCGACCCAAACCGCCATCGGCTTTCCGCCAATGGGTGCCGTCGCCTTGTCTCGACCCATGCGGGTGCTTTGGCCGCCCGTCAACACGCCGATGCAGACCCGACGGCCATTCGCCGCGAGTTGTGCCTCGTACTGGTCGCGAAGCGAAACGAGGTCGGCCACCAGTGGCCTAGCTCGGCGCGAACGCTTCGAGGGCTTCGAAGCCCGGCGCGCCCTGCCCCTTGACGGGATCGAGCGGGTGGATGCAGACATGCGTCGCCCCTGCATCGGCGTGGGCTTGCAGCCGATCTTCGATCTGCTCGGCACTCCCCCAGGCGACGATCGCGTCGACCAGGCGATCGCTCTGGGTCGAGATGTCCTCGTCGCTGAACCCCATGCGCTTCCAGGCGTTCACATAGCCGGGCGCTCGGCTATAGAACTTGAGCACCTTTGCCCCGGTCTCACGCGCTTGCGTCGCGTCTTCGGTCAGGAGGACCTTTTGCTCGACGTACAGGCCAGCGTCGGGGCCCATGACGTCGCGGGCCATCGCGGTGTGCTCGGGCGTCGTGTTGTACGGGTGCGCACCTGCGCTGCGTTCAGCGGCGAGTTCGAGCATCTTCGGGCCGAGTGCGGCCAGCACGACCGGCACCGGTTCGGCCGGCGGCACTGCCGTGTACATCGAGCCCTCCATCGCATCGAGATAGGTCCGCAGGAACGCAAGCGGCTTGCCGTATTCGATGCCGCGCACCTTGTTCACGATGGCCGGGCTGGACACGCCGATACCGAGGGTCATACGACCGCCGGTCATCTCGGCAATCGTGTTGCCTCCTTGGACCATTACCCCGGGATGCCGGTGGTAGATGTTGGCGATGCCGGTGGCAAGACCAAGCGTCGAGGTATTCGCACCAATCGTGGCGAGCTGGGCAAAGGGATCGCGGCCCATTGTCTCGCCGACCCAGAGGGTTTCGTAGCCGAGTGCTTCGACGCGTTGACCAAAGGCCACGACGTCGGATCCGCTGATGCCTTCGGGCGAGAACCAAACGCCCCGGGTGCATGTCGTCATGGCGCTGACGCTAGCCCGCGGGCTTGCGCGCGACCCATACCTCTTCGATCGGCCATTGGCTCGCCCAGGCGCCGTCGGCCATGCCGTAGCTGCCCGCAGGCGCATCTTCGGGCGCGTAGATCTCGTGGAGTGCTTCGATGACCAGGCCAGCGCTCGTGAGGATCTGGATCATCTCACCATGGCTGACGTGGAACTCGATCGCATCGACATCGAGCCAGTCGAAGCGATGCATGCCGCGCTGAGGACGCTGCATCTCGGCGCTCGCGAGCTGGTCTTCGAACTCGGGAGCACACAACACGAAGTGGACCGAGTTGCCCAGGAACCAGAGGAGCCCGCCAGGGCGCAAGACACGGGCGGCTTCGGGAATCCAGATCCGCGGGTCGCACCAGATCGCAGCTCCGTACTCGTTGATCGCAACATCGAACGACTCGTCGGCAAAGGGCAACATGTGACCGTCGCCAAGAACCAGCGGAAGGACTGCGTTTTTGTCCGTCGCACGCTGGGCAGCGGTCGCGAGCTGCGCGGGTGAGTTGTCGATCCCGATTGTCCGCCGCGCCCCACGCAGTTGGGCCCAGTAGGACACATAGGCGGTGCCGCAGCCGACCTCGAGCACGTCCTTGTCAGCAACGTCGGGGAAGATGTTGCCTGCGGCTTCGTCGGAGACGCCGAAGATGCCCCAATCGATGTGCTCGTTCCAGCTCTGCCACTCGGCATAGTTCGGGGCTTGCTCGTTCCAGTAGCCCCGGTTCTCTTCGAGCACATCCACGCCCAGATCGAGTGTCATCACCTGGTCGGTGACCTCGACGCCAACCCACTCCTC
>CALLPT010000308.1 GCA_938015575.1 uncultured Acidimicrobiales bacterium
GTCAGGCCTGGCTGCTGCTCAGGCGTACCGTGCACTCGGCTTCGGCATCATTGCGACTGCGGGAACGGCAGCGATGTTGCAAGCGGCCGGTGTCGAGATCGAGGGCATCGCGGCAAAGATCGGTGCGCCTGCAGGTTCTGACGAGGGCTCGGTCACGCTGCCCGACGCGGTCGAGCTGATCGAGGCCGGCCGGATCCAGATCGTGGTCAACACACCACGAGGCCGCGGTGGACGTGCCGACGGTGCCTACATCCGCAACGCGGCGAGTCGAGCCGGTCTGCCACTCTTCACGACCGTCGCGGCAGCGGCAGCGGCCGCCCACGGCATCGCCGACATGGCAGCGCATCCGCTCAAGGTCCGCCCACTCCAGGCCTACCACCAAGGCGTCCACAAGTCATGACCGTCGCTCGCTCCGCTCGCTTACCGAGTGCGACTCCGTTGAACTCGACGCGGTGAGCCATGCGTAACTCGTTTCGGCGGCCCAAGGTTGGCGCGCCGGTTGATATGACGGTGGCGGTCGGTTCGGTCGAACTCGCTGCACCGGTCATGTGCGCATCGGGCACCGCCGGCCACGGAGCCGAACTCGCCGCCTATTTCGATCTGCCCGACGCGGGCGCCGTCGTCGTCAAGTCACTGCTGCATGAGCCGTGGGCCGGAAACCCGGCGCCGCGGGTTCACTCGACCGATGCCGGCATGATCAATAGCGTTGGCCTGCAGGGCCCCGGCGTGCAGGGCTGGATCGACCACGACCTCCAACCGCTGGTCGATGCGGGTGCGACGATCGTGGCAAGCATCTGGGGCCGCTCGATCGCCGAGTACGCCACGGCAGCCGAGATGCTTGTGCCGGTAGCGCACCTGCTCACGGCACTCGAAGTCAATGTGTCGTGTCCCAATGTCGAGGACCGGAACAACATGTTCGCCCACTCGCCGGCCGCGACACGCGACGCCATCGCGGCAACCGCGCCCGTCGGCATTCCCCGCTGGGCCAAGCTCAGCCCGAACATCATGGACCTTGTTCCGATCGCCGAAGCCGCTGCCGAAGGCGGCGCCGAAGCCGTCACGGTCGCCAACACACTCATCGGGCTCGCCATCGACGTCGAGACCCGCAAGCCCCGTCTCGGGAAGGGCCGTGGCGGCTTGTCGGGGCCGGCCATCCGACCGGTCGCCGTGCGGGCCGTCAACGACGTTGCCACCGCACTTCCCGAGCTGCCCGTCATCGGATGCGGCGGTGTCAACCACGGCACCGACGCCATCGAATTCCTGCTCGCTGGCGCCGTCGCGGTGCAGGTCGGAACAGCAACCTTCGCGGATCCTCGCTCTGTGGTACGGATTCGTGATGAGATAGAGGGCTGGTGCCGGAACCACAGCATCGGATCCGTCCGATCGCTCACCGGCGCGCTCGAAACCTGAGAGGACCTCAATGACCGACGACATCTCCGAGCTGCGGCCCAAACTCGCCATTGCGCTCGACGTCGACGACCTGATCATGGCCAACCGGTTGGCGCGTGCCGTCAGCCCCTACTTCGGCGTCGCCAAGATTGGGCTCGAGCTGTTCAGCGCGGCTGGACCCGAGGCGATCGGTGTCATGAAGGACCTCGGCATGGATGTGTTCCTCGACGTCAAGCTCCACGACATTCCGACCACCGTCGGGAAGTCGGCTCGCGTGCTCGGCGCGCTTGGTGTGCGCTACCTGACCATGCACGCTCGTGGTGGACCGGACATGCTCACCGCTGGCGTGCAGGGCCTCCATGAAGGGGCCGAAGCCGCAGGCGAAGAAGCCCCGGTTGCGCTCGCCGTGACCGTGCTGACCAGCGACGACGAAGCCCCCGACCACGTCGCCCCGCGTCGCATGCGGATGGCGATCGAAACTGGCTGCGGTGGCATTGTCTGCGCGGCTCGTGACCTGGCCGATGCACGAGCGATTGGCCCTCGCCTCATCAAGGTCGTTCCTGGCATCCGCCCTGCGGGGAGCCCGACCGACGATCAGGCCCGCTCGGCGACGCCGCAAGAAGCCATCGACGGCGGTGCGGATCTGTTGGTCATCGGTCGGGCCGTCACCCGGTCCGATGATCCCGAGGCCGCGGCCGAGCAGCTCGCCATGAGCCTTTCGCTGCCGGACTGAGCGCGTTCATGCACCCCGAGTGGCCCCGAGCCTTTGCTCTTGCCGCCGAGATTCGCGCGGCAGGTGAAGCAATCGTGGCCGCAGTCCGGTCGGGCGACATCGATCTCGATGCCGCGCATCAACGGGCCGACGACGACCCGCACGCCGGCAAGGTCTTTGCCGTCAAGGTCTACGAAGCGCTTCCGGGCATCGGCAAGGTCAAGGCTCGTCGCACCATGGCGGACATCGGGCTGGCCGACGCCGTGACGCTCGCCCAGGTTCCGGCAAACAAGCGGCTCGAGATCACCGGCCGGTTCGACGACATCGTCAGGGCCGGGGCCTAGGCGCTGCCCGACGGGTCCTCGCCGATTGGCAGGGCAAGGGAGCCATCGGGTGCGGGGTCTGATGCGAGGCGGGCGTGGGTCTCGCAGTCGAAGCGGGCGCCGTCGTACTCAAGCTTGGCTCGTTCGATCCCCTCGACGCTGAATCCGGCCCGGCGGGCGACGGCGCAACTCGCGGGATTGTCGACTCGGTGACCAAGCTCAAGCCGGAACAAGCCGTTCTCGAACGCGAACTGCGCAGCCGCAATCAGCGCACCCGCAGCAAGTCCACGCCCGCGAGCTGGTGTCGAAAGCCAATACCAGCACCAGCCGAGCCGGTGGGTGCGATTGATCTGGCTGACACCGACGGCCCCGACCGCCTCGTCGGCGACGACGATGGCCCAAATGTAGGCATCGCCCTTTTCCACGGCGGCCTGGTAATCGCCGATCACCCGCCGAGCGGCAGCGCCATCGTCGATCGTCCCTGTTTGTCGTACGAGATCGCCGCTCGACCGGTACGCAGCGAGCAGCGCCGCGCCATCGTCGTCTCGCCAGGGGCGAAGATACCCAGACGCGGTCATGGGCTGAACGTCATCCGGCAGTGGCTGCCCGTACGCCTACCGCCGAGCCGGTTCAGTCGTCGTTGCAACGCAGGCCGGGCGGTATGGGTCTCGAACGCTGGTGCGCCCCAGTGCTGGGTCGCTTCGAGCGTCTGGACCAGTAGCTCGCGGGCAATGGACCCGGTTCGATGCGTCGCGACGACGCCGAGCAGCCCGAGCGCCGGCGTGGCGTTCTTCCACATACGACACAGCCCCACAAGTTCTCCGCCATTGGTACGGGCGACGAGGTAGCCGCTCGGATCGTAGTCGTGCGACGCGAACTCGGCGTCGAACTGGTCACGGTCGCCGGCCCACCCGGCCAGACCTGGAACGTCGTTCCGCAGTCGGGTGTCGAGCGCGAACAGTTCGCTTCGCTCAACCTGCGAGGCAGGGACGATCTCGACCGATGCTGGCCGTCGCCTGCCAAGGCCGGCGAGCGCCGTCGCAAATGGAATGACGTAGGTTGCGCTTTCGAGCTCCAGATCGCAGCCGAGGTCGGCGAGAACCTGGAGCTTTTCCGCGTCTTCGCCCGGCACGGCGACATGGGCGATCTCGCCGAGCTCCGCCAACGCGGTTGCCACGAGCGGGCGCCACGCAGACTCAGTGCTGACTCGGGGAACAACGAACAGCCGGTTGTCGATGCGACGAAACGCGCGGGCGTAGCCGACCGTTTCACCGGCAGCGACTGCGGTCCACTCTGCCACCGGGGGCTGGACTCGATTACGGGCCTCGAGTTCGTCGGCGCTGCACTCGAGCACAGAACAGGCGTCTGCGATGGTCGCTCCGACACGGACTCGAACGGCGCTCATCAGCTGCTGGCCGCGGCGTCCCACTCGGCAGCGAAGCCATCGGGGGTGTAGTGAATCGCCAGCCCGCCTTCGGCGAAGAACTCGTCGACGTTGTGCTCCTTGTTGTCGACGAGCAGTGTGGTCGACAGATCGGGGGAGAGGCCCAGGAGGTGCCGGGCCCGCCGTGCCATGACCGGCTTGGACAGCGACACGGCGTCGGCACTGGTCACGATGACGTCGACAAGTTGGTCGAGTCCGCACGCGACCGCCATCGCCGCGAACTCGTGAGGGTTGACGGTCACAACGGCTTGCAAGACCTGCCCCTCGAGCTCGCTAACGAGTTCGCGCATGCCCGGCAGCCACTCGATCCGAGTAAAAACGGCGCGCAAGTGTCGAGCTATCTCGGCCCGTGACATCGGCACCAAGTCGGCGAGTGGCTCGATGAGGTCGTGCAATGAGGCCTCGCCCAGATCCAAACGATCGGCGAAGTCGGGGTCCGCCCCAAACGCACGGCGATAGGCGTGCGGCCACTCGGGCACGTTCTCTGGTGCGTACTGCATGAAGGTCTCGTCGACGAGCGTGTCGCCAAAGTCCCAACAGACCAGATCGATGTCTGCCCCGATCATCGCAGGATCATCGGGCGAGGTCGCCGTCGATGGACTCGCGGATGAGGTCGGCATGGCCGCAGTGGCGGGCGTACTCCTCGATCATATGGATGAGGACCCAGCGTAGGTTCCAATGTTCCCCGGCAGCGTTGGTGGCAACCGAGCGATCATCGAGCGACGAAGCAGCGACGGTGCGCCGTCGAGAGAATGCGACCGCGGCATCGAACTCGACAATCAGTCGATCGAGCCCCCACGTCGCGCTGAGGGCCATCTCCGCATCGGGGTCCGCGTCCCAGTCGAGCGAGGCGAACGTTGCCGGCATGGCTTCGCCGGCGAAGCGCACCCGGAACCAGAGGTGCTCGACCCAGGCCATGTGGCTGATCAGGCGTCCGATCGAGAGCGATGACGGTGCCAGCGTCTTTTGCAGTTGCTCGGCGTCGAGACCCCAGGCCCGATCGATCAGCTCGGCGCGATAGAAGTCGAGGAACTGGGTGAGCAGTGTGCGCTCATCGCCCTCGTTCGCGATCTCGGGCAGATCAGGTCGGTCCATGCCCCGACACTAGGTGGGGCACCTCGGGCCCGCCCGATCTTTGGGGGCGAGCCCGAGGTAAATCAGGTTCGGGTCAGCCAGCGATCAGGGCACCGGTCAGCCGCCCAACGAAGCTGCGGCGGAAACTGAACGGCATCCGGAGCCGGATGCGAGGACGGCGCGGAAGCGTTGGCTTGGGAAGCGGAACCGGGCGGTGGAAGATGGGTTGGCATCCGGTCAGCGCGGGCTGATCACGGAACAGAGCGGCCTGGTAGCCGGGCCCCATTGCTTGCCTGATCCGGTCGGCGCTGAAGCAGTTGGTGGTCTCCTGGAATGGTTGTTGCTTGGTCATGGCTTCATTCTCCGCCCACACTCGGATGTGCGCCAGCGACATTGAGGGCTAGTTTTCATTCCAATTCGTCATGGCGCAGTGCGGTACGATTCTGGCCATGCAGCTGGACATCGAATCGCTCCGCGCCTTACTCGCCGTTCTCGACCACGGGGGCATGACGGCGGCGGCCAAGCGCCTGAACATGGGGCAGTCGGCGGTCAGTCGAAAGATTCAGCGGCTCGAGGATCGAGTTGGTCGTCCGCTGCTCATCCGCGACGGGCATACGTTGCGGCCCACTCGCGATGGGCGTGCACTGCTCGCCGATGCCCGCCAGATGGTCGAGCTGCATGATCGATCGGTTGCTCGGCTCAATACCTCAGACCTGACCGGCATGGTCAAGCTGAGCTGCAATGGCGAGGTCGACACGGCCCAGGTGGCTTCGCTACTCGGGACCTTCAAATGCCAACATCCCGGCGCGCAGGTCGAGTTCCGACTCGACCACTCCGGCAACCTGATCGACTGGGTCGATACCGGCGAGATCGACGTCGCCGTTTTTCAGCTCATCGCCGACCAGGTCCGCCCGACCGACATCGTGCTGTGGACCGAGCAGATCCATTGGGCGACCTCGATCACCGCACCTTTTGCCGACGGCGCCGTGCCCCTGATCGACTTTGGTGACCACTGCTACTACAACGAGTTCACACTTGGCATCCTTGAGCGCGGCGGGATCGACCACGACGTGGTGTTCTCGGCCGCTTCGTCGATCGACGTGTGTTCTGCGGTCCGCGCCGGAATCGGCATCGCGGTGCTCAGCGATCGCTACATCACCGACGACATCGTGTACTGGAAGCCCCCGACCGAGCTGGAGGCGCTGCCCAAGGTGAGCCAGGTCATTCGGATCGTGCCGGGGGAGCGGCCCGACGCGGTCGCAGCGCTGGTCGAGACCATCCAGGCTGAGCTGACACAAGGCCGCGTGGCTGCCTAGGTACTGACTCGATCGACTGCTCCGGCGGCCGATACATTGGCGTCGATGTCGAGCGAGGCGCCATCAACCGAGTCAGGGTTTCCGGTGACCTTTGTCGTCTCGGGCCCCGGCGGCGTCGGCAAGGGAACGGTGGTCGAACGCCTCCTCGAGACGACCGACGGCCTCTGGCTCAGCCGGTCTTGGACGACTCGCGACCCGAGACCTGGCGAAGCGCCCGACGCGTACAACTTCGTGACCCGGGAGCAGTTTCTCGCCCATGTCGAGGACGGTGGGTTCCTGGAATGGGTCGAGTTTCTGGACTATCTCCAGGGAACACCGATGCCCACGCCGCCCGAGGGCCACGTCGTGATCCTCGAGATCGACATTCAAGGTGCGGCCCAAATCGAAGCCATGAACCCAGACGCCCATCTGATCTTCATCGATACGCCGTCGACTGATGAACAAGAACGCCGGTTGCGTGGACGCGGTGACACCGAAGAACGGGTGGCCATGCGGCTCGACAAGGCGGTTGTCGAACGGAGCGCGGCCGCCGAGCTCGGCTGCACGATCATCATCAACGATGATCTCGACCGGACCGTCAGTGAACTCGCGTCGCTGATCGAACGCGCTCGGGTAGCCGACTGAGTCTTGTGCCCACGGTGGCACGTGATCTCGGCCTGCTCGCTGTATCGTTGATTCGCTCCCCGGCCACGAAGATCAGGTACTGACAATGGCGTACGACAACGACTCGATGATGGCGACCAAGGTCGAGGATCTCCTCGAAGCAGCGGGCTCCAAGTTCACGCTCGTGACGCTTGCGTCCAAGCGCGCCCGTCAGATCAACGCCTACTTCGGCCAGCTCGGTGGCGGCATCGGTTCCTCGGTTCCACCCCAGGTGACCTCGGTCGCCCACAAGCCGCTCACGATTGCGTTCGAAGAGATCGGTGCCGGCAAGATCATCTTGGGTGACCCCGAAGCGGTTGCTGCTGCCGAAGCCGCGGCTGAAGAAGCACGCCTGGCCGCCGAGGCGGACATCGCTGCGATGGAAGCGGCCGAGGACAGCGAAGGCGACGAAGACAAGAAGTCCGAGGACTGATTCACCCCTCGGGGAATCGCACAGGGGGCACGATGCAGTCGATCAGCGGCAAGCGCATCGTGCTCGGCGTGAGCGGTGGTATTTCGGCGTACAAGGCCATCGAGGTTTGTCGCCGACTCGTTGACGCGGGCGCACACGTCGTGCCGATCATGACCGAGAACGCCAAGAACTTCGTTGGTCCCACGACTTTTTCCGCGCTCGCAAGCGAACCGGTACACGACAGCCTCTTCAACGATTGGCAAGGTCCGATCCCACACACGCGGCTTGGCCAAGAGGCGGACTTGATCCTGGTGTGTCCGGCAACTGCTCGGGTCATCGGTAGCTATGTCGCCGGGATCAGCGATGACATCTTGACCAACACGCTGATCGCAACTCGCGCACCCGTCGTTGTTTGCCCGGCGATGCATACCGAAATGTGGGAGCACCCGGCGATCGAGGCGAACATCGCCACCTTGGTCGAACGCGGCGTGCACATTGTGGCCCCCGAAGAAGGCCGCCTCGCCGGCGGCGACATCGGCAAGGGTCGGCTCGCTGCGCCCGCGACCATCGTCGCCCACGTTGCCGAAGTCCTCGATCCCTGGAGCCTCGACATGAGCGGGCTGCGGGTGATGGTCACCGCCGGCGGTACTCGAGAGTCGCTCGACCCGGTGCGCTTCATCGGCAACCGGTCAACCGGCAAGCAGGGCTATGCGTTCGCCGAAGCGGCCGCCCGCGCCGGCGCCAGCGTGGAACTGATCACCACCGTGAACCGTCCCGACCCCGCGGGCGTCGAGATCACTCGGGTCACGACCGCCGCCGAAATGCACCAGGCGGCCGTCGCAGGAGCGGAGACCGCCGACATCGTGATCATGGCGGCTGCGGTCGCTGACTTCCGCCCCGCCGAAACGAGCGAGACCAAGATCAAGAAGGGCGACGGCGTCCCGACGATCACGCTCGAGCGCACGGTCGACATCCTTGCCGACTTGGGCCAACGTAAACGTCCGGGCCAACAGCTCGTCGGGTTCGCGGCCGAGACCAACGACCTCATCACGAATGCGGAGCGCAAGCTCACCAAGAAGAACGCTGACTTCATCGTCGCCAACGACGTCAGCGCGCCCGATACGGGCTTTGGCCACGACACGAACGCAGTCACCATCCTCGCTCCCGGAGGTGCCCGCGATAGTCTCGCTCTGGCCTCAAAGTTCGAGATTGCCCGGGCTGTCCTTCGCACGGTTGTTGCCGCGCGAACGCCCTCCGAATAATCAACGTCAACTTCGGAGTTCCCCGATGTCCAACAACTACACCTTCACGTCCGAATCCGTGACCGAAGGCCATCCCGACAAGATGGCCGACCAGATCTCGGACACGATTCTCGACGCCATGCTCGAACAGGATCCGCACAGCCGCGTGGCGTGTGAGACCTTCGTTACCACCGGCTTGGCCATCGTCGGCGGCGAGATCACGAGCGCCGCCAAAGACGTCGATGTTGCCAAGCTCGTGCGCCAGACGATCAACGAGATCGGTTACGACAACGGCGACGTCGGTTATGACGGAAACCATGTCGGCGTCATGGTTTCGCTCGACGAGCAGTCGCCCGACATCAGCCAGGGCGTCACCGACTCCGAAGAAGTCCGCAGCGGCGGTTCGGCCGGCGACGAGCTCGACAAGCAGGGCGCTGGCGACCAGGGCATGATGTTCGGCTACGCCTGCGACGAGACCGACGTGCTCATGCCGTTGCCGATCCACATCGCGCACCGCATGGCCGAACAGCTCGCCAAGGTCCGCAAGGACGGCTCGCTCGGCTACCTGCGCCCCGATGGCAAGACCCAGGTCACGTTCCGCTACGAAGATGGCAAGCCGGTCGAACTCACCACCGTCGTGGTCTCGACGCAGCACGATCCCGGCATCGATCGTGACAGCCAGATCCGGCCCGATCTCATCGAACAGGTCATCAAGCCTGTCATCCCCGCCCAGTTCGCCGACGACGACTACACGACCTGGGTGAACCCGACCGGCAACTTCGTGATCGGTGGACCGGTTGGCGATGCTGGACTCACCGGCCGCAAGATCATCGTCGACACCTACGGCGGCATGGCCCGCCATGGTGGCGGTGCCTTCTCCGGCAAGGACCCATCCAAGGTCGACCGCTCCGCCGCCTACGCGACCCGGTGGGTCGCCAAGAACGTCGTGGCTGCTGGTGCGGCCGCCAAGTGCGAGATCCAGGTCGCGTACGCGATCGGTGTCGCCCAGCCAATGTCGATCATGGTCGAAACGTTCGGCACCGAAACCGTCGACCCCGATGCGATCGAAGCCGCGATCGGGCAGGTCTTCGATCTGCGCCCGGGCGCGATTCTGCGTGACCTCGACCTCAAGCGCCCCATGTACAAGCAGACGGCCGCCTACGGTCACTTCGGTCGCTCGAGCGCCGACGGCTTCACCTGGGAACGCACCGATCGGGTCGACGACCTCAAGTCGGCACTCGGCCTCTAGGCCGAATCGCGCCGTCAAGAGAGCTGCGGAGCTCCCGCTTGCTGCCGACGGTCGTTCGGGTCCGCCCCGACGTCGCTGCGGTGAACCGCACGTTTGACTATCTCGTTCCGGATCTCTGGACGAACGCGCCCGACCAGTACGACCTGCGGGTCGGTGGCCGGGTGCGTGTCGAGCTGCATGGCCGCCGCGTCGGCGGATGGATCACTGAACTCGACCCGGACACGCCCGAAGGCATCGATCTCCGGCCGCTGAAGAAGTGGTCGGGCCACGGACCACCCGTTGATGTCATGGATTTGGCCGACTGGGCGGCGAGATGGTGGGCGGGCGCTCCGGCCAAGCTGCTGCGGACCGCGTCGCCGGCGCGCAACGTCTATCGCCTGCGTGCTCCCAAGGTTGAGCGATGGCGTGGTGAGGTCGAAGCGTGGGCGCTTGAAGCCTTTGACGGCGCCGGATCGACCCAGCTGATCGCTCCGGCCTCGGACCGTTGGCAGCTCGTGCTTGCCGCGGCGACCTTCGGCAACCCGTTGCTGCTCGTTCCCACGATCGACGCGGCCGTTCAGCTCGCTGGTCGGGTTCGGCGGGCCGGCATGCATGCCGCCCTGTTGCCCGACGATTGGGATCGGGCCGCGTCGGGGTCGGTCGTGATCGGAACCCGAGCGGCCGCGTTCGGTCCGGTCCATGATCTGGGCGCCATCGTCGTGTTCGATGAGCATGACGAAGCCTGGCGCGAAGAGCGTGCCCCGACCTGGCACGCCCGCGATGTCGCTGTCGAACGAGCCCGCCGACGCGGTGTTCCGTGCGTGCTCGTATCGCCGGCGCCGTCGGTCGACGCAGCGGGCGCACTTCCGTTCCACGAACCGACCCGGGCCGAGCAACATGGCGGGTGGCCCAAGGTGTCGATCCTTGACCGCCGCGATGAACCGCCTGGCCGGCTCGGCCTGTTCAGCGAGGGCCTTGCTCGCGAGCTGAAGCATCAAGGCCGCGTTGGCTGCATCCTCAACCGCACGGGCCGAGTGCGGATGCTCGCCTGCGTGGCCTGTGGGGAGCTCGGCGCATGCGAAGTGTGCACGGGTGCCGTGCGCCAAATCGACGACAGCTCGTTGACCTGCATCCGCTGTGCGACGACGCGACCGCCGGTGTGCGCGAACTGTGGCGGTGCCCGCCTGAAGAATCTTGTGCTCGGCGTCTCGAAGGCCCGCGAGGAGCTTTCGGCCCTCTTGGGCGAGCCGGTCGGCGAGAAAACGGCGTCGGGCGTCGATGGCGAAGACGCGCGGGTCATGATCGGGACCGAGGCGTTGTTGCGCGATCCGCAGCCCCGGGGCCGCCGATTCACCACGGTCGCGTTCTTGGACTTCGACCAGCACCTCTCCGCAGCTCGCCAGACCGGCGAAGCCGACGCCATGGCGCTGCTCGTGCTGGCGGCTCGCCAAGTCGGCAATCGACGTGGTGGGGGACAGGTGCTTGTGCAGACGCGTCTGCCGGAGCACCGTGTACTTCAGGCCGCGGCGCGTGCCGACGCCGCGTCGCTCACCATGGCGCTGACCGAACAAGCGGCCGCGATGCAGTGGCC
>CALLPT010000309.1 GCA_938015575.1 uncultured Acidimicrobiales bacterium
AGCCCTTCAGAGGCGACCACCCGACGTCTCGAGCTGACTTCGCAGTGAACGACGGCCCAGACGCTTCGGTCTGGGCCGTCGGCCGCGTCAGCCGTCGGACCCGTTCCCTCGACCTGCGGGCAGGCCAAACAATGCCCGCGCGTTGTCGCCGATGAACTTGCGCTGGTCCTGTGCGGGGAACATCGAGACGAGCTCGTTCAGGTCATGCACGTACTCGGGCGTGTGGTCGGCGTGGGGGAAGTCAGACGCCCAGAGGAAGCGGTCGACGCCGAAGCGTTCGGCGAGCGCCGGGATGGTCCGTTCGTCGGGGTCGCAGCTGATCCAGATGCGATCACGGAAATAGTCACTGGGCTTGTGCTCGAGCGGCACCTTGTCGCCGATGAAGGTGTGCCCGTAGACCGCGTCGATGCGGTCGAGCCAATAGCCGATCCAGCCGCCTCCGGATTCGAGCACCAGGACCTTGAGCTTGGGGAACTTGTCGAAGACTCCGTAGTCGAACAGTGTCGTGAACTGCTGGCGCACACCGTCGCTCGCGGTGACCGAGGCGAGCAGTCGGAGCTGCTTGACATTTTCCCATGTGCCCATGCGTTCGCCCTTGGTCCACTGCGGTTCGAAGGTCGGGTGGATGGCGAACGGGATGTCCAGGTCCTGCGCGGCGGCGAAGACGACGTCGTGATCGGGATGGCCGAGCGGTTTCGCGTCATGGGTGAACGGGCAGACGTACGCGCCTTTGGCGCCTTCGCCAACCGCTCGCTCCATCTCGGCCGCCGCAGCTGCCGGGTCGCTCAGCGAGATGTGGGCCGTGGGTACGAGCCGAGGCGAGTCAGCGGCAAACGCGCAGATCCACCGGTTGTACGCGCGGGTATACGCCTGGCACAGCTCCGGGTCCTTGAGCTCGGCTTCCCACAGCAGTCCGACGGTTGTATAGAGGATGGCGATGTCGATGTTCTCGGCGTCGAGCATCTCGAGGCGCTCGCCAGCGTGCATCGTTCCATACGGCGCCTCGCGCAGATAGGTGCGCTCGGGGTCCTTCTGCAACGCACCAAGGTCGGGGTAGCCCATTGCCCCGAGCGTCGACGGGAAACCTCGACGACTCATCGTTGAGCGCTCGCCACCGATCTCGAGTTCCTCGAGCCCGTTCTCGTCGGTCTGGAACCGCAAGGCCCGGTCGCGGTACTTGGGATCAATCCAGTCTTCCCACAGATTCGGCGGCTCCAGGATATGCGCATCGGCGTCGACGGCGCCGTCCAGCGCGATGCGGTGCGTTTCGTGCAGTGGCCTGTGCGCTTCGACGTGAACGGTCATCGACATGGCGAATCCCCCGATTCCTTGCCTCGACTCTGGTTACGAAGCTAGCCAAGTCCCGCAGCCACCAACCAAGCCACGAACAGCGACGGCTCTTGCGCTCAACGACCGGAGCAGGCACTGTGGAACGAGCGGACAGTCGAGAGGACGATCGATGGCACCCGAGGAAGAGGCCCACCCTGCATCGGAGAACGACGAGGCGCCGACGCATCCTCGTCGCTCCGGCGCTCCCGAGCGGCCTGGCTGGGCCGGGGAGCAGACCACCTCGTACGCGTCGTTCTCGATTGAGCCGCTGACCCCGCACCTGGGTGCCGAGGTGGGCGACCTCGACCTGTCGGTGCCGCTCGATGATGCGCAGCTGGCCGATCTGCGCCAGGCGTTCGCCGACTGGAGCGTGCTGGTGTTTCGCGATCAGGTGCTCGACCGCGAGGCGCACAAGCGCTTCGGGCGCTATTTCGGCGACTTGCACTCGCATCCGATGAACTACGCCCGCACCGGCGACGCTGACATCTTGATCGTCAAGACGACTGCCGACTCGGCCTATACCGCGGGTGACGGCTGGCATACCGACGTGACGTGCGACGAGGTTCCGCCGCTTGCGTCTGCGCTCTACATCACCGAAACCCCCGAGTGCGGCGGCGGCGACACCCTCTATGCCGACATGTATCTGGCCTATGAGTTGTTGTCGCCGGCGATGCAACACTTCCTCGAGGGGTTGACCGCCGTGCACGATGGGGCGAAGCCGTACGTCGGGGCCTACAAGTCGACGCCGCCCGAGGGCGGGTATCCGTGCAACGAGCATCCGGTGGTCACGGTGCATCCAGAGACCGGCCGCAAGGTGCTCTATGTGAACAGTGCCTTTACGACCCGGATCCGTGGGCTGCGAAAGTGGGAGAGCGAGGCGCTGCTCGGATCGCTGTATGACCACATCGCGACCACACCTCGGCTGCATGCTCGTGTCGAGTGGCGGCCGAACACGTTGACGTTGTGGGACAACCGTTGCACGCAGCATCACGCGGTGTGGGATTACTACCCGCACAGTCGCTACGGCGAGCGTGTCTCAGTGGTGGGCGACGCGCCTCGGGGTGTCGCCGGCTGAGTGCGGCGGGGATCGCCGGTCAGCGCCGCGCCGAACAACGCGAGGCCTGCGGCGATGACGAAGATCCAGCGAAAGGCTGCGTCGAACCCGCTGGTTGCCTCGACCCGGTCGAACAGCGCGCTCGCCGCGAGCACCCCGATGACAACGCCGAGGGTCCGCATCATCACGGACAGGCCGCCGGCGACGCCCTGGCGATCGAGCGGCATGCTGGCCATGACGACATGCATGTTCGGCACCGAGAAGATCCCGATTCCTGCGCCGACCAACGCCAAACCCGTCACGATTGCGGCGACAGCGCCGGTCGGCCCGGTCCAGGCAAGGAGCGCGAGCCCTGTGGCCATCACGAGCAGTCCGCTCCGGGCGAGGTTCGTGGGGTCTCGATCGGCAAGCTGTCGGCCGACCCACAGCGAACCGGTGGCTGACAGGGCGGGCGATGCCGCGAGCACGACACCGCCGACGACGACCGCCAAGCCGAGCTCGTCGACCAGCAGCGAGGGGACGAGTAGCCAGGTAGGGAACATGGCGGCATTGGCGATGCTGTTCACCAGGTTCGCTCGGGCAAAGCCCGGCTGGCGCACCAGCTCACGCGGCGAAACATTGACGCTGTGGCCCGTCCCGGCCAGCGCGTCGGAACGCGACCGGACAGCGAGGATGGCGAGCGCGAGTGCGATCGGCACGCGAATCCAGTAGACGGCGCGCCAGCCTCCCCATTCGACGAGCGGGCCGCCGATGATCGGACCGATGGTCAGGCCAACCATCGACGCCGCTTGGAACCAGCTGACGGCGGTGCCACGGGCATCGTCGGTTTGCGCCGAGGTCGTGAGTAGCGCTGGCGCACCTGCATAGAGGAAAGCGGTGCCGACGCCTTGGACGACTCGAGCAGCCAAGAAGAGTCCCCAACTGGGCGCGGCGGCGCAGCCGGCGATTCCGACCACAGAGATCGCCGCCCCGGCGAGTACGAGGCGTCCGTGCCCGATCGAGTCGCCGAGGCGTCCCGCCGGCACCAGCAGCGCCGCGTAGGTGAAGAGATACGTGACGACGATCCACTGCAGATCCGCCACGTCGAGGTCGAAGTGCTCGTCGATCGCCGGGAAGGCGATATTGACCGCAGTGTCGAGTGCGGGGAACGCGCCAGCAACGACAGCCAGCAACCGTGCGTCGCGAGCTCGCATCGCCGTTCCCTCCACTGCTCAGGTCTAGTCCGTGGTGAAATCAGCGACGAACGCGGACCCCGCGCTAGTCGCCGGCGGAGCCTTCGAGGTGGCGCGGCCGGGTTGGTGGAGTCGGTCGCGTTGGGGCCGTCGGCTTGGTCGGGCCGCCGTTGCTCAAGTCGATCAACGGCGACATCGAAGCTGGACGCCCGGTCGGGCGTGTCGGAGCGACGGTGATCGTCTGATCCGGTGCGGTCGGGCGGGTGCCGATGTCCTCGCTGGCTTCGGCCTTGGCGCCGGCATAGGTGTTGACATAGGTCTGGCCGGACAGCTTGGCGATCTCGAACATGACGGCGTCGATCATGCGGCGATGCACTCGAGGATCGCTGGCGTTGCCGAAGTCTCCCGCGTGGATCGGTGCGCCAAAGTTGACCGTGACCTTCTTGCCCGGCGACATCTTGAACTGGTCGGGCGGTTGGACATCGAGGGTGCCCGTATGCCCGACCGGGATGATCGGAACGCCACAGCGCATCGCCAGTCGGGCGGCGCCAGTTCGACCCTTGTGAAGATTGCCGCTGCGCGACCGCGTGCCTTCGGGGTACATGAGGAACAGATGGCCGGCATCGAGGACCTCGGCCGCAGCATCGAGCGCGACCATCGACTTCGCCCCGCCCGATCGGTCGACGGGGATCATCCCCATGGCGGGGAACAGGTGCTTCGTCTTCCACGAATCCATGTACTCGGCCTTGCCGATCGCCCAGGTGCGCCGCGGCAAGACTGCGGGCACGAAGACCGAGTCGCAGAACGAAAGGTGGTTGGGGCAGATGATGGCGCCGCCGGTCAACGGAACATGTTCGAGGCCGGTCGCCTCGACATCCCAGAGCCGATGGATGGCCCGGCGCAGACCGCCGAGCACGACTCGGCTCGTTGCATCGGACCCGGGCATGCTCGGCGCTCGTTCGAATCGAAACTGCGCCGAGGCGTTCATGACGAAAGCCCGTGGCGCAGGGTCTTGCCGGTCGGCGTCTGCGGAACCTGGTCGACGAGCTGGTAGTCCGTGGGACACTTGTAGGTACTGAGCTGGCTGCGCACCCATGTATCGAGTTCACTGATATCGACGTCGCCGGCAACGTGAGCGGCGACCGTTTCGCCGGTGACGCCGTGGGCTTTGCCTACGACCACGGCGGCTCGCACGCCGGGGAACTGCATGATCACGTCTTCGACTTCGGCCGGATAAACGTTGAAGCCCGAGACGATGACGATGTTCTTCACCCGATCGACAAGATGCAAGAAGCCATCGTCGTCGAGCACGCCCAGGTCGCCGGTCCAGAACCAGCCGTCGTCGGTCAACACCATCTCGGTGGTCTCGGGGTCGTCGAGGTAGCCGGCGAACTGGCCTGGTGTGCGGATCACGACTTCGCCGATGTCGCCGACGTCGACCGGCGATCCGTTGTCGTCGACGAGTACGAGCGCGATGTCGGGAAGCGCTCGGCCGACCGAAGTGACGGGCGCATTCATGCCGCGGCCAGTGGTGACGACGGCCGAGGTCTCGGTCAAGCCATAGCCCTGGGCCACTCGCACGCCATAGATGCGTTCAAGGCGATCGACCGTCGCCGGACGCAGCGCCGCCGCGCCCGAACGGGCGAACCGCACGGTGGCCATCGCATCGGAGGGCCCGTCGTCGGGTGCCCCCGCCCGCGATGCCCATTGATGCCACATCGGCGGGGCGCCAACCACCATCGTGACCCCATGGCGGCGGATGAGTTCCAGGGATTCCTCTGAATCGAAGCGTCGCTGCAGTACGACCGCGCCACCCGCCCGCAGTGTCGCGAGGACGGCGACGTTGAGCCCCAGGATGTGGGCGACCGGGAGTACCCCCAGGCTGATGTCGCTTGGGCGCAGCTGCTGGTCGCCGTCACCGATCAACGACTGCTGGACCCAGGCCATGCCACCGTGGGTGAGCATGGCGACCTTGGGCACGCCCGATACACCGCTGGTCGACAACATGAAGCTCACGTCGGTCGCAGCGACGGAGGCGATCGGTGGAGCTTCGCCCGCGCTGGTTTCGCCGACGGGATTCACGAGGTCTCCGGTCGAGACCGTCGCAATGCCGTAGTCGCCATCGGCCAGCCGTTCAGCGGTCTCACCCAAGACGAACAAGTCGGCACCCAACGGTTCGATTTTGCGCTGCGCTTCGGGTGACGGGCTGTACGGATTGATGGGCGCAACTTGTGCGCCCAGGCCCAGGGCGGCGAGCGCGGTCACGACGAAGCCGGTCTCGTTGCCGGCAGCCAACACGATGCGACTACCGCCGCCGATCCCACGGTCGGCAAGCGAGATCCTGCATTGAGCGACCTGCTCACGCAGTTGCGCATAGGTGATCTCGGTGTCGCCTTCGATCAGGGCCGTCGTTGTTCCGTCATGGCCCTCGATGATCGAGGCGAGATTGTCTGTTGGTTCCCCCACTGGCCTGCAGTATGACAGACCTCACGCCGATGTGCCGAGCGTCACACCCGCAGCCGCGCAAGTTGCGGGTGTCGGAGTAGTGCAACGGTGGTGGAGGTTGCGGGTGTCGGAGTACTGCAACGGGTTAGGTGAGGGCGCCAAGGCCGGCGATGGACTCGAGCGCCCGGTCGGCCAGCGCGACGTAGTCGGCATCGCCTTCGGCGACCGTCCATTGCCGGGTGGCGACACGACAGGCGCTCATGGCCGCGCCGGCGAGGACCTCGGGTCGGGGGTCTTGCATGGGGTCGACGTCGAGCCGGTCGGCGATGGCGACGATGAGCTCGCGTTCCCAGCCGGCTTGGATCACCGCACGGAAGTGGCCGGAGACGGCCGGCGTGGTCGCGGCGAGCCGGGCCTCGAGAAGGCGCCGCTCGCGGTTGGCGACGATCGTTTCACCGAGTTCGGCCATCGCCTCGCGGATCGCAATCAGCACCGGTTCATCGTTGGGGCGGGCGTTGAGCGCGTCGCGCAGCACGAATCGGGCGTCGTCGAGTTCGGCGTAGAGCAGGGCTTCTTTGGTGGGGAAGTGGCGGAACAAGGTGCGTTGCGCGACGTCGGCAGCCTCGGCGATGTCGAGCGTGGTCGTTGCGTCGTACCCCTGGCGTTCGAAGAGCTCATCGGCGGCGGCGATGAGCCGGTTGCGTGTGTCCTGCTTCTTGCGGCTGCGACGGCTGTCTGCGGGGACGCGCGGCGACGGGTCGATGACGGAGGTGGCCATTGACACCACGCTAGTGGAAGACGTCACAAATGTCAGCAATTGACGAATGTCAGTCACTGACATTATGGTGAAGGCATGGCCACCACTGCCGCATTCTTCGATCTCGACCGCACGTTGATCCGCAGTTCATCTGCGCCGGTCTTCTCCGAACAGCTGGCCGCCGCCGGCGTCACGTCGGGCCGCTCGATCCCGCTCCAAGGCCTCTTCCTCAAGCTGTACGAAGAGGTCGGTGAGATGCGAGCCACGATGCTTCCCGCCCGCCACGCGGTCAAGGCATCAAAGGGCTGGCCGGTCGACGCCGTCGCCGTAGCCGCCCAGGCCGCAGCCGCCGAGATCGCGGCCAACCTCCAGCCGTTCGCCGAGCAGGTATTCGAAGAACACCGCGCCAAGGGCCACCGACTCGTGCTGGCAACGACCTCGCCGGAACCACTCGTCGCCGCTATTGGCGAGGCGATCGGTTTCGACGATGTGATCTGCACCAAGTGGAAGAGCGAAGACGGGGCCTACACCGGCGAGCACGACGGACCGTTCGTGTGGGGCACGGCCAAGGCCGACGCCGTCAGCGAGTACGCCGAGGCGAACGGCATCCGCATGAGCCGCAGCTACGCCTATAGCGACAGCTACTACGACGCGCCCATGCTCGACCTGGTCGGCAACCCAATCGCCGTCAACCCCGACGCCCAGCTCACGGCGACGGCCTTGGTCAAGGGGTGGAAGATTCGTCACCTCGACAAGAACGAAGGTGTCGCCAAGATCGCTAACCGCGAAGTGCAGGACTGGACTCGTCCGCTCATGCGCCCCGAACTCATCGCGCCCTA
>CALLPT010000310.1 GCA_938015575.1 uncultured Acidimicrobiales bacterium
GGCTGGTCAACGGGGTCGATGGGCGGCACGGGCCCCTAGTTTCGGCACCAGACGGCTGAAGCGCAAGGCGGGGGACTCGGTACGGTTTCGGACGTGTCCTCTGACGGGAAGCGTCCCTCGCTGGTGATTGCGACCGTCGCCCTGGCCACCGTGAGCGGTGTCTTCCCCGGGCTTGCGTCGGGGTCGCTGGCGGTGCAGGCGTCCGACGACTTCGCCATCTCCGAGGGAGCGTGGGGCTGGACCCTCAGCGCCTTCTTCCTCGGCTCCGCTGCATCGTCGGTTCTGCTCGGACGCATCGCACAACGGATTGGCCCTCGGCGGCAACTGCTCATCACCACATCGGCAACCGCGATCGTGCAGCTGCTGATCGCGACGACAGCGCGCAGCTTCGGCGTCGTGCTCGCGTTGCTCGTCGTCGCGGGCTGTGTCAACGCCGCGAGCCAGACAGCGGTGAACCTGGCCCTCTCCCAAGCCGACCTCCCCCGACTCGGGGTCGCGATGGCGACGAAGCAGTCGGCGATGCCCGCGGCCGCGATGCTGGGAGGGCTGGCGGTGCCCGGGCTCGCCCTGACGATGGGATGGCGATGGTCGTACGTGTTGGGTGCCGCGGTTGCGTTGCTCGCCCATCTCGGGGTGCGTCGCAGCGTGGCGCCGGGTGTCACCCCGTCGACGGCGGCGGACCGGTCCGTTGAATCCTCGACCCGCCTGCTCGTGTTCGTTGCATTCATCAGCTTCCTGCTGGCGTACACGAGCGGCTCGATCAACGCCTGGCTGGTGGCGTCGGGTGTCGACGCTGGATTGGGCGAAGGCACGGCAGGCTTCGCATTGAGCGCAGCCGCGGCACTCGGCATCTCGATGCGGCTGTTCGCCGGGTTCCGCCTCGACGCCAGCCGGGTGCCTCCGTTCACAGCGGCGGCGCGGCTCTTCACCATCGGCATCGCCGGGTTCGTGCTGCTCGCCGTTCGCAACCCGACCACGCACGTCATTGGCGGCCTGCTCGCGTTCAGTTGCGGATGGATCTGGCCCGCGTTCACGAACTACGCCATCGTGCGCACGAACCCTCGCAGCGCAGCCCGTGCCACCGGCATGACCCAGACCGGTGTGTATTTAGGCGTCATGGCTGCGCCGGCAACGACTGGCCCGATCGTCGACCGCGTCGGGTACGCGGCGATGTGGATCGTGACGGCGGTGATCGGAACCGTTGCCGTCGTGGGCCTGGGGTTGGCGTCGCCACATTTCCGCCGACCGTCTCGCGGTGTCGCTGACGAATCGTCATAAGTCCGAGCCCCAGCACATCCTGCGCCGACGTAGCATCGCCGATATGACTGCCATCAAGCTCGACGGTGAACTCGTCGCTTCCGAGATCAAGAACGACCTGCGCACGCGTATCGCCGCTTTGGCCGAGCGAGGCATCACGCCGGGGCTTGGCACGATCCTGGTCGGTGATGATGGTCCGTCACACAACTATGTGGCGATGAAGCATCGCGATTCTGAGGATCTGGGGATGCAGTCGCGCGAAGCGGTGTTGCCTGCTGATTCGACGCAGGCTGACATCGACGCGGTGGTGGATGAGTTCAACGCGGATCCGAATGTGCACGCGTACATCATTCAGTATCCGTTTCCGAAGCCGCTCGATTACGAGGCTGCGCTGATCCGTGTCGATCCGGCCAAGGACGCAGACGGTCTACACCCGGTGAATCTGGGCAAGCTCGTGCAGGGGATCGATGCGCCGTTGGCGTGTACGCCGGCGGGTATCCAGTTGTTGCTTGCTCATTACGAGGTGCCGATCAAGGGCAAGCATGTGGTGATCGTGGGTCGTGGTCTGACGATTGGGCGACCGTTGGCGAATCTGATGGCGCTCAAGCGCGATATGGCGAATGCTGCGGTGACGGTGGTGCACACCGGTGTCGATGACATTGCGCAGTTCACGCGTTCGGCCGACATTTTGATTGCGGCGGCTGGTGCGCCGCGGATGATCAAGGCGGACATGGTGAAGCCGGGTGCGGCGGTGGTCGCGGCTGGTGTGAGTTTCGAAGGCCCGAAGCTGGTCAGCGATGTCGATGATCCGGTCGAAGAGGTTGCGGGCTGGTTGAGCCCGCGTATCGGCGGCGTCGGGCCAATGACACGAACCCTGCTGATGGCCAACACCGTCGCCGCAGCCGAACGCCTCGCTGCCAGCTGATCCGACACGACCAGCGCGCCAGTGCAGCACGCTGCTCCGACCTCAACCGCCAGAAATCGTGCCCAATTTGGGCTACTTCTCGCGCGCTGTAGGTCGATCTACCTAGGCCAACCTAGGTAGGGGATTGGCAAGACATACCCTTTATTGATCATCCCTGCATCCGACTGGTTCGTTGTCCTCATCGGAATGCAATGTGGGAGTCATCGGGGTGGAAACGCAAGCAGCGACCGTGAGCCGTCAACATGACGAGCTGCTGGTCATCGCATGTGCCTTCGGTGCAGCCACCGCGATGCACGCCGTCTGATCGGTTGTTGCTGTGCGCATTGGCTACCTCGCAAGCTTCCCGCCGATCGAGAACGGGATCGCGACCTACACCCGCTACCTCGAAGAAGCGATCGGGCATCACCAGGTCGAGACCTTCGTGGTCGCTCCGCACGGGGCCCAAGGAGCCAACGTGTTCCCGACGTACGCGCCGGGGTCGGGTGACTTCGCCCCGGCCGTGTACGCCATGTTCACCCAGCTGACGCCGGACATCGTGCATATCCAGCACGACCGTGATCAGTACGGGCCGAGCTGGGGTATGGAGGTCGTCGACCTCGTACTTCGCCTCCGCCTCGTGAAGGTGCCCGTTGTCGTGACGCTGCACGACATCTACGAATCACTGAATCCCGCCGAGCACCTTGTGCTTCGCCACCTCCTCGCCGAATGCAGCGGCGTGATCGTGCACGAGGCCTTTCAGCGCGACACCCTCGAACGCGAACTCGGGCCGGAGATCGCGGCCAAGGTCACCGTGCTCGATCACGGCATTCGCGAGGTCAAGCCTGTCCGCGATGCGAAGCGCAAGTTGGGCCTCAACCCTGCCGACAACGTCGTACTCATGTGCGGCTACCTGCGCCCGGCAAAAGGGTTTCACAAGGCGCTCGACTTCTTTGGCGAGGTGCTCGAAGCCCACCCGGCGACGGTGCTCGTACTCGCTGCCAAGCAGCAGTCCATCGAGCACGATCATTACCGCCAAGATCTACTGGAACAGATCGAAGCCTCGCCGCTCGCCCCGCACATTCAGGTGCTGAACGGCCAGTTCCCCCAACACACGTTTGACACGATGCTTTCGGCCGCCGACGTCGTCGTGCTGCCATACGACGAGGGCGCACAAAGCGGAGTCTTGGCGCAAGCCATTGCCTTCAAGCGGCCGCTCGTCACATCCCAGCTGCCAGCCTTTTCGAGCGTCACCCGTCGCAGCGGTACCGGTGTCAGTTGCCTCGAAGACGACTATGGCGCCGCGATCAAGCGTGTGCTCAGCTCCAAGGCGCTCGCCAACGGCTTCGCCGCCGCCGCCGATACCTATGTCCGGCGCCGGGGCGGGTGGTCGGTTGTCGCTCGCCGCCACCTCGAGCTGTACGGATCAGTGATCTCGGAGCACGCCGGACTGGGTCGCCCCGTTCATGTGTCGGGCGAAACGTCGCCCGTCAGCGGTCCTGCTGGCAGCGATCGACCGCGAGACTTCGGTGAGGTTGGCCTGGATGGCTGGCTGCAGATTGCAAAGAACTACGACGTCGCTCCTGAGCGCGACGCAGCGACCCCATCAAACGGCGTCGCTCCCCGCGACGGTGCCCACATCCATTCGGGACAGCGCCGATGACCGCGCTGGCTCGGGCTAGGTCCCAACAGATCGCGCCGAGCAACTCGGCGCGTCGGGTCCGCAGTGTGTCCAACCCTGGTGCTGCCGTAATCGGTGACGAGACTTTGTTGCTGTTGCGTGTTGCCGAAAGCGCACCTACCAGGCAAGGACATCCTGCGGGCTCGACGACCCACTGCGTGTCGTGTCCCCGGCGCACGCAGTGGCGGAACGAAAGGTGTGGCCCAAAGGACTGGGCCGCCACCGGAATGCTTCGGGCGGTGCTGGCCAAGGCTCGCTGACCCACCACAGATGTTTCGTCGGCTCGGGGTAGCAGTCCCGCCCTTCTCTCGCTGCCCCGGGTCGACGAATACAACCTTGGCGAGTCGCCTTACGAGGGTGACCAGGGCACCTGTCCGGCCGCATCGAGTGCAGTGAGGCGCCCCGAGTCGTTGAACGAGAACTCTCGGGACAATTCGGTCAGATCAAACGTGGCCAGTTGCACAGCTGAGTTCCGGCCGATCCCGTTCAGACGCCAGAGCGCACCAGTCGACTCCCACAGGAGCGGCAGTGTCGTCAGGCCGGTGTCGGAGAGGAAGTCCTCGGCGTCGGCGAACTGCTGCTGAGAGCCGACGCCGACAACCTCAAGGATGTCTTGGTGGTCTCGAGCGAACTGCTCGAGTTCAGCCGCATGGCTGCGACAGGTGATTCAATCCGGCGCCCAATACCAAAGCAGGACGGCTCGGTCGCCGCTGACGACCTGATCGAGTGAGACGGCTTCTCCGGTACGGACGTCGAGCATCTCGGTGGTCGCGAACTGGTCGCTGAACGCAAGTTCGACCGTGTTGATCTCGGCCGCTCGTTCGGCGACCGAGAGCGTGGCGTCGTCGGTCGAACCACAGCCAACCAGGGCTGCGATCAGGCACAAGGTGAACAAAAGGCGGTGAGCCATAACGCCATTCCATCGGCACGTGTCCGGCTCGATCAAGCTGAGCGCCACCGCTGCCTAGGTTGTGCTCGCGCTGCGGTGGCCACGGAAGCGACGCAACCGGAGGCTGTTCGTCACGACGAAGAGCGACGACAACCCCATAGCACCGGCAGCGATCATGGGGCTCAGCACACCAAAGGCGGCTAGTGGGATCGCGGCCGCGTTGTAGGCGAAGGCCCAGAAGAGGTTGCCCTTGATCGTCGCAAGGGTGCGACGTGCGAGTGCGATGGCGTCGGCAACGGCACGTAGATCGCCGGACACGACGGTGAGATCGGACGCTTCGATGGCTACGTCGGTGCCCGTGCCGACGGCGATGCCGAGGTCGGCTTGGGCGAGCGCGGGCGCATCGTTGATCCCGTCGCCGACCATGGCGACTCGGGCACCGTTGGCTTGAAGACGCTCGATCTCGGCTGCCTTGTCGCCGGGGAGGACTTCGGCGATGACACGATCGATGCCAACCTGCTTGGCGACGTGTCTGGCCGTGGTCTCGTTGTCGCCAGTCAGCAGCGTCACGTCCAGGCCGAGTTCCGCGAATGCGGCGATCGCTTGCTTCGACGTGTCCTTGATGCGGTCCGCGACGACGAATACGACCTCGGCGGTGTTGTCGCGACCGGCCAGCACTGCCGTAGCACCTTCGGCTTCGGCGTCGCTGGCCGCCTGGCCAACGGCATCGGGCAGATGGTCGAACAATGATCGACGGCCAACAAGGATTTCTTCGCCGTCGACGGTTGCCGTCACGCCCATTCCAGGCCGGTTCTTGAACGCGGTGACGCGCTCGGCAAGGTCGCCGGGCTCCTGCTCAGAGGCCTCGGTCACGGCAGCGATCGCTCGTGCGATGGGGTGTTCGGAGCGTCGTTCGGCGGCGGCGGCCAATGCGATGACCCGCCCGGCCTCGGCCGGGGTCAGGCCTGGGCTGACCGTGCGGGTCACGTGCATCGCGCCTTCGGTCACGGTGCCGGTCTTGTCGACCACGATGGCGTCGATCGCTCGGGAGTCCTCGAGAATCTCGCCGCCCTTGATGATCACGCCGAGCTGGGCGCCTCGGCCCGTGCCGACCATGATGCCGAGCGGCGTCGCCAGGCCCAGGGCGCACGGGCAGGCGATGATCAACACCGCGACCGCAGCAGTAAAGGCTTGGTCGGCATCGCCCCCGGTGATGAACCAGCCCAGCAGGGTGGCGATCGAGATCGCGATGGCAATTGGTACGAAGACCGCGGCGACGCGATCGGCCAATCGCTGGACCTCGGCGCGGCTCCCTTGGGCCTGCTCGACGAGGCCGATGATCTGGGCAAGTGCGGTCTCGCTGCCCACCCGGGTTGCTTCGACAACCAGACTGCCGTCGGCGTTGATCGTGGCACCGATGACCTCGTCGCCAGGACCGACGTCGACGGGCACTGGTTCGCCGGTCACCATCGAGGCGTCGACGGCCGACAGACCCTCGACGACGATGCCGTCGGTGGCGACCCGCTCGCCGGGGCGAACCAGGAACCGGTCGCCGATCGTCAGCGCGTCGACTGGCACCACTCGGCCGTCGACCAGTTCGGCCGTGCCGACACCGAGGTCGGCAAGCGCTCGGATGGCGTCACCGGCGCGGCGCTTGGCTCGGTGCTCGAGCCACTTGCCGAGCAGGATCAACGCCACGATGACGGCCCCGGTCTCGAAGTAGACGTGGCCGTCGCCGATGTCGGCGACCAAGACGACTGTTGACCATGCCCAGCTCGCCGTCGACCCCATCGACACCAGCGTGTCCATCGTCGTGGCGCCGTGGCGCAGGTTCATCATCGCCGCTCGATGGAAGGGCCAACCGGACCAGAAAATGACGGGGGTCGCGAGCGCAAAGGCGACCCAACGCCAGCCATCAAACTGGAGCGCGGGCAGCATGGAAATGGCCATCGTCGGTAGCGCGAGTGCGATCGCAACGATCAGGCGCTGGCGCAAATCACGTTCGCGGGCCGCGACGCCGGCGCTGGCGTCTTCGACCACCGAGTAGCCCAACGCCTCGATCGTGGTGCGGAACGTCTCGTCGCCGACGATCGGTTCATGAAGCAGTGTGGCCCGACCGTTGGCGAAGTTGACCTGGACCCGATCAACGCCGTCGAGTCGACTCAGTTTGCGTTCGATCCGGGCCGAGCAGGCGGCACAGGTCATGCCATCGATCTGCAGGTCGCTTCGCTCAAGTTGATCGGTCGAGGTGGTCACAACGCCAGTGTAATCCTTCTAGTCAGATGGAAGGTCAAGTGGTAAGGTTTGTTGCGTGCGTATTGGGGAACTGGGCCAGCGGGCCGACGTCAGCACCAAGACAATTCGCTACTACGAGAGTCTTGGACTGCTCAGCGATCCCGAGCGCACCCCGAGTGGCTACCGCGACTACGACGATCATGCGGTGGAGCGGTTGCGCTTCATCCGCGATGCTCAGGCCAGCGGACTATCACTGGCCGAGATCGCGTCGGTGCTCGAACTCAAAGCTGCTGGCGAGCGGTCATGCCAGCACACGACAGCGCTCCTCGATCGCCATCTCGTCGAGATCGACGAGCAGATTGTGCGTTTGGTGGCGGCGCGCGATCAGCTCGCCGAGCTGGCCAAACGCGCCAAGTCGCTCGATCCGTCGGCGTGCACCGACCCAAATCGCTGCCAAGTCATAGCCACCCCCAAGGGCACGAGCGCCGCGCACTAGAGGCCCTGCCACTCACGGACCCAGCCACTCACGGGCGCTACCGGAGAGGGCCGCTCAGCAGGCGCCAGGCACCACGCAGCAATCGCTAGGCGCCACGCAGGAGTCGGCTCAAGCGGAACTGCCACGACGCTGGTTTGTCGGTCTCGAACTCGTGGTCGTCGGCGCCGGCCAAGATGCGGCGGCTGCTTCGGACCCCGAGCCAGCGCAACGGTTCGGGCTCCCATCGACGCGACCGCACGCCCACCCACGGCAGCGAGGTCCGCGGCGTGTGCTCGCCGACGATCAATTCAGCCATCGTGCGACCGGCGAGATTCGCGGCGGCGACTCCTTCGCCGACATAGCCGCCCAACACGCCGAATCCTTCGCTGCGGTGGTAGCGAAGGCCAGGCACCCAGTTGCGTGGGATGCCGAGTACGCCGCCCCAGCGATGGGTGATGTTCACGTCGATGTCGCCCAATATCGGCAACATGTCGATCAAGGTTTGTCGCAGAAGCTGGTGCGACGGCTCATGAAGCTCTGCTGATTGGGCAATGCGCGAACCGAACAGGTAGGGCACGCCGCGGCCGCCAAACGCCAGGCGGTTGTCGGCGGTTCGTTGGCCGTAGATCACCATGAATCGGTCGTCGCTGAAGGTCGGACGGTCGGCGAGCCCGATCTCGGCCATCACGTCGTCGGACAGCGGCTCGGTCGCCACCATCAGTGAATAGACCGGCAGTAGTTCGAGCTTCGAGTCGGCGAGGTCGCGGGTGTAGGCCTCGGTTGCGCGGATCACGACCTCGGCGCTGACCGTGCCTCGGTCGGTGACCACCTTGTTCGATCCGGATGGGCCGACGACACCAGGGGGTCGGGTGATGATCGCTTCGGCCGTGGTGCCCTCGGCGATCGCAACGCCGTCGCGTTCGAGCTGTAAGGCGAGGCCGACAGCGAGCTTGGCCGGATCGATCGACGCGCAGTGTGAGAAGAAGATGCCGCGGTCGACTCGAGTGCCGTTCAGATAGGTCCGGGCCTCGTCGGGATCGAGGAGCCGCATGTCGTCGGCCGTGAAACCACGAGCATGTTCGTGGGCGATCTCGTCGACCATCCGGTCGCCTTGGGGCTTGTTGCGGGCCAGTCGGATCCAGCCGCCCTTGGCGTAGTCGCAATCGATGCCGGCCTCGGCGGTGACCCGGCCGATCTCATCGACCGAGTCAAACACCGCACGAGCTTGGCGGAGTGCTTCGTCCTCGCTCGAGCGCTTGGCGTAGGTCTCGAAGGAACCCGCGAGCTCGCCGACCGCCCATCCGCCGTTGCGGCCCGACGCGCCGAAACCGACGTGGTGCTTCTCGATGATCTGAATGCGAAGCGATGGATCGAGTTGCCGCAGGTACCAGGCGGTCCACAATCCGCTAAACCCGCCGCCCACGATGGCGATGTCGCAGTCGATGTTGCCGCTGAGCGGTTCGCGTCGAGCCGGGGCGGGGGAGAGGCGGTCGAGCCACAGCGCCTTGGTGGTTGCCGTCGCTACGGAGCCAGTGCCGGTCATGTCGAGAAGCTAGTCCCGCGGCGGCTACCTGCGCAGCTACGAACTGCATTTCGATTGGGAATTTCGTTGTACGTTGTCGCTCTCGGGGAGGTTCTCGGTCAGATCTGGCGCGTCTGCCTCGGAATTAGTAGGCTCTGGCGACGGGTCGCAACCGATCCGGTCGTCGGCTGGTAGGAACACCGTCGGCTCGCGATGGTTCTCGAGGGGACAGAACCCATGTCGCCGAACATTGATGACACCGATCGCGAGATCATTCGGCTCCTGCAGATCGATGGCCGCACCTCCTATAGCCAACTCGGGCGCACCGTTGGTCTTTCCGACGCGGCCGCACGTCAACGCGTGAACCGGTTGACCGCCGAGGGCTACATCGACATCGTCGCGGTGACGGATCCGGTCAAGATGGGGCTTGAGAATCAAGCCCTGCTGGGCATCTGCGTCAACGACGACACCCGAAAAGTCGCGGTCGAGATCGGTGGCCTCGATAACGCGGTCTACGTGGTGATGACCGCAGGGCGTTTCGACGTGATCGCGGAGATCGTGACTCGCAACCGCGAGGAGTTCATCGAAGTGTCCAATGCCGTTCGCATGTTGCCGGGGGTCGCCACCGTCGAGGTACTGCCGTATCTTGGCATCACCAAAGAGACGTACGACTGGGGGGTCGGATGACGACATCGGCATTCGGCGAGATTCCTTCGGGCTACCCCGACGATGTCGTGGCCGTCGGACCAGCTTCGGGACTGCACTATGTCCAGCTGGCTCCATGGATGAATGTCGAGCTCGAGCGCCTTGAGCTCATGGCGTTTCCGACCACGGATCCTGTCGATCTGTACGACCGCGAAGAGCTCCTGCATCTCGCCCACGACTTTCCCGAGGGTGGCGTCGTTGGTTTCGACGGTGAGCAACGCGAAACCGCGTGCGCGGTCGGCCTGGGCGTGCGCACCCACTTCGACTTCGACAACCCGCAACACAACGTCAAGACGTTCTTCGACGGTGCCCCGACCGAATCCGGCGATGATCCCGACGGTCACTGGTACTACGGCACGGACATCGTTGTGTCCCCGGACTACCGACGCCGGGGTATTGGCAAAGAGTTGTACGACCTGCGCAAACAGATCTGTCGCGATCTCGACCTGGCTGGCATTGTTGCCGGTGGTGTCATCCCGGGCTTCGCCGAACACAAACACGAACTGACCGCCGACGAGTACATCAGCAAAGTCCGTGCCGGCGAGCTCTATGACCGCACGCTCACCTTCCAGATCGAGAACGGCTTCGAGGCAGTGTGCGGGCTCGCGAACTACATGGCCGACCCCGAGGTCGACAGCTGGGCGTGCCTGATCGTGTGGCGCAATCCCGATTGGACCCAGAGCACCGAGGCAGGAACGTCATGAACGAACCGCCACCTGATATCGAAGCGCCACTCGAGCCTCCCGGGGACCAGGCCTTCCGCAAGTACGGCCAGATCAAGGGTGCGATGCAGCCCGAGATGACGTGGGGCGGGGTGACCTCGTTCCTGCGGCGTACCTATACCCGTGACAACGACGTGCTCGTCGATGCCGACATCGTCGTGTCGGGTATCCCGTTCGACATGGCGACCTCGGGACGCCCCGGCGCCCGCTTCGGGCCTCGAGCGATCCGAACCGCATCGACCATGATCGCCGAACTCCCGGCCTATCCGTGGGGCTTCGACCCGTTCCGCTACGTCGCCGTCGCCGACTACGGCGACTGCTGGTTCGACTGGGGCTATCCCACGAACTCCGTTGAGCTGATCGAGGCGCATGCCGACAAGATCATCGGGACCGACTCGATGATGCTGTCACTCGGCGGCGACCATTTCGTCAGCTACCCGCTGCTGCGAGCCCACGCCAAGAAATACGGGCCGCTCGCCCTCATCCACTTCGATGCGCACTGCGACACGTGGGCCGATGACGGCACGCGCATGGACCACGGGTCGATGTTCCTGCGGGCGGCCAACGAAGGTCTCATCATCCCGGAGAAGTCGGTGCAGATCGGTATCCGCACCTGGAACAGCACCGACCACGGGTTTACCGTGCTCGGAGCTCCGTGGGTGCACCGCGAAGGCATCCCCGCAGTGGTCGATGTGATCCGCGAGGTCGTTGGCGACCACAAGGCATATCTGACCTTCGACATCGACTGCCTCGACCCGTCGTATGCGCCAGGCACCGGCACCCCCGTCGTCGGCGGGCTCAGCACCGCACAAGCGCTCGAGGCTGTCCGCTCGCTCGGCGAATTCGACATCGTCGGTGCCGACGTTGTCGAGGTCGCACCGGCGTACGACCACGCCGAAATGACGGCCCTGGCGGCCGCACAGATCGCACACGATTTCATCGCGGTGCAGGCCATCAAGGCCGGCGCCGTGCCCGACCCGACCGGACGATACTGATGACTGAGCGTTCCCCTTCGACCCGGGTAGCCGCGGTGGAGATCCGTGGCGTGACCAAGCGCTTCGACGATGTCATCGCGGTCGACAACGTCGATCTCACGATCGCCGACGGCGAGTTCTTCGCCATGCTCGGTCCCTCGGGTTGCGGCAAGACCACCACCCTGCGCATGATCGCCGGCCTCGAGTTCCCCACCCAGGGAAGCTTGAAGATCTTCGGCGACGAGGTCGGCACGCTTCCGCCGAACAAACGCCCGGTCAACACGGTGTTTCAGAACTACGCGCTGTTTCCGCACATGACGGTGCTCGACAATGTGAGCTTCGGTCTTCGCATGAGTGGTGCTGACAAGGCCGAGGCCAGGCAGCGGGCCGGCGAAATGATCGAGTTGGTGCAGCTCGGCGGTATGGCCGCTCGAAAGCCGAACCAGTTGTCGGGTGGACAGCAACAGCGGGTCGCGTTGGCTCGAGCGTTAGTCAACAAGCCAAAGGTGCTCCTGCTCGATGAGCCCCTCGGTGCGCTCGACCTCAAACTGCGACAAGAGATGCAGGTCGAACTCAAGTCGCTCCAGCGCGAGCTGGGCGTCAGCTTCGTGTTCGTCACCCACGACCAAGAAGAAGCGCTCACCATGAGCGACCGCATCGCGGTCATGGACCAGGGCAAGCTGCTCCAGGTCGGGTCTGCCGAGGATCTCTATGCCCGCCCCGCGAGCCGTTTCGTTGCCGACTTCATCGGTCAGACGAATCTGATCGAAGCAACGGTCGCCGATCCGAACACGATCGTGCTGGCGAACGGTCAGCGACTTCGGGCCCCGAGCCCGCACGCCGCCGGTACGTCGGTGGCAATGAGCCTTCGGCCCGAGACGATCCAGATCGGCGCCCGCGGCACGGTGCCGGCGGTGCACGAAGCGACGAGTCTCGAAGGTGTCGTGTCATCGGCCAGCTACCTGGGGCACTCCATGGTGTACGACGTGTCGATTGACTGGATCGACCTCGAGGTCCGTACGCCGATGGTGCTGTCCGAGGAGCGGTTCACCCCCGGCAGCGAGGTGGCGGTCTGGTGGGACCGCCGCTCGGACTGGCTGGTCGCCGAATGAGTCACCGCACGATCGTCCGACCGCCGATGGAACCGCCGCCCGAAGCGGTGCCGGGCGCAGCGACGCCGGAATTCGAGGCCGCCAACCAGCGGCTCGATCGCCGCCGTGGCTTGCTGCTCGCATTGCCGTCCTGGGCGTTCCTGACGTTGTTCTTTGCGATCCCGTTGCTGATCGTGGTCGTGTACTCGTTCGCCACCCGCAATCGATTCGGCGGCACCGACCTATCGGGCTGGAACCTCGAGGGCTATCGCGAACTCGGACAAGAGTTCGTGCTGAACCTGGTGTTCCGCTCATTCACGCTTGCGGTCGTCACAACGGTCATCTGCTTGGTCGTCGCCTACCCGTTTGCCTACTTCTTGGCGACACGAAGCCCCGCGGTCCGCAACCTGATGCTCGTCTTCGTGATGATCCCGTTCTGGTCGAACTTCCTGGTGCGCAACTATGCGTGGCGGGTGCTGCTCGGCAATGACGGACCGGTATCGCAAGCCACCGAAGCCGTCGGGCTCGGGGAGACGACCATCTTGTTCACCCAAAGTGCGGTCGTGCTCGGATTGGTCTACGGGTTCTTGCCGTTCATGATCCTGCCCCTGTACGCGGCGATCGAGCGGATGGATTGGAGCTTGGTCGAGGCGAGTCGCGACCTGGGCGCAACCGGTTGGCAAACCTTTCGCAAGGTGACCTTCCCGCTCTCGCTTCCCGGTGTGATCGCCGGGTCGATTCTCGTGTTCGTACCGAGCTTCGGCGCCTATGTGACCCCCCAGATCCTGGGAGGCGGCAAGGATCCGATGCTCGGTACCTACATCGTCGCCCAGTTCCTCGAAGCGAGAAACTGGCCCGAAGGCGCTGCGGCATCAACCGTGTTGATGGTGGTCATGTTGGCCGCGACGCTCGTGTACTTCCGCACCGGAGGTCGCACGCTGTGATCGAGTCAAGGTCGCAAGGGGCGACGACATGAGCCGACCAGCGCAACTCCGCAAAGGCCCCAAGCTGGCGCTCGGCGCCAACGCTGCGCTCGTGTACGTGTTCTTCTACGCGCCGATCTTCTTGTTGGTGCTCTACTCGTTCAGCGACGACAGCCTGGTCGGTCGCTGGGGTGGCTTCACGCTCGACTGGTACCGGGCGTTCGGCCAGAACGACGAAGTCCAAGGCGCACTTTCGGTATCGATCCGAGTCGCGATCTTGTCGACGCTGATCTCCGTCGTGCTCGGCACCATGGCCGCGCTCGCATTGGAGCGGTACCGGTTCCGAGGCAGCCGGATCTTCGACGCCTTGCTGTATCTGCCGATCATCGTGCCCGACGTGACGATGGCCGTGATGATGCTGCTCTTCTTCAC
>CALLPT010000311.1 GCA_938015575.1 uncultured Acidimicrobiales bacterium
TTCAGCGGCGACACGCTGTTTCCCGGCGGTCCGGGCGCGACCAAGTTCGAAGGCGGCAGCTTCGACACGATCATCAGGACCATCGACGAGCTCATGTTCTCGCCGTTCTCGGCCGACACGATCGTCATGCCCGGCCACGGCGATGACACGACGATCGGCACCGAGAGCCCGTCGCTCCAGGCCTGGATCGACCGCGGCTGGTAGTTCCGACTCACGAGACTCGATCCCGCCGCCGCCCGATCTAGATTGTGAGCGGTGGTGGGACTTCCAAGCGGCGACGTGACGTTCGTCTTCGGTGACATCGAAGGAAGCACGGCCTTGTGGGAGCGCGATCCCGAGGCGATGCGGATATCGCTCGAGGCCCACGACGCACTGATCCGAGGCGCCGTTGCGGCCGCGGGCGGCTCCGTGTTCAAACACACCGGCGACGGCTTCGTGGCCGCCTTCGCCGACCCGGCCGCGGCCGTTTTCGCCGCCTGCGACGTCGAGCGGGGACTCGCTCATGTCGGCCCGCTCACCTTGCGCGCTCGCATCGGCGTACACAGCGGCGAGGCCGCTCCCCGCGACGGCGACTACTTCGGACCCGAGGTAAATCGCGCCGCCCGGTTGATGGACACCGCGAACGGCGGTCAAATCGTGGCGTCCGGAGCCACGATCGAGCGCCTCGACGGGCGAATGCCGCCGGGCACAACGGTGCGCGACGTCGGGTCCCATCGGCTCAAAGACTTGGGCGAACCGATGCAGATCCACCGGATCGTGCTCGCCGACGCGGCCGACCACCGTCCACTTCGCACGCTCAACGCCGGACGCAACAACTTGCCCGAGCAGGTGACGAGCCTCGTCGGTCGGACCGAACATGCAACGGCAATTGCCGACATCGTCCGCGAGCAACGGCTAACGACCCTTACCGGAATCGGCGGAGTCGGCAAGACGCGGCTCGCGTTGCAGGTAGCCGCGAACATGGTGGACGAGTTCGCCGACGGCGTGTGGTTCATCGAGCTGGCGGCGGTCGGCGAAGCCGCCATGTTGGCTACGACCGCACTGGCGTCGATCGGAATCAAGCAAGAAGCCGGCCAAGACTCACTGGTGCACTTGCTCGAGTTCTTGGCCGACCACGACGCGCTCTTGGTCATCGACAACTGCGAGCACCTCATCGATGCCGCGGCAAAGTTCGTCGACCAGCTGCTTCGAGGCGCCCCGAATCTCCGTGTTCTTGCCACGAGTCGCGAGGGTCTCGCTATTGCGGGCGAACACATCTGGCGAGTTCCTTCGCTCCGCGCCGACGGCACCGCCGCCGCGCTCGAACTCTTCGAGGCCCGGGCCCAGCTGGTGCGCCCCGACTTCGTCATCGATGCGTCCAACCGCGCCGAAGTTGCGTCACTGTGCGAACGTCTCGACGGAATACCTCTGGCCATCGAACTCGCGACCGCTCGCCTACAGATGCTCGACGTTGACCAGATCGCGCAGCATCTCGACGATCGCTTCCGGCTCCTGACGAGTGGCTCTCGGACCTCAGCGGAGCGCCAGCGGACGCTGCTCGCGATGATGGACTGGTCCTACGAGCTGCTCACCGATCGCGAGCAAGCGCTGCTGCGGAGACTGTCGGTGTTCACGGGCGGTTTCGACCTCGAGGCTGCGGTCGCTGTCGCCTCGAACGAGTCGATCTTTGAGTTCGAGGTATTGGACCTGTTGGGTCGCTTGGTCGAGACGTCGATGGTTCAGTTCGAGCAGCGCCCAACACCCCGGTATCGACTCCTCGAAACCGTTCGCCATTACGCAACTGACCGTCTCGAATCTGCGGGCGAGGCCGACGACGCCCGCGAGCAGCATGCGCAGCATTACGCGCTGGTTGCGCGCCAGGTCGCTGCACTGTTCTTGACCAACGCCGGCGACGCACTCGATGCAGGACAACGTGAGCTGCCCAACATGCGCACCGCCATGACATGGGCGTTCGACACGGCGCGAACCGAACTCGGACTCACCATCGCCATCGACGCTTGGGAGTACTTCTACAACACGAGCCGCATCCACGAATCGCTGCTGTGGCTGAGGAGAGGCATCGAGCGGGTCGACGCAATCGACTCGACCACCACAGCCCGGGCACTCGCGATGACGATCACGAGCGCTCGCAACATGGGCGAAGTCGAACTGGCTGAGCGCCTGGCCGACCGGGCCGCGGAAGCGATCGCCGAGGTCGACGACGAAGTGATGCAAGCGGACCTCATCAACGCCGTCGGTAATCGGATGCTGGCAGCGGACCCGCTCGGCGCCGATGAGCACTACCAAAAGGCGATCTCTCTTTATCGAGCCAACGGCGACTCGGGTTGGGTGGCCAAGCTCATCAACCGGTTCCTCGTTTTGAACGCGGCCTATCGGCCGGATGCCGGCGCTGAGCTGCTCGAGCTGACCCGATCGACGGGCGGGCGCACCGACGCCGTGCAGCCCGAGCCGGTCGAGGCCTATCTGTTGTTGCACCAGGATCGAGCTGCCGACGCCCTCGGTGTTCTGGAACAGGTGGACCCGCAGTCGCTCCACAGCCGGGCCGAGGCCATGCCGCATTGCTGGGCGCTCGTGCACGCCCACCGGGCACTCGGCAATGTCGCGGCTGCCCGAGCGGCATGCGACGCCGGCGCCGAGTGGCGTGTGGCTCCGCTCGACCTCGCGTTCGGCCTCTGGAAGGACGTGCATGTCGCCCTCGACGAAGGCGACCTGGATCGGGCGGCGGCCATCGCGACGTCAGCTGGGCGCGAGTCCATCGGCGTACCCGACCCGGTCTGGCACGCGTACTTCGCGGCGTTATGGGCTCGCGTGAGCTGCGCGGCCGAACGGTTCGAAGACGCCGCGTTGGCGCTTGCGCACTGGCATCACCAGAGTCATGACCTCGGCTTGCGCCTGATGCCCTATGACCAACGGGTGCTCGGTGCCTGCGAGATACAGGCGACCCAGTTCATCGACCCGGCGCGGCGAGCGCAGCTGGCGCAGGTCGGGGCCGACGCCCCAGCGACCGAGCACCTCTTGGCGAACTCGGTGGCCGATCCATGAGCATCCCCGCGGACGACCGCCCCTTCGACCTCTCCCCTGTCACGACCGACGACCTGCCAGCGACGCCCGTTCGAGACCGCAACATTGCTGCGGTCGCCTGGGACCAAGCACCCGCCGAACTCCTGAGACTCGGCGACGATCTTGGCATCGGCGCGGACCGCATCGCCTACAAGCGCCGTATCGGCGACTGGCTGCTTTGGCGAGCCGGCCCGACCCGAGGCCCCGCGCGCTGGATGGCGCTGCACTCACAGGATCTGTCGCGGCGGTTCACGTTCTTCATCGACGGCAACAAGAACGATTCTGGCATCGGACCAAGCGGCCAATCGCACGCCCGATTCCGCAGTTGGAAAGAGGATCTTCTGGCCGAATCCGGCCCGCGCTAGGACTGGGTTTCGTTCACGACCCTCGCCGGTGGCATGATCGTGTGGTTCGCAATCCCTCCCAGGAGTATCCATGCCTGCTCACCCGCTGAACACCGATGATTTCGGCGGTCAGATGTATGACCTGTCGATGTCGGACAGCGCTCGACCGCTGCTCGAAAAGGTCGTCAAGTTCATCGCCGACGAGGTCGACCCCATCACCGAAGAGTTCCACGCCATGGCCGAAGGCCGCGAGGATCGCTGGAGTTGGGTACCTGGCCAGCTCGAGTTGCTCGAAGGCGCCAAAGCCAAGGCCCGCGAGCAGGGCTTGTGGAACTTCTTCCTGCCCGACGCTGAAACAGGCGAGGGCCTGAGCAACCTCGACTACGCCTACATCGCCAATGAGTTGGGCAAGAACAGCTTGGCCAGCCAGGTGCTGAACTGCTCGGCTCCCGACACGGGCAACATGGAAGTCCTCGAGCGTGTTGGTACGCCCGAACAGAAGGAGAAGTGGTTGCGTCCACTTCTGGACGGCAAGATCCGCTCCGCGTTCGTGATGACCGAGCCGCACTTCGCGAGCTCCGACGCCCGCAACGTCCAGACCCAGGCCGTTCGCGACGGCGACGAGTACGTGATCAACGGCGAGAAGTACTACGCCTCGGGTGCCGGCGATCCTCGCTGCAAGATCATGATCGTCATGGTGCAGACGAACCCCGATGCGGATTCGCACCTCCAGCAATCGCAGATCCTGGTCGAGCCAGAGACGCCCGGTGTCGACGTGCTGGGACCGATGCACGTCTTCGGTAACGACGACGCCCCGCACGGTCACATGCACATCAAGTTCACCGATGTCCGTGTTCCGGCCGAGAACATTCTTCTCGGCGAAGGTCGCGGCTTCGAGATCAGCCAGCTTCGTCTTGGCCCGGGCCGCATCCACCACTGCATGCGCTCCATCGGCGCCGCCGACAAGGCGCTCCAGCTCTACTGCGAGCGTGGTCTGACCAAGAGCGCCTTCGGCAAGCCCCTCATCCAGCTCGGTGGCAACATCGACAAAGCCGGACGCATGCGGATCGAGATCGAGGCCATGCGCCTGATGGTGCTGCGTGCAGCCAAGGCCATGGACGTACTCGGCAACCGCGAGGCACGAGTGTGGATCAGCGCGGCCAAGGCAATGGTGCCCGAGCGTGTCTGCCAGATCATCGATGCCGCGATCCAGATGCACGGCGCGACCGGCGTCTCACAATGGACGGTGCTTCCGAGCCTGTACCACAGCCAACGCACGTTGCGGCTCGCTGACGGCCCCGACGAGGTCCACAACATGGTCGTTGGCCGGGCCGAGGTTGCCCGTTACCAACCCCAGCCGCTGTCGGGTCTTCAGACCGGCATGGTCGACTACGAGAACCCGCTCCAGATCGACCGCATCGACCTGCCGTCCTACGACGACACGATGTTCATCTGATCCAAGGCACCAGATCAAGTTGCTCGAGGCTGCGCAACATCGCGGCTGAGTCCGGCGCAGACGGACCCAGATTGGCGGCGCGAGACGAGTAACACCGACGCAAGACGGCCCCGGGCACTCGTTGCCCGGGGCCGTTGGCGTTTCCGATGGTGGGCTAGGGCTTCGTGGCTTCGATGACGAGCAACCAGGGGATGCCGCCTCGCGCCGAACGAATCAGCTCGGGGTACAGGCCGAACATCGGGTCGGCCTCGATTCCCGCGTCGGAGATCACCGGCTCGTGCAGAGCCGAGACCGTGAGCCCGGCTGCCGTCGCTGCGGTGAAATAGTCGGCTACGGGTCGGCCTTGGTTGCGTACAAACGGGAAGTCGAAACCGTCCGGGAAGAATGCCTGGCCACCGCAGAGCGTTGCCGTCGGATGTGGATCGGTCACGAAAACCCGCCCTCCTGGGCGCAGCACGCGTGCGAACTCGGCGAACACTGGCCAGAGATCCTCGACGTGGCAGACCGCCAGGGTTGATGTCACAAGATCGACCGACGCATCATCGACCGGCAGTGCCTCGAAGGGTCCTTCACGAAACTCGATGTCAGGAACGTTTTCGCGTGCCTTGTCGAGCATCGCCGGGGTGAGGTCGGTGCCAATCACGTCGTAGCCGAGCCCGACCAGTCGCTTGGTCGTGCGCCCGGTGCCGCACCCAGCATCGAGCGCACGGCCACCGGATTGCTCGGCTGCGAGCGCCTGATACAGGGGCAGGCAGAATGATTCTTCGAACTCGATGAGCGGATTCGGGCCGTCGTAGCGGCCCGACCACTCGGTGTACCCGTCGACCATCTCCATCTCACGAGTGCCCAGTGCAAGGGTCAACAGTTCGTCGCCCTCCGCGGCTGCCGCCAGCTCGATCAGGTGCGAAAACCGCTCGGCGACCTGCGGATCGTCTTCGTACCAACGTCGGAGAAGCGCGAAACCGCTGAGTCCCAGCACGTAGTGCGCAAGCGTGGTCGTCATGGTCGAAGGCTAGATCGACGCGCCCAAGCAACGCCTATGGTTTCTCAGTGCCAGTAGGGCTCAGCGTCGAGGGCTTCGTCGTCACCGGGCCACGGCGGCATCGTGACGGCCACGGCTTCGAGGATGCCGTCGAGGCAGCGGAACTGAAATCGGGTGCGCGGCGGAATCAAGATGCTGTCAGGCTCGTGGAGCCAATTCGGTCACATGGCCCATCTTGCGACCGGGACGAGCCTCGGCCTTGCCGTAGTCATGGATGGCCACGTCGTTACGTTGGGCCCACACGGCGATGCCGTCAATCTCATCGCCAATCAGGTTCGTCATCTTCGCATCGCTGTGTCGATCGGTCGCACCCAGCGGCCACCCGGCAACGGCTCGCATATGGTTCTCGAACTGCGAGACATTGCACGCATCGGTCGTCCAGTGGCCAGAGTTGTGCACGCGTGGCGCAATCTCGTTGACCACGAGCGCGGCCCCATCAACAACGAAGAACTCGACTGCGAGCACACCCACATAATCGAGGGCGGTCGCGATGGTCGTCGCGTGCTGGATGGCCTGATCGGCGCGTCGACCCGGTGTCTGGCTCGGCACCGTCGAGGTGTGCAGGATCCCCGATCGATGATCGTTACGGGGCGGGTCATAGGCAACGACAGCTCCGCTTCGATCACGCACGACGATTGCGCTGATTTCATGATCGAAGTCAACGAAGCGTTCGAAGATCGCGGGTGCTCCGGCAAGCTCGTCGATCGCGTCAGCGGCCCCGCTCACATCGAGCCCGGCGCCCAGGCGGACTTGGCCCTTGCCGTCATAGCCAAGGCGACGTGTCTTCAAGATCCCTGGCAGCCCTAACCGCTCGGCTGCGGCAACAAGATCCTCGGCGGAATCGATCGACGCAAAAGGCGCCACGGGCACGCCGAGGTTCGCGATGAACGTCTTCTCGGTCAATCGGTCCTGTGCGACTTGCAATGCCATTGGTCCGGGCGCGACCGGACAATGCGCGGCCGCCGCCTGCAAGGTGGACACCGGCACATTCTCGAACTCGGTCGTGATGACGTCGCACGCCTGTGCAAACGCAGCGACGGCCTCGAGATCGTCAAATGGGGCGACAGTCACGAGGGAGGTCACCTGGGCCGCTGGCTCCGCGTCGCTTTGGCAAAAGATGTGGGTACGCAACCCGAGCGGTGCGGCGCCGAGTGCGAGCATCCGCCCGAGTTGACCTCCGCCGAGAACGCCAATGACCGCGCCCGAGGGCAGGGGTCCGGTGAGATCACTCATCGACAGGTGCTTCGGCGATGCTCGCGGTCATGGCGCCTCGGTAGGCATCGAGACGGTCGGCCAAGGCGGCGTCGCTGATCGCCAGAATCTGTGCGGCCAGCAGCCCGGCGTTCTTGGCACCAGCGTCGCCAATGGCGAGCGTGCCGACCGCAATCCCGGCGGGCATCTGCACGATCGATAGCAAGCTGTCGCGGCCGGAAAGGACCCGGCTCTGGATCGGCACGCCGAGGACCGGCAGCGGGGTCTTCGAAGCACACATGCCGGGTAGATGGGCCGCCCCGCCAGCGCCGGCGATGATCACCTGCAAGCCTCGCCCGCGGGCAGTCTCGGCGTAACGGAACATACGGTCGGGCGTGCGATGTGCCGAAACGATCCGGGCCTCGTACCCGACATGGAGCTGATCGAGCACATCGGCGGCGAGCCGCATGGTGGGCCAGTCGCTCTGGCTGCCCATGATGATCCCGACCGGCCCCGCCGCGGGCTCGTCGAGCGAAGGTAGAGACGGTTCAGTCATTGCCGCCGAGCCTAACGCTCTGTCCATCCTTGGGGCCCGACCTTGGGGCCCGCGACCAAGTCGACCGGACAACCTGGGCGGAACAGCTGAACCAAGTGCGGCCCACAACCTAGGGTCGCGAGATGAGCACCATGGGTTCCGATCCACGCACGAGCGGGCTGCTGGCCGGGGTGAGAGTCGTCGAGGTCTCTCAGAACGCCGCCGTCCCCCAGTGCGCCCGACTGTTGGCCGGGATGGGCGCCGATGTCGTCAAGGTCGAACCACCCGGCGGCGACGCAATGCGACACCTGGCACCGATCGCCGAGAACGAGAGCCGGGCCTTCGCGTCGATCAATCCCGGCAAGCGGGCGATCGTCCTCGACCTCACCGACGACGCAACCCGACCAGTGATCGACCGTCTTATCGAGTGGGCCGACATCTTGTTGATTGGCCTGAAGCGAACCGACTTCGAACGCTACGGGCTGCATTGGGATCGGGTGAAGACGGTCAAGCCATCGCTGGTCTCGCTCGAGTTCACCGCCTTTGGCCCAATCGGGCCCGATGCCGACCGGGGTGGCTACGACCCGCTGATCCAGGGCGCATCGGGACTGGGTTGGTCGATGAACAGGTCGGTCGATGACACACCGTTGGCAACCCGGCCGGCGTTCATCGACTTCGGCAGCGGCGGCTATGCGGCCGCAGCGGTGCTCGCGGCGTTGCGGCACGCGGAGCGAACCGGCGAGGGCCAGCGGGTTGACGCATCGCTGCTCGGCACTGCGCTGGCGCTCGGCACACCGCTCATGTCCGGCTTTGCTCCTGATGCCGAGCGGACGGCGGGTCTTCGAGAAGAGCTGGCGCTGCTTCGCGAGGCAGGGACTGGTTTCGAGGACCAGCGCAGCCATTACGAAGCGAACCTGGTCGCGTTGGGCGGGTTGTACCGGCTCTACGTCCGCCCGTATCAGACCTCGGACGGTCTGATCTCACTGGCCGGTTACTCACCCGGGCTCATGACCCGTTTTCACGAACTGACCGGCGTGGAGCGGATCCCGGCTTCGGCAACCGGCGACGATCCGACGTCGCGAGCGATCGTCGAACAGGCCGAGGCCCTCTTTGCAACGCGGACCACGGCCGACTGGCTCGCTGAGCTGACCGCGATCGGCTATCCGTGCTCGCCGTACAACACGCCCCACGAGGCGATTCGCACCGAGCAGGTCGAGGCCAACGGCTACGTCGTCGACCTTGACCACGAGGTCTACGGCGAGCACCGTGTCGTCGGCATGCCGTTCTCGTTCAGCGATGCGCCCGTCGGCGTGACCACCGCAGCGCCATCCCTCGGCCAACACACCGCCGAGGTCCTCGGCGAGCTCGGCTTCTCGCCCGACGAGATCGCGGGCTAGCGGTTGAGGATTCGCGCTGCCTCGGCGGCGATCTCGGCGACGACTTCGCCCGCACCCGGAATGCCGGACATCGACGCGACCGCGGCGCCGGCGTAGAGCGGCTGGACCTGGTCGTCATTCTCTCGCTTGGCTGCCGCGACGACGTCGCGTCCGACCGCGGCCTGCAACAGGCCCGGCAAGGCTTGCTGGCCCGACGATTCCCACGCTTCGGTGAAGTCAGACGACAAGACGCGAGCCCACTGCCCCGTGAACCCGTCGGTGAGCGTGGTTGTCCTGTCCCCCTCGGTCATGCGGCGCTTCCACAGGTCGCTCGCCTGCGACTCTTTGGTCGCGACGAAGCGGCTGCCGAGCAAGACACCGTCGGCGCCGAGCGCAAGCATGGCCGCCATGCCACGGCCGTCGACGACGCCACCGGCCGCCAGGACCGGGACGTGCGCCCCGACCGCGTCGACCATCTGGGGCGTCAGCGCCAACGTGCTCTGTCCTGTCGCTCCGGCGCGATCGTGCTTCTGTCCGTAGCTTCGATGACCGCCTGATTCGGTGCCTTGGGCAACCACAGCGTCGCAGCCGTTGGCAACAGCTGCCCGGGCGTCTGCGATCGTCGCCACCATCGCAACCACCCGGGTTCCGGCTGAGTGGAACCGCTCGACCAGGGCCGTTTCCGGGACACCGATCGCGGCGGAGAACACCGGGATCTGTTCTTCGATCATGACCTCGAGTGCAGCGTTGACCAGGTCTGCGGCTGCAGGAGGCCGCTCCAGCGAGGACGAGAGCCCGAAACGCGGGCGGAATTCGTTGAAGACCGACTGCGCCCCACGCACGACATCGTCGGAGATCGAGTTTGGGTCGGGCGGCGTCCGCACTTCGTCGTGAAGCCAGATGTTGACGCCGAACGGGCGATCGGTGAGCTCGCGCATGCTTCTGATCCCGGCGCGCACCTGGTCAGGTTCGAGTCGCAGGGCGGCAAGCACGCCGAGCCCACCGGCATTCGAAACTGCCGCGGCCAACTCGGGGCCGGCGACACCACCCATACCTGACTGCACGATCGGCACGTCGATACCGATGGCGTCGCGCAAACGAGGGGAAAGTCCGTCAGTTGTCACGCCTGCCAACCTAAGTGGTCACGCCGTCGAGCTCGCACTTCTCGGCCGGAGCGCGGCGCCCTGGTCCGAAGGACCGGCTCGCTCAGGCATCTCGGTGCCACGCCAACGCGCCGTGGGCGGCCGCGACACCGGTGCTCAAACAGGCTTGGAGCAGGTAGCCGCCGGTCGGTGCTTCCCAGTCGAGCATCTCGCCGGCGACGAACACACCAGGTCGCGAGCGCAGCATCAGGTGGTCGTCGACTTGGTCGAAGCAGATACCTCCGCCCGACGAGATGGCCCGGTCCAGAGAGCCGAGCCCGGTGACCGGCAACGCCGCGGCCTTGATCAGCTGCGCCATGTCCTGCGGTTCATTTGGGAGCGCATTGCCGGTCGCATCGCGCAGCAAGGAGATCGCTGCCGGAGCAAGGCCGGTCGTGCGCAACCAGGCGGTCTGGTTCGCGCCCTTGCGACGTTTGGCCAGTCGTTCGACGACGGCGGCTCGCTTCAGGTCGGGAAGCAGATCGATCTCGACCGACGGTGACCCGCTTGCGCGCAACTGCCTCGACAAGGCGTAGACCGGACCACCCTCGAGACCCGCGGCGGTCACTACGACATCGCCACGTTGAGCGGCGCCTGCGCCGGCGGAGACCGCAACGTTTTTGATCGGCGTACCCTCGTGTCGCTCGAGCATCGGTGCGCTCCAAGCGATCTCGATCCCGCAGTTGGCCGCCACAAACGGGGCGATCGACACGCCCACCGCTTCGAATGCCGCTCGCCAGCTGCCATCGCCGCCGACGCGGGGCCAGCTCGGTCCCCCACAGGCCACGACCGTCGCATCGGGTTCGAATTCGACCCGTCGACCATCGACGTCGAAACACAACTCGGGGCCCTGCCAGCCGGTCCAACGATGCCGCAGTCGAAGCTCGACGCCCAGATCTTCGAGCCGAGCTAGCCACGCACGCAAGAGCGGCGTGGCCCGCATCGACTCCGGAAAGATCCGGCCCGACGAACCGACGAGGATTGGCTCGCCCAGCCCACGACACCACCGCTGCACGGCATCGGCGTCGAAGCCGCGCACCGCGGACTCGAGGTTCGGTCGGTCCGGCCCGTACCGTTCGAGCAATCGTTGCAACGGCTCGCTGTGGGTCAGATTCAAACCGCTGCGCCCGGCGAGCAAGAGTTTGCGACCGGGCGAGCGGTGTTGCTCGAACACCGTGACGTCGTGGCCAGCCGACGCGACGACCTCGGCCGCCATCAAACCGGCGGGACCGCTTCCGATGACGCCGACTCGCACCTGTCGAACCTAGTGCTCATTGTTCCCAGAACTCACGGTTCACTTGTCACACGGTCCGCCGTCGTTCGGCCGGTAGAAGCCGCCAACGCCCGGCGTAGACTCTTCCCAACTATGGCTGATGCTCCCCTTTTCGAGGTCCGTGGACTCCACGTGGCCGCCGAGGACACTCAAATTCTCGCCGGCATCGATCTGGCGATACAGGCCGGCGAGGTCCATGCGATCATGGGCCCGAACGGTTCCGGCAAATCGACACTGGCCAACGCACTGCTCGGCAACCCCGAATACGAGGTCACGAGCGGCGAAGTCATGCTGCACGGCGACGACGTGACCGAATGGGACGCCGACGTCCGCGCCAAGCACGGCATGTTCTTGGCGTTCCAGTATCCCCAGGAGATCCCAGGCGTCACCGTCAACAACTTCCTGCAACAGGCCGTTCGAGCGCGCCGCGGCGAAGACGTCTCGGTGCTCGACACCCGCCGCCGCATCATGGGCTGGATGGAGCGTTTGGAGATGGACGCCCGATTCGCCGAGCGGTTCCTCAACGAAGGATTCTCCGGCGGCGAGAAGAAGCGAGCCGAGATTCTGCAGATGGCAATGCTCGAGCCAGACATTGCGGTGCTCGACGAGACCGACAGTGGCCTCGACGTCGACGCCCTGCGGATCGTCGCCAGCGGCGTTCGTGCCGTCAAAGACGACCGCCCCGAAATGGGCGTGCTCGCCATCACCCACTACCGCCGCCTGCTCGACCTGCTCAGGCCAGACCACGTGCACGTCCTGATGGATGGACGCATCGTTGCCAGCGGCGGCATGGAGCTGGCCGAAAAACTCGAGAACGACGGCTACGAGGCCTTCCGGACATGAGCGACGCCGGCCAGCCCACTTTGGACACGGCGGCCGTCCGCGCTGACTTCCCGATCTTCGACGGTCCCGTCAACGGACGCGAGCTCGTCTATCTCGACTCGTCCGGCACCTCGCAGAAACCGCGTCAGGTCCTCGACTCGATGCACGCCTTCTATGTCGAGGCCAACGCCAACGTCCACCGAGGCGCCTATTACCTGAGTGACCAGGCGTCGCGTCGGATGGAAGGCGCTCGCACCAAGGTCGCCCGGTTCATCGGCGCCACCGAGGCCGAAGAAGTCATCTTCACCAAGAACGCGACCGAAGCCCTCAACCTGATTGCCGCGAGCTGGGGCCGGGCCAACCTTCAGGCCGGCGACGCCGTAGTGCTCACCGTGATTGAGCACCACGCCAACATCGTGCCGTGGCACATGCTCGCAGCCGAGCGTGGGATCGAGCTGCGGTTCATCGGCATCGGCGAGGACGGTCACCTCGACCTGTCGAATCTCGACACACTGCTCGACGGCGCCAAGTTGGTGTCGTTCACGGCAATGTCGAACGTACTCGGCACGCTGACCCCGGTCGCTCGGATCGCCGAAGCCGCCCACGCCGCCGGCGCGCTCGTCGCCATCGACGCCTGCCAGTACGTGCCGCATCTGCCCACCCGGCTCGCTGATCTCGGCGTCGACTTCATGGCCTTCTCGGGTCACAAGATGTGCGGTCCGACCGGCGTCGGTGTGCTCTGGGCCCGACGCGAAATCCTCGAGGCCATGCCCCCGTTCCTCGGTGGAGGCGGCATGATCGCCAACGTCACCCTCGATGGATTCACAACAGCCGAGCTTCCCCACAAGTTCGAAGCCGGCACGCCGCCGATCGCCGAGATCGTGGGCCTGGGCGCAGCCGTCGACTACCTCGACGGGTTGGGTATGGAAGCCGTACGTCGCCACGAGGTCGAGCTGACCTCGTACTTCTTGCGCACCATCAAGGAGCGCCACGGCGACGACGTCACGGTGCACGGCCCGAGCGAGCCGTCCGAGCGTGGCGGCGTGTTCTCGTTCGAGTACAAGGACGTCCACCCCCACGACCTGTCCCAGGTTCTCGACGAGCATGGGGTCAATGTGCGGGCCGGCCATCACTGCGCCAAACCGCTGATGAAGGAACTCGGTGTGGGTGCGACTGCTCGTGCCTCGCTGTACATCTACAACAACGAATCCGATGTCGATCGACTCGTCGAAGCGCTCGACGACGCCTCGGATCTCTTCTCGTTCTAACGAAAGGCAGCACGCGCAATGGCCGGGCTGGAAGACCTCTACAAAGAAATCGTGATCGACCACTATCGGTCACCGCGCAACCGGGGTGAACTCGAGACACCGCCGGCCCAGCATGCCGAGGGCCTGAACCCGCTGTGCGGTGACGAGGTCCACGTGTATGTCCAAGTCGAAGACGAGGTCATCACCGAGGTCGCGATCGGTGGCCAAGGGTGTTCGATCAGCCAGGCGTCGGCCTCGATGATGTCGGCCGCCATCAAGGGCAAGTCGCTGGCCGAGGTCCGCGAGCTGAGCACCGCCGTCAAGTCGATGATGTCGATCCATGAGCAGTCGCTCGAAGATGACGACTCGGGCGTGCTTCCCGAACCGCCCGAGGTCGAACTCGGGGACCTCGAAGCGCTGAAAGGCGTCGTGAAGTACCCGGTGCGTATCAAGTGCGCCACCTTGGGTTGGAACACCCTTGCCGAGGCGCTGCAGAGCTGAAAGCCTGTCCAGGTGCCGACTGATGATCGCCCCGCCTGGCAAACCGAAATCATCGAGCCGCACGAGTTCTTCGAGCAGCTGTTTCTCGGCACGACGACGTCGCTCGACCGGGCTGACCATGCGCTGCACGGCGACTTCACGATGGCCGGGCCGCACGGAACCCGGAGTCCGCGGGCCCAGGTGATGGACCAGCTCGAAGCCGGCATTGGCCATAGCGCCGAGCTGTCGATCGCGGTCGAGGGCTTCGAGCTGATTGCCGAGACCGACGACCTGGTGGTTGCCGAGTACATCGAAGTGCACCGCCTCAGTGACGATCGGACCAACCGTCGCCGCAGCACCGTCGTGTTTCGGAAGGAGCCGGATGGACCCAATGGTCTCCGATGGCTTCGGGTGCACGAGACCTGGGTAGAACCGACTGGCTGACCGGCTGCTCGTTGTCGCACCGGGCGTCTAGCGTTAGACGCCGTGTCCCAGGTCAGCATCGAGGAACTCCAGCGTCGAGACATCTCCCATGCCCGCGCCCGCGACGACGATGATCTCGTCGCCGCCGTGCAATACCTGGT
>CALLPT010000312.1 GCA_938015575.1 uncultured Acidimicrobiales bacterium
TCGTTGAGCGGTGCGAGACCTGCCTCGGTGCCGTGGTCCTCGAGGCGCGTCGACGGCACCCAAGACAGGTCCGGGTTCGCCCGCCGCGCCGCGGCGTGAAGCGGATTGGCGGCTCCATGGCCGAGGTGTTGGACCACGGGAATCGAGGAGCGCTCACCTTCGATCGGTTCGCTCGCGTCGAGCGCTTCACGAAATGCCGCATGCCCCGCGGTCAACGCCTGCGCATCAGCGCCGGCATGGGGAAGCCGACGAGCGATCTCGTGCTCGCAGGCACGCAGGAACTCGTCGAGTGCCGTCACGCTCTTCCCACTTGCTTCGGCGGCGGCTAGCCGAACGCCGAGCCGAACATGGCCAGCGTCTTGGTCCAACTCGTCTCCGCAGCCTCTTCGTGATACGTCGGATAGCCCGGCCAGGAGAAGCCATGATCCGCCCCGGCGAACGTCGTGACATCGACATGGTCAAGATCGGCGACCGCATCGAGGAACTTCTGGTGCATGGCGATCGACTGCACCTCGTCTGCCTCGCCGATGCCGAGGTACAGCGGCGTGGTCAGGTCTGCGGCACTGAGGTGCGGCGAATCGTCGCCCTCATCGACGAGGAACGAGGGGTGCCAACTGGCCCCGGCCACGATCCGGTCGGGGTTGCGCTCGATCGATCGATACACGGCCCGGGCGCCCAAACAGAACCCGATGACCGCGATGTTGGTGTCCGTGGCGATGTTTGCGGCTGCGAGCGCACGCTCCATGTCGTGCTGGATCTGGTCATCGGTCATCGACGCGATCCAACCCATGATCGTCGGACGCGCATCGGGGTTGCTGGCCGCGTCGGCGGGCTCGAAATACAAGAGGCGGCCGTGGCGGTGATGCAGGTCGGGTGTGACGACCCGGTACCCCTCGCCCGACATGCGATGCATCCACTCTCGGGTGGCTGGACGCAAGCCGGGCGCATCGATGAAGAGGCCCACCGTCGGGGTGTCCGCCGTCGCTCCTTCGGGCTCGGTGATGACGACGGCCATAGCACCGTCGTCGGTCGTGACATCGATCTCGGTCTCCAGAACGCTCATGTCCGCGACCGTAGTTGCTAGACGGGCGGCGGGTTCAGGGCCCGGGCGAGTTCGACTTCCATTGCTTCGACGTCGACCCGATTCAGCAGGTTCGACATCGCCATCCACGAGGCAAGCGCCGTCACGTCGGACATGCTCGGCGGCAGGATCGGTGCGTCGATCACGATTCCCTGCTCATGCAGGGCACCGATCAGGCCGAGCTCATGGACCGAGATCTTGCCGACGAACAGCAGCGGCAACAGATCGACGAGACCGTGTTGGACGGCCAAACGGATGACGTTGTAGACCTCGAGGAATCCACGGCTGTAAACCAGGTCCTTGGTGAACGGGCCGAGCGTCGGGGTGCTGCCTCGGTAGACCCGCACCGATGCGGCCCAGGCATCATCAGGTTCCATGCCCCGATCGAGCAGCCAGCGATAGACGTCGAGGAATGTGGCACCATCCGACGCCATGTCGATCGCATGAATGCGACGAGCGATCGTGCGCAATCGAGTGGGCGTCGAAGAGAGCGTGGTGATTTCGGTGAAGACGGCGAGGCCCTCTTGTGTCACCGTCGTGGCGGGCGTTCCCTTGGCCAAGAACGTGCACCAAGGTTGGCGGCGCCCATTGATGCTCGAAGCAACGTGCACCCAGCCCTCGTGAACCTCGAGCACGCGCAGCGCCCGCTCACTGAACACCGCGTCTTCGCGGAGCTTGATGTAGTCGCTGCCGGCCGCGGCGTCGGACACGATGCCGTCGTCGAGCTTGACGGTGACTTCGCCCATGCCGCAGACCGGCTGCAACCGATCCGACAGGATCTTCACGGCGGCTTCGGCGTTGTGGATGCGATCTTCGGGTGGTTCCCATCGGCTGTTCGAGATATTCGCGAGCGCCTCGTCGAGCACATCGCCGAGCGCGGCAAGGGTGGGTCCGTCGGCATGGAGTTCATCGTCAACGCCGCCGTACAGGGACGCGGAAATCTCGGAGAACGCGGCTGTACCGCGAGCCTCGAGCATGTCCACGACACCCACGTACCCGTCGATGCGCATCGCGAGTAGTTCACCGATCGGGCTCGACCCCAGGTCATTGGTGACTTCGCTCCGAAGTGAGCCAAGTTCGGCGCGCTTGTCATCGGGATCGAACTTCAGCTGGCGTTCCCCGGTGTAGTACTCGGCGTCAACGGCCGGCTGCTTGCCCGCTCCTGAGGCGAAAAAGTCATGCTCGACCTCGGCGGTCCACTTCACCCCGTTGAGGATGAGGATCGGTTTCTGTGCAGCGACAAGCGCATCGGACAGACGGCGCACGTTCTCGAGGAATGCTGGGTCGGGCGACGCACCGGTCAACGAAGCAGGCATAGCGCCCTCAACGATGCCAGATCCGACCCCGACGAGAGGTGACAGCGTCGAGGCTTTCGTGCGCGGGGAACGCATGGGATCTAGCGTCGGCACCATGAAGACACGAGGCGCGGTGCTGTTCGAAGCACCAGGAGCATGGGAGATCGTCGAGATCGAGGTCGAGCCTCCCCGTCAGAACGAGCTACTCGTCGAGATGGTCGCCTCGGGTCTGTGCCATTCCGACGACCACTACGTGCAAGGCGACACGATCGCCCCGCTGCCCTTGGCAGGCGGCCACGAGGGCGCAGGCCGGGTCGTCGAAGTCGGCCCGCACACCTCGGGTTGGTCAGTAGGCGACCACGTGGTCATGTCGTTTCTGCCCGCGTGTGGCCGTTGCCGCTGGTGCGCTAGCGGCCAGCAGAACCTGTGCGACATGGGACGGTTCCTGCGCGACGGCTGCCGAGAAGACGGCAGCTTCCGCATGTCGCTTCCGGGCGATGATCGCAACCTGGCGCAGATGTGTGGCATCTCCACGTTCAGCGAGCACACGCTGATCGATGTCGCGGCCGCGATCAAGGTACCCAAAGACATCTCGCTCGAAGCCGCCTGTCTCACCGGCTGCGGCGTCGGCACCGGTTGGGGCTCGGCGGTCAACTCGGCCGACATCTCCCCCGGCGACACAGTGATTGTGATGGGCAACGGCGGCATCGGTATCCATGCGGTACAAGGCGCCCGCCATGCCGGTGCAAGTCACGTGATCGCCGTGGACCCGATCGAACTCAAACGCGAGATGGCGGGCAAGGTCGGAGCAACGGCGGCGTTTGCGACCATGCACGAGGCCACCGAGTTCGCTCGCTCGCACACAAACGGACAGGGGGCCGATGCGGCCATCGTCTGCACCGGCGTGCTCGAAAGCGACCACGTCACCCAAGCGTTCGCAGCGATTCGCAAAGCCGGCACCGTGGTCGTCACCGCAATCGGCCAACACGAAACCGAGATCTCGGTGAACGCACGCGAACTCACCCTCTTCCAGAAGCGAATCCAAGGTTCAGTATTCGGCGAATCGAACCCGACCACCGACATCGCCCGCATGCTGGACATGTACGTCAACGGCGACCTCATCCTCGACGAGCTCGTGACCCGCACATACTCGCTCGACGAGATCAACCAGGGCTACGCCGACATGCACGCCGGCGTCAACATGCGCGGCGTGATCCGGTTCTAACACTCCCGAAGCGCCTCAGAAGGCGCAAGGCCATCAACTGGCAGCGGGGGCCGTTGTGGCCAGTTCGAGTTCGGGGAAGATCTCGAGGTCCCGGAGCGCGGCGATCGTCTCCGGCGCAGCCTGCTCGCGAGAGGAGACGGCCAAATGCAACAGCCCGATCTCGGGGTCGTACTTGCTCTTGGGGTAGAGACGGCTGAGCCGAACTTCTTTCGACGCCGCGAGCTTCACCGACCGGATGCGAGCCACCGCACTCGGGCCACCGAATCCGGGCCCCTTCACCGCAGTGATCTCGTCGATGCCCGCGTCGAGCGCCAGCACCCGCAACCG
>CALLPT010000313.1 GCA_938015575.1 uncultured Acidimicrobiales bacterium
TCGACCAAGCCGATCATCACGGGCGTGCAGGCCAACCCGGCCGGCGGCACCTTCAATTTGGCGGTCAATGTGCAGGATCAGTCGCCGATCGTTCGGGTGATGGCACTCGTCACGCCGACGCCTGCTCCGAATGTGCTCACGACCTGGCAGCTGCTGGAACTGACCGACGCTGGTGGCGGCGCCTGGCAGGGCGACATCTCGCTGCCGGGTGACAACATCCAGTGGCTGATCATGGCAGTCGACACGCACGGCAACACGGCTTGGTCTATGTCGAAACAGTTGGCCTTCGACGGTGAAGGCGGTGGCGACTATCCACCGATCCTGACCGATCCAATCGCTCCGGCATCGCCGACGCTCGCTGGCGATGCCGTATCGCTCAGCGCAGACCTTTGGGACTTCGACGGTTCCGACGATGCTGTTTCGGTGACCTGGGACTTCGGCGATGGCGCGAGCTGTTCGCCAGGCTCCGGTGGAACATGTGAACTCGATGCGCCGACGGACGCCGATCCATTCGGTGCAACCACGGCGACCCATGTCTACGCCGAGCCGGGCGCGTACACCGTCACGGTGACGGCAACCGACGCAAGCGGGTTGTCTGACACAATCACCCTTGGTCCGGTGGTCGTGACATCTGAGTCCACGCAGGGCTCGGTGACCGCCAACGGACAGGTGCGAGTCACCGAACGCGAAGGCGACATTTTGCCCGACGGCGTGCTTGGCGATCGTTGGAAGGTCAACGTCGCCGCGGGCTATTCGGCCGCAGTGATCGAGGACTTCAACATCCGGTTCACGGTCGAAGAGGTCTTCGACTTCCGGGCTGACAGCTTCGACTACGTCGATGTCATCGGCGATACAGCGCTCGTCGTGGGCTCGGGCGAGATCATGCTGCCCGAGATCCAAGCGGTCGAATACACGATCCTGGTTGACGACGCGACGAATCTCGTCACGCTGACCCTGTGGCAGGCCGGCAGCGATCCAGATACGACGACGCCGCTGTATCGGATCACCGTCCGTCTCGGCAAGCGCAACGCCATCAAGGTCGAGGGCTGATCGAAAGCGGCGTCGGGCAGACTGCGGTCTGCTCGACGCCTTTGTTCAATCCGAGATTCGGGCAGCGAGCGCATCCAGTCGCTGTTCGGCAGCCGCAGAATTGTCGAAGACGGCTCGCTCCAGCCGGAGGCGATTCAGCGACATGAGCCGTCGCGCCTCTTGCAGCTCCCTGGCCTCGATCGAGACCTCGATCAAGAGCAGGTCCATGTCGGCGGCATACCCCTCGGCCCCGAGTTGCAGGAACAGCGTCGAGGCCGCTTCCAGTAGCGACCGCGCTCGAGGCAGATCTCCTGTCATCGAGTAGTAGCGCCCGAGGAGGCCCTGGGTGTACGCCGCCCCGACCGTGAATCCGCTTCGCTCGAAGGTGAGCAGGCAGGACTCGAGCAGCGGGCGCACCCCGTCGGTGCGCTCCATATCGAGTTCGACCTCGGCGAGATTCATTCGGATCATCGCTGCACCTGCAAGGTCGCCGAGCTGATCCTTGAGAGCAAGGCTCTGCCGGTAGTTGTCGGCGGCCTCGGCAAGCCGCCCGTCGAGGTGCGCGGCGACGCCGATGTTGTTCAGCACCTCGGCTTCATCCGACGCTGCGCCCACCTCGCGGAAGATCGCCAAGGCCTCGTTCGCCGCGGTTCGTTGGTCCGTCGAGCGCAGCGGCAATCCCGCAGAAGCGATCAGCTTGAGTGCTCGACCCTCCAGCAGTCGTGTTCCGGCTCGACTCGCCGCTTCTCGTGCGGCGAGGCCGGCTTCTCTGCTTTCCTGATTGCGGTCGAGCTTGTAGAGGACGGAACCGCGTCCGTGTAGCACAAGTGATTGCAGCTCGTCGTCGTTGTCGATTTCGCTGAGTAGACGGGAGTAGGCCCGAAGGGCGTCGGTGTATCGCCCCTGTCGGTTGCGGCAGTCGGCAAGGCGGCTCGCAAGGAAACGCTGTCGGTTGAGATCATCGGCAAATCGTCGCGCCCGGTGAAAGGCCCTATGTGCCTGCTCCAGATTTCCCGCGGCGACTTGCGCGTCGCCGAGACGTTCCTCGACTGCTGAGCGATCGGCTCGATCGAGACCTCGGGGCACCAACTCGAGCGCCCGTTCGAACAGCGTGATGGCATCGCCGGGGGAGTTCTGCCGGACGGCTCGTTCGGCCGCCTGGATTGAGTAGGTCCAGGTTCTGGCGCGGTCACCGGCGGCATTGAAGTGGTGGGACAGCAGCGCGGCGACGGCGTCGAGATCGCCGACCGTTGCCTCGAGGTGTTCGCCGACTGCCCGGTGCAGACGCTTGCGGCGATTGAATGGCAGCGACGCATACGCAACGTCTTGGTAGAGCAGCTGGCGGAAACGGATCAGGCCTTCGTCGTCGTCGGCCTCGAAGATGTCGGTGATTGTCGCAACGTCGGTCTCGACGTCGTAGCCCGATGCTTCGACCAACGCGGCAAACGACGATGCGCGGAAACGCGCGCCGAGCACCGATGCCAAACGGACCGCACGACGTTCCGGCGCCGGAAGGCGGTCGATCCGAGCCGCAACAACCTCTTCGATCGAACCCGGGATCTCCTCGCCGGGCGAGCCGACCGATCGTGCCAGCTCGAGGGCGAACAGCGGATTGCCATCGGCTCGCTCGACCAGGCGTTCGATTTCGTGTTGCAGCAGCTGTCGATCGCAGGCCTGTCGAATGATCGACGAGATCGCGGCTGGATCCAGGGGACCGAGCTCGATCGTGATGTCGCCGGCGGGCTCTTCGTCGCCGGTGGCCCGAAGTGACTGGACGACGACCCAGCCGAAACGATCCGCCGTTGCGCGCAAGTGGTCGAGCAACTCTCGCGACGCGTCGTCGAGCCACTGTGTGTCTTCGAGGACGACGGCCGTCACCGACGGTTCGTGTTCGTCGAGTAGCTGGGTGAAGACTTCGTGGAGTACGTCTCGGCGGAACTCGGCGTCGATCGCCGCGACGGTCTCGCTCTCGGCGACCTCGCCGCCCAAGACCGGTGCAAGCAGCGACGCATAGGGGGCGAGGGCCGGTCGGTTCACCTCGAGCCATCGCGCCAGGTGTACGCCCGTATCAGCCGACGCCAGTTGACCGTCGATACCGAGCAAGGCTCGGACACCGGCCCAAAAGGCGCCGTACGGTGTGGCGGTCATGTAGCGACCACCGGCGGATTCGACCGTGCCTTCGCCGCTGATCGCCTCGTCGGCGAGCCGGGACTTGCCCGAGCCTGCGGGGCCGATGATCGTCACGCCTTCGCCGCGCTCGATGGCCTCGGACAGCTGCTGCAGTTCGTCGTCGCGGCCGGCGAACTGCACGTCGACTTCGGTCCGACGTTCGCTCTGGGCGAGTTGGTCGACCCGGTGCGCTCGAACCAGGGTCTCCTTACCCTTGACCTGTAGCGGTTCGAGTGCTTCGCCCCGGATCGTGCCGCGTGCTCGTTGGACGAGCGTGTCGACGGCCACCACCTGGCCAGGGCCCGCCGGGCCGATCATGCGCGCTGCGGTGTTGACAACATCGCTCATCACGGTGAGCGTGCGCCGATGCGGGGCGCCGAGAAATCCGGCGAAGACCGTGCCGATGTTGAGACCTTGGCGGACGACGAACGCCGTATCGATCGACCGGATGGCAAGAGCTGAATGGAGAAGCGCATCGGCAGGATCGTCGACCGATGCAGGTACGCCTGCGCCGATCAGGAGCTTCACACCGCCCATTGCCATGTCCGAATGCAGGATCATGCCGCCGGTCGTGTCGAGGGCGCCGTGCACCGCATCGATGAAGTCGCTGAGCGCCGCGGCCGCCGCGGCGCCGCCGTGTTCGTCGATGTGCTCGTCGACGCCGCCGATGCTCACAAAGCCAATGGCGGCCTGGCGATGCTCGGCGCCCAGGTCGGCGTAGTCGATCCAGTGCGCTCTGAGCGCGTCGGGCACGAACGATCCCAT
>CALLPT010000314.1 GCA_938015575.1 uncultured Acidimicrobiales bacterium
CGGGCCGCGCTGGCGAGACATCTACGCCGAAGCGCTGCGGGAGCGGTACCGGTTCCTGTCCTTCGGAGACGCCATGATGGTGCGCAGGTCATGAGTTTTAAGTTCGAAGTCACCGCCACCAGCGGCCGAGCCCGCGTTGGGCGAATCACGACCCCTCGTGGCACGATCGAGACACCGGTCTTCATGCCGGTAGGGACCCGAGCTGCGGTGCAGACGCTGACGAGCCACGACGTCACCGACCTGGGCGCTGAGATCATCCTCGGCAACACCTATCACCTGATGCTGCGGCCGGGCGCCGACCTGGTTGCCGAGATGGGTGGCCTGCACGAATTCATGCAGTGGACCGGTCACGTGCTGACCGACAGTGGTGGCTATCAGATCTTCAGCCTCGAACCCAAGGTCGACGACGAAGGTGCGCTGTTCAAGTCGACCTATGACGGCTCGATGCACAAGCTCACCCCGGAGAGCGCCGTCGACGTGCAGACGAACCTTGGCTCCGACATACAAATGGTGCTCGACGTCTGCCCGCCGTTGCCATCGCCCGACCGGGTGATCCTCGACGCGATGGCGACGACCCACGCCTGGGCCGAGCGGGCCCGATCAGCCTTTCTCGACCGGCCTGAACGTAGCGACGGCATGCGGGCCCAGTTCGGCATCGTCCAGGGCGGACTCGACCGGTCGTTGCGAGAGCAGAGTGCCGCGTTCCTCATGGACATCGGCTTCGAGGGCTATGGCATCGGTGGCTTGTCGGTAGGGGAGAAGCGCACCGAGATGCTCGACCCACTTCGCGCTACAACCGATGTGTTGCCAGTGGATCAGCCGCGTTATCTCATGGGCGTCGGTGACCCGCTGAGCATCGTCGAAGGCATCGCGAACGGTGTCGACATGTTCGACTGCGTTTTGCCGACACGACTTGCCCGCCACGGCACCGTGCTCACCACGGCCGGCCGGATCAATCTCGAAGCTGCTCGTTACGCACGCGATCCCGGGCCCGTCGATCCTGACCTCCCCGAAAGCCCGCTCGCGCCTTGGAGCCGGGCGTACCTTCGCCATTTGCTCAAGGTCCACGAACCCTCGGTTCAGCGTCTCTTGACGCTCCACAACATCGCCTTCCTCTTCCGGTTGGTCGACGAGGCACGCGATGCCGTTCGCGAGGGCACGATCGACCAGTTGGTCGACCGGGTTGGCCAGGTCTGGTCGTAGTCCGCCTTTTCTCGCGGGCTCGAGAACGCTGCGTTCGCCCACAAGTGGTCGGTCCGGGCAGGATCGGCACGCTGATAGCCTCGCTGTGCGCCCCTAGCGGGTGCCGAGCCGAAGAGCGCTGGCCGACAACGGCCACACACAACTGGAGGGTTGGCTCACATGGAGTTCATTCCGCTGATCGTGATCATGCTGGCCATGTGGGCCCTGCTGATCCTTCCGCAGCAGCGCCGAGCCAAAGCACACCGCGAGATGTTGGCCGCACTCGACGTCGGTGACGAGGTCGTGACGTCATCGGGCATGTACGGCACCATCGCCGAGTTCGACGGCGGGACCGTGTTCCTCGCGGTCAGTGACACGCTCGAGATCAAGATCACCAAGGAATCGATCAGCGAGCGCGTCGTCTACGCCGACGCCGAGTGATTCACCCGCTCATGTCGATCACGTACTCATGCTGACCCGTGCTGCCGCGTCGCTCGGCACCATTGTTGTACTCGCCGTTGGGCTGCTGATCTGGTCGCTCAGCGCCGGCCAGGAGCCGCTGCTGGGCCTCGACTTGCAGGGCGGCGTCGAGGTCGTTCTCGAACCTGTCGACACACCCGAGAACCTGGAACTGGCGACGCAAGAGAATCTCGACCTCGCCGTCGAGATCCTGCGCAACCGCGTCGACGCGATCGGTGTCGCCGAGCCGGATATCACCACCCAGACCGGCGATGAGAACTTCATCATCGTGCAGCTGCCGGGCATCGAGAACCAGGACGAGGCGGTGGCGCTGGTTGGACAGACCGCCGAACTGCAGTTCCGACCGGTGCTGTTCGACTTTGTCGACGCGCTCCGCTCCGGTTCGCAGCTGCCCGAAGAAGAGGTCTTCGGTCCTGAGATCACGCGCGGCGGGCCCGGCCTGGTCGACCTGATCGGCGGCTTCGTCAGCGATCCGAACACCGCGCCCGCAGACCAGAGCGCCGTGTTTCTGACCCCTCCAGACGAAGCCGGTAACCCGGGCACCCCCATCCTCGTCGGTCCGACCGAATTCACCGGATCGGCGCTCGACGGTGCCGAAGCTCAGTTCATCAACGGCACCTGGCTCATCGAGGTCGCATTCAAGCCCGGCGCTGACGGCCTGGGGCTGTTCAATCAGTCCGCTGCGCCGTGTTTCAACCGGGCCCCGTCCTGCCCGTTCCAGAGGTTGGCGTTCGTGCTCGACGGTGTCGTCGAGTCGGCCCCGTCGATCAACGCCGCCGAGTTCACCGAGCGTCGTGTGGTCATCACCCGCGACTCCGGCTTCCCCGAAGAAGAAGCCCGCAACCAAGCGCTCGTGCTCGAGTTCGGTGCCCTGCCGCTCGCTTTTGCCGACCCGGCCGATCCCAGCGCTGGTCTGGTGCGTACCGTGTCGGCCAGCCTCGGCCGAGACTCGCTCGAAGCCGGCTTGATTGCCGGCCTTGTCGGCCTCGCGCTCGTGGCCCTTTACATGCTCTGGTACTACCGCCTGCTCGGCTTGGCCGCGATTCTGAGTCTGTCGATCTCGGCAACCCTGTTGTGGGTGATCGTGTCGTATCTGTCGACATCGCAAGGCTTGGCGTTGACCCTCGCTGGCGTCGTGGGTCTGATCGTGTCGATCGGTGTGTCCCTCGACTCAAACGTCATCTTCTTCGAAGACCTCAAGGAACACTTCCGATCTCCTGGCGGTGTCGAGTCCCTGTCTGCGTCGGTCAACCAGTCGTTCCCGCGTGCGTTCGGGACCGTGTTCTGGGCCAACCTCGCGACCCTGATCGGCGCCGTGATCTTGTACCTGCTGACGGTGGGCTCGGTGCGCGGCTTTGCGCTCATGCTCGGGTTGGCTTCGGTACTCGACCTGGTCGCCACGTATTTCTTCATGGGGCCGTTCGTGCGGCTCTTGGTCGACAAGTTCGGCGACCGTCCCGCCATGTTCGGCGTGCGAAAGCAGCGAGGCCTTGGTGCATCTGACGATGTGGCCGCTGCGGCCCAAGGAGGTGCGGCATGAGCGGCATCGGCGCCTTGCTGCGCAACGAGAACGATATTGATTTCCCTCGCTACTGGCGTCCCACCGCCATCGCGTCCGGCATCCTCGTGCTGATCGCCATCGGAGCGCTGCTGTTCCAGGGATTGAACCTGGGCATCGAGTTCGAGGGCGGTGCTTCGTGGGAAGTCCGCAGCGCGAGCGTCGATAGCGACGACCTGCGCGACGCGCTCGAACCACTCGGCCTTGGCGATGCTCGTATCCAGCAGGTTGCCAACGAGCTGTGGCGTGTGCGCGCCGAGACCGAATCGGCCGCTGAGCTCGAAACGGTCAAGATCGCACTCGCTGACGCCGCCGGCATCGAACAGGGCGATGTCACTGCTTCGGCGGTCGGCGCCAGCTGGGGAAGCCAGGTGACGAGCAAGGCCCGCACGGCCCTGATCGTGTTCTTCATCGTCATCTTCATCTACATCTCGTTGCGACTCGAGTGGAAGATGGCCGTCGGTGCGCTCGCCGCCGTCGCTCACGACATCTTGATCACGGTTGGCATCTACGCGCTCTTCCAGCTCGAGGTGACTTCGGCGACGGTGATCGCCTTCCTGACGATCTTGGGCTACTCGCTCTACGACACCCTCGTGGTCTTCGACAAGGTCCGAGACAACGAATCGCGAGCGCAAGGCGCGGCCGCAATGACCTACACCCAGGTCACCTCGTACTCGTTGAACCAGGTCGTCATGCGGTCGATCAACACGACGATCACGTCGGTGCTGCCGGTGCTTGCGGTGCTGGTCGTCGGCCGGTTTGTGCTTGGCGCGGTCACGCTCCAAGAGTTCGCCATCGCCTTGCTCGTCGGCCTGCTTGTCGGGACCTACTCGTCGCTGTTCGTGGCGACGCCCATCGTTGCCTGGCTCAAAGAACGCGAAGCCGACAATGTCGAACGCGCCCTCGCTGCTTCGAAGCGCAACAGCGACGACCTGGACATCGCCCAGGCGCTCGCCGATGCCGATCGAGCCAAGACGGTGCGTTCCGGCGCTCGCGGCGAGGGTCATCGGGTCACGGCAAGTCGCCCGGTCCGCAAACCAGTGGCACCGTCTGCGTCGGCGAGTTCGGGTAGTTCGTCGGTCAAGAAGCGCCGGGTGCAAGGCACCAGTGGCGGTGAGCCGACGAACCCAGAGCGAAAGCCCCAGGGCGAGGTCAAGCCACGCCCGCGCAAGAAAAAGCGCTGAATCGCCGCACAAGAAGAGCAACAAGACGCCACCGCGGGGCGTGCTGAGCGGTACCGTTCACCCATGGATTGCGATGTCGAGTGGTTGCGGGCACTGGTCCGTCACGTCGATGACTTTCCGGAGCCAGGGATTCGGTTCGCCGACATCACTCCCGTTCTCGGAAACGCCGACGCCATGCGCTGTGCGGTCGAACTGATCGCCGACGAGTTCGTCGGTCGCGACATCGACCTGGTCGCAGGTATCGACGCGAGAGGCTTCATCTTGGGCGCTCCGGTCGCATGGCGACTCGGCTGCGGTTTCGTGCCGATCCGCAAGCCCGGCAAGCTTCCAGCCGACACGCTTCGGGTCGAATACTCGCTCGAATATGGCGTTGACGCACTCGAGATTCACACCGATGCTGCGGCTCCCGGGCAACGCGTGCTGCTCATCGACGATGTGCTGGCAACGGGAGGCACCGCTCGAGCGGCCGCCCAGCTGATCGAACTAACCGGCGCCTCCGTTGCAGCAATCGGGGTTCTGGCCACGATCGCTGGCCTCGACGGCGCCTCGAAATTGAGTGGCTACGAGATGGTCTCCGCGCTCGGAGAGGTGTGATGCTGTGGCGTTGATCGAACGGGTTATGCCGTGGCAACGCGGCGTCGAGTCCCCCGAAAGCCAGCTCGAAACACTGCTGGCGATACATCGCGAACACCACCCCGACGAGGATCCCGCCCACATCGTGCGGGCCTTTCAGTGGGGCCAAGACGCTCACGCCGGCCAGACCCGCAAGTCCGGCGAGCCGTACATCCAGCACCCGATCGAAGTGGCGACCATTGTCGCCGAACAGGGTCTCGACGCAGCTTCGGTTGCGGCGGCGATCATGCACGACGCGGTCGAGGACACCGACATCGCACTCGTCGAGATCGAAGAGTCGTTCTCCGCCGAAATCGCTGCGATCATCGACGGCTGCACCAAGGTCGACCGGCTGCAGTTCGACTCCAAAGAAGAACAACAGGCAGCCACCGTCCGCAAACTCCTCGTCGCGGTCGCCCAGGACATTCGAGTTCTGATCATCAAGCTGGCCGACCGCCTCCACAACATGCGCACCCTTGCCGTGCTGCCCGAGTGGAAGCAGCAGCGGACGGCCAGCGAGACCCTCCACATTTTTGCGCCCCTGGCCCATCGCCTGGGCATGGAGGAACTCAAGACTCAGCTCGAGGACCTGTCGTTCGCCGCACTTCATCCCAAGTGGTACGCCGAGATCGACCACATGGTCGCGATGCGCGACCCCGAGCGCGACATCTTCTTGACCCAGTTCATGGGCGAGGTCGAAGCGCGCTTGGCCGAGATCGGCATCAACGCCGAGGTCATCGGGCGCTCCAAACACCTGTGGAGCATTTACGAGAAGATGGTGGTCCGCGGCCGCGAGTTCGACGACATCTATGACCTCATTGGTGTCCGCGTGATTTGTGACTCGGTGCGCGATTGCTACGGGGCGATTGGCTCGATCCACGCCAACTGGCGTCCGGTCCAGGGCCGTTTCAAGGACTTCATCGCGATGCCGAAGTTCAATCTCTACCAGTCACTACATACGACCGTGGTCGGTCCCCAGGGCAAGACGGTCGAGTTCCAGGTTCGGACTCGTGAGATGGATGGGCGAGCCCAACGTGGCATGGCCGCCCACTGGGCCTACAAGGACAACCTGCCGAGCGGCGACCTGGACTGGCTCAACCGCATTGCGGGCTTCAGTGACGACGGCAGCACGCCGACCGAGTTCATGGCGACGCTCCGGACTGACTTGGAACAGGAAGAGATCTCGATCTTCACCCCCAAGGGCAAGATCATCACCGTGCCGGTTGGCGCGACGCCGGTCGACTTCGCCTACGCCATTCACACCGAGGTTGGTAACAAAGCGGTCGGTGCGAGTGTGAACGGTCGCATGGTCGGCCTTGACCAGCGGCTGGCCACCGGCGACGTGGTCGAAATCTTCACGTCCAAGCTCGATACTGCAGCACCCAGCGAAGAGTGGCTCGGTTTCGTCACGACGCACCGAGCCCAGACGAACATCCGTCGCTGGTACAGCCGAGAGCGCCTCGAGGATTCGATCGCGACGGCACGCGAGGATCTCGCGAACGAGCTTCGGCGCAAGGGCCTGCCGGTCCACGAAGTCATGCGCTCGTCGACGCTCGACGAGATCGCGGCAGATATGGGTTACAACGACACCGAAGCGCTCTTCGCTGCACTGGGCGCGGGACACGTAAACCCCAATGCCGTGGTGTCGCGAGCGCAGAGCCGCCTGCGAGGCGACGAAGAAGACGCGGTCGAAGAACGGGTCTCAACTTCGGTGTTGGCCCCTCGCTCGAACAAGGTCGATCGTGGTTCGGTCGGGGTCCACGTCGACGGATTCGACGATGTGCTCGTACGCCTTGCCAAGTGCTGCAAGCCCGTTCCGCCCGACGACATCACCGGCTTCGTGACCCGCGGGCGCGGCATCGCCATTCACCGCAACGACTGCGTCAACGCGGTCGCTCACGATGCAGCAGCGCAGGACCGAGTCGTCGATGCTGACTGGGATCTGGCCGGCGTCGGCTCATTTGTCGCCACGATCGAGGTACGCGCACTCGATCGCATGCACTTGCTTGTCGACGTCGCCCAGGCGATGACCGATCAGCGAGTGAACATCATCGGCGTCACGACCCGCACCCGCGAGGACCGAGTGGCCGTCATGCAGTTCGACTTCGAACTCAGCGACGCCGCGCAGATCCACGCGATTCTGCAGATCGTGCGTGACATCGACGGGGTCTACGAAGCACACCGGATGCTCAACGAAAGCTGATCGTTCGGGCGCCGGCGCCAACCGGGCCGCCGCTCAGGAATCGATGACCAGGCTGCGGAAGACCTTGGTGACCATGTCGGGGTCATCTTCGCCGATCAGCGCGACGGTCACGTAGTACAGGTGGGCGCCAGCATGGGTCTGGAAGCCGTAGTGGTACCAACGCTCGCCTTCGATGTCGTAGGTGCCTCGCACCAAGATGCCGGGTGTTTCCCCGAACCGCCGCGGTTCGCTCGAGAGGTCGACATCGTCGGCGAAGCCGTCGTACAGCGTTCGCATGCGTTCGACCTCGGCCTCGTGGTTGATGAGCGCGTTGGCCGTGCCAAAGGTGCGGTGGGCGACGATCGAGTCACCGTCTTCGCCGAAAAACATGATGCCCTGCGGGGTCTTGAGGATCTTGTCCCATTCGGTGACGAGTGCCCGAGGAAACTCCAGGCCGCGTTCCTGCGAGGATTTCACGAACCGGTCGAGGTCTGAGTCGAACCAGAGCGATTCGTCCATCGTCCACGGGACTTCGATCGTGTAGAAGCCGTTGATGTCCCACTCCGCCCAGTCATCGGCTTCGCCGGTGTCGACCGGGTCCGTGCTGGTTCCGACCGGGTCGGTCGCCGTTTGGGCGGTGTCGTCAACTACCGGTTCGTTCGCTTCTTCGTCGACGAGCGCCAGCTCCGCGGGCTCGTCGGTCTCTTCGACCGGGGCGGTGATCTCGGTGACGCCCGTGCACGCCGGCAAGAGACAGGCGATCAGGGCGCAGCCAGCAACGATCCCGCGTCGCATCTCGAACTGCATGCAACCAACATCGGCCGTGGCCCCCCGACTTTTAGGCGTGTGTGGGTGAAAATTCCCACAGACGGGGGAATCAGCGATCGTCGTCTTCGAGGCGGTCCGGGTCCGAGACGTGGCCGTCCTCGTCCCGATCAGGCGGGTCGTGGACGGCCACATTGACCTGCGCCCCGATGAGAATGCCGCTGGCCATGATGTAGAGCCAGATCAACAAGCCGACGGAGCCGCCCAAAATGCCGAGCACGTCCGCACCGCCCTGGCTGGTCAGATAACGAGCCGTGATCCAGGAACCACCCAGCCAGATGGCGACCGCGACCGCGGCGCCGAGGAGGTCGTGGTGGAGTGGCGTTCGTTGCGCCGGCGAGGAATGGAGAAGCCAGAGCGCGAATGCCGTGAGACCGAGCGCGATCAACGGCCAGGTCGTCGCCGCGGCGATGTCACTCCAAGGCTGAGGGAGCCCGAAGCCGGTTCGCCCGACGCTGACCATGACGAGCAAGGCAACCAGGGCGGGCACGGACAGCAGGGCGGCGCTGAATCCCGCGACGCGAGTCGTGAGCCAGTTCCGTCGCTTGGGTCGCCCGGTGATGTGATCGAGACCGCCGATCAGCGAAATGAAACCGCGAGACGATGCATAGACCGAGGTAAGCAGACCCAGCGTCAATCGAGTCGGGTCAGGATTGTCGAAGAGGTCATCGATCGCCGAGACGGCTTGGTCGCCGATGCCCAACAAGTCGCGCACCGCGCTCGTGATGCCGCCTCGGGCGTCGTCGGCGACTTCGAAGCCGAACAGGCTGTCGATCCAGCCAAGAGCAGACGCAGATACGAGCAGTAGGGGAGTGATGCTGAGGACAGCCCAGAAACCGACCTCGGCCGCGATGCCCATCACCCGGTTCTGACGCACGAGCGTGATCGTGTCGATCGTCGTGCGAGCCAGCCAGTTGTCTTTGACCCACCGAGGAACCCGAGCCCACAGTGCCGCGACGATCAGGAGGAACGGAGCCAGGATCGCGTTGCGCACCCGCCCAATGACGCCGGGGCGCGGTTCGTCGGCGTCCGTCGTCGCTGCGATGGCTTCTGGCATCCCCACGATGGTATGTGGCTGACCGGCGCCGCCGAGCCACTACGACGCGTCGATGCGAAATGAGCCCTCATGGTCGGGGAGGCCGCCGGTAGCCTGACCTGCTCATGGCACAGGCGACCTTCCGCAGCCCCAAAGGCACCCGCGACATCTTGCCAGGCGAGGCCGAGCGCCAACGGGCGCTGGTGAACGCGTTCGCCGACCAGGCGCGCCTTGCCGGCTTCGGCCACGTCATCACCCCGATCTTCGAAGACCTGGGCGTGTTCAAACGTCTCGGCGAATCGACCGATGTCGTCACCAAGGAGATGTACGACTTCGTCGCCAAGGACGGCAAGCACTACGCGCTGCGGCCCGAGCTGACGGCGGCGGTCGTGCGGGCCTTTGTCCAACACCGTCCAGCGACGCCGTGGAAGGTCTGGTACGAGGGCCCGCAGTTCCGGTACGAGCGTCCTCAAGCTGGCCGCTACCGCCAGTTCAGCCAGATCGGGGTCGAAGCACTCGGGACCGAAGACCCCGCCGTCGACGCGGAGATCATCGCCCTGGCCTGGAGCTTCTACGAGTCGCTCGGTCTCTCGAACATGACACTGCTGCTGAACAGCCTGGGCGACGAATCCTGTCGCCCCGCATACCTGGCCGCCCTCACCGACTACCTCACCTCGAACGTCTCGGCGCTGTCGGAGCAGTCGCAGCACACGTTGCAGGTCAATCCGCTGCGGGTCCTCGATTCGAAGCGTCCTGAAGACCAAGAGATCATCGACGCAGCCCCGGTAATGGTCGATCACCTGAGCCCGGAAACGGCCGAGCACTTCAATGGGGTGCGTCGTGTCCTCGACCGACTTGCCATTCCGTACGCCATTTCGCCGCGCCTTGTGCGCGGGCTCGACTACTACACCCGCACCAC
>CALLPT010000315.1 GCA_938015575.1 uncultured Acidimicrobiales bacterium
GATGGTTACCAATGTGTGCTTCGGCGGGCCCGACTTGCGCACGGCCTACATCACCGCCTCGGCCTTCGGCACCCTGCAAGCGCACGAATGGCATTGTCCCGGCCACCCTCTGAACTTCTTGAACACCTGAGTTCACCGCCGAACGCTGTGGGCAGCTGCGTGGGGCCGTTGCGGGACTCGCGTCCATACACGGGACGATCCAGCGGCCGACGGTCGGCACGATCTCGTCCAGGTACCGATCGGTACCCGGCGACCGCTCGACGATCGAACTGGGGCCGAGGGCGTGACCTCGGTCTATCGGTCCCTTTTGAACGGCACGGCGAAGCCCGACACCGGCTACGTCGTTTCGATGAACCGCCGCTGAAGAGCGGCCTTGCAAAGGATCGGGAGGCGACCAGGCTCGGCCTGAAGGATTTCGAAAGGGTGCGCCCAAATGATGTGCCTCAGACATCGAACAACGAAAGGCACGCACCATGTATCCACGTCCACTCCTCAAGATCGCGGCGGCGCTACTCCTCGGCACGCTCGTGATGACGGCAACCACCTCGGTCGCCGATGCACAGCCACCAGAGGCTGTCTTCCAGCAGAACGACCAGACCTGGCTCTGTCACGAGGACGGTTTTCCCGCGCCGTCGCACTGCGAGAACATCAACTCGCAGGGCGCGACCGGGCTGATCATGGTGTTCCCACCCGATGACCGCGGACCAGCCGAAGGCGTCTCCGACGCACGGGCTGATGATCGCCCGTGCCCGCACGATCCAGGTTCTCCGGACGGCACGTGGTGGGAAGTCGTTCCCGGCACGTTCGTGTGCCACCACCGCCCATGATCTCTTCTCGCTAGTCACCAATCCTCGGCGGGCGACGGCGGCGGGTTCCTTCGGGACCCGCCGCCGTCGCGCATGCGAGCACAAGCCGACGGCAGGGTTCACGCTTTGCTAGGTCAAAGGTCCTAGTCGAGTGTGCCAAGTGTCTCATCAGGGCGATTTCGCGCGACATCCATGTCCGGTCAAACGTCTTGTAGGGCACGTTCAAACGAAGCTGCGAAGGTTCGGCATCCCCAATTGCGCTCTCCTCGACTGGGGATCATTGCTCAATTGAAGTAACCGACCTCCGCGGCACAGTCTGAATACCGATCAACAAGTATCAGCCACGTCTGACTCGAATCGAACCCCCCATCTCACACCGCAGCTCAAGAAGGGCTTCTCATGGTTGCCTACAGCTCCAGCGCCGATCACGTCTCGAAGATGACCGCTGTCGCGTTCAAGAACGCTGACCCGATGAATACGGAACCCGCCGATCAAAACAACTTCGAGTCGAAGCGTCTCCGCGTTGTCGAGCTGCCCGAAGGCCAGAAGCGGCCAGGTCGACTGAACTGGCTCGCAGCCTCTGGCGCCGCTCCATTCCAGTTCCTGTCCGACGTTGCCGCCGTGTCGCTCGCCGGGTTCATCACCTCGATCCCGATTTGGGCGATTGCCATCTTCGTTGCTGCTACCACCTTTGTCTTGCAGGGCCGTGGCATGTATCGCCCCTGGCTCAATCAGGCACCGCTCAACTGGCTGCCCAAGATGTTCTTGAACCTCGGCGCTCCGATCGGGGCGACGGCGATGACCATCATGTTCGCGGGCGATGTGATCGGGTTCTCGACGTTCTCGATCCGCCAGGCCATGGCAACGCTTGCGCTCGCGACCGGGTTCGCCATCGTCGGACGCATGGCCATTGCCGCAGCTGTACACATCGCCCGCAGCCGCGGCGACGTGTCACTCAAGGTGCTCGTGCTCGGCGCTGGCGTCGTCGGCGCCGATCTGGTGCAGACGATGCGCAACGAGCCGAAGTACGGCCTGGAGCCGGTCGGCTACTACGACCCCAGCCCGGCCACCGACGTCGACATGCCGACGTTTGATCCGACTCGAGACATCATGAACGTCATCGAGGACCTGGGCGCCTCGGCCGTTGTCGTGGCGTTCTCGTCGATGAACGACTCGACGCTCGTGCCGATCCTGCGTGCCTGCGACCGCATGTCGTGTGAGATCTTCGTCGTGCCTCGCCTGTTCGAGCTGATGCCGTCGGACCCCTACGGCCCAAACTCGGTCGGCACCACGAACCTCGTTCGCCTGCCCCGAGCATCGCATCGCTCCGGTTCCTGGCGAGCCAAGCGCATCTTCGACATCGTCGTCACCAGCATCGGCGTGTTCTTCCTGTCACCGTTGCTCGCCTTTGGCGCCATCGGCAGCCTCATCGAGAATGGCCGTCCGATCTTGTTCCGTCAGGAACGTGTCGGCCTCGACGGTCGCCGCTTCGAGATCCTCAAGTTCACGAGCATGCGCCCGGTCGATGAGACCGAATCACAGTCGAACTGGAACATCGGCACCGACGATCGAGTCGGCCCGATCAGTCGCATTCTTCGCAAGTTCTCGATTGACGAACTGCCCCAGCTTTGGAACGTGCTCAAGGGTGACATGAGCCTGGTCGGTCCTCGACCTGAGCGCCCCCACTTCGTCGACCAGTTCTCCGACGAGATTGACACCTACGAATACCGCCATCGTGTCCCCGCTGGTCTGACCGGCCTGGCCCAGATCCAAGGACTGCGTGGCGACACGTCGATCAGTGAGCGTGCCCGCTACGACAACGCCTACATCGAAGGCTGGAGCTTCGCCCGTGACATGAAGATCCTGCTGCGCACCGTAGCCGCAGTGGTCCTCAAGCCCGGCAGCTGAGCCGACAACCCCGCCACTACCGCTGAACGCGAGACGCTGGCGGCCTGTCAAGATGGGCCGATGAGTGAGACAGCGGCGTTCGACAAGGCCAAAGCCAAGGCGTTCCAGGCGAACATCGTCGGGATCCTGAATGGTGGTGCGCTCGCGCTGATGATCAGCGTGGGGCACAAGACCGGGCTCTTCGACTCGATGGACGCCAAGCCGCCTCGGACCGCCGCCGAGATCGCCGCCGATGCCGGCCTGCACGAGCGTTACGTGCGGGAATGGCTCAGCGCGATGGCGTGTGGCTCGATCGTCGATTACGACGAGGCGAACCAGACATTCGTGCTGCCGGCCGAGCACGCGGGCCTGCTGACTCGCCGGGCCGGGCCGCTCAACCTGAGCACCCAGTGCCAATACATCGCGCTCCTCGGCGAAGTCGAAGACGAGATTGCCGACGCGTTTCGCAACGGCGGAGGCGTGCCCTATGACCGCTATCCCCGCTTCCAGGCCCTCATGGCCGAGTCGAGCGGCCAGCGCTACGAACGCACCCTGATCGATCAGGTCGTGCCGATCCTGCCGGTCGCCGACGAGCTCGAAACAGGGATCGATGTCGCCGATGTCGGGTGCGGAAGCGGCAAGGCGATGCGCATCTTCGCCACACAATTTCCGAACAGTCGGTTCGTCGGGTTCGACATCAGCGAAGACGCCATCGCGGTCGCGACCGCCGAGGCTGCCGCCGCTGGCCTGACCAACCTGAGCTTCGAGGTGGCTGATGCGGCCGCGCTCGATCAGTCGGATCGCTTCGAC
>CALLPT010000316.1 GCA_938015575.1 uncultured Acidimicrobiales bacterium
CCCACCGGCGTGGCTGCGCTCGAAACGCTGCGTTCGGTGAATCCTCTGCGGTCCCCACCGGCGTGGCTGCGCTCGAAACGCTGCGATCGGTGAATCCTCTGCGGTCCCCACCGGCTGCGCTCGAAACGCTGCGTTCGGTGAAGCCTCTGGCTAGGGGTTGATGCCCCCGAGGGCGGTGCGACAGTCGGGGATCGCGATGGCAACGCGTCCCCCGCACGAGTTACCGATCTCTTCGTAGCTCGACCCGACCTCGCTGCGGAAGTAGAGGAAGTCACACGAGATCAGGTCGCCGGTCTCGCAGTCGTCGACGACATCAGGCAGGCCGGGGCTGTCTGCGTCGAACCAAACGCGATCTTCGAACGGGTCGATATCGGGGGTGCAGAAGCGGACTTCGACATCACTACGGCCACCACAGGTACGAGCCAACGCCTCGGCCTCTGAATCTCGATCGGTGATCGTGAACAAGACATCGCAGGCCAGGTCCGAGCCACCACGGCACTCGGCCGACCATGCCTCGATCAGCTCGTCGTCGCCCAAGCTCGCAAACGCTTCGGCTTCTTCTTCGTCGACAGCCTCGCCTGCCTCGCCTGCCGATTCCGCCTCGCCAGAAGCGGCGCTTGTGTCGTCGGCGGGCGCAACCCGGTCGCCACGTTCGGTCGTTGCCGCTGTCTCGGTGGGCTCGCCCAGGCGCCCTTCGCCGATCACCGTCGTTGCCGTGCAGGCCCCGGCGAGGAGCGCGATGGCGAACAGCGCAGACGCGATCGCAGCGATTCGCCGGAACATGACGACAGTCTGGCGCACCCGTGCGCGGATTCGGGTGCAGGCCGACACCAATCCCTTTCTGGTGACGGGAACTGGCATGCTGGGAGGGTGCCGTATCTCGAACCGAGCGCCCGCAAACGCAAGTCGCTGCTCGACACCACTCGTTCCATCGCCATCGTTGGCGCATCGAGCAATCCAGCGCGTGCGAGCAACTTCGTGGTCACGTATTTGTCGTCGTCGGCATGTGACTACGAGCTGTATCCGGTGAATCCGCGCGAGACCGAGATCAACGGCCATCGCTGCTATCCGTCGCTCGAAGAGTTACCCGTTGTGCCCGACATGGTCGATGTCTTCCGCCGCCCCGAGGACTGTCCCGCCATTGCCGAGCAGACCGTGGCTCTCGGTGCCAAGACGCTGTGGCTGCAGCTCGGAATAGTGAGCGAGGAAGCTGCCGAGATCGCCCTCGCGGGTGGTCTCGATGTTGTGATGGACCGCTGTACGAAGATCGAACACGCTCGGTTCGCCGGCGGACTTCATCTCGCTGGGTTCGATACCGGCGTGATCACCAGCCGCCGCTGAATCATGCGCGCACGTACGCGCCGAGGCATCGCCTGGCTGCTGCTTCTCGCGACCGTGGGTGCGTCGGCATTGCTCGTCGCACCCAGCAGCGCCGCCCAAGAAGCGCCAGAACGGCTGACGGTCGTCACAACCGAGGTCGAACCCTTCGTGACCCGAGACGGTGATCGACCCACCGGGTTCTATTGGGAGATCTGGGAAGATGTCGCTGTCGAGCTGGGCGTCGACGTCGATGTGGTCTGGGCGGCATCGTTTCCCGAGATGGTGACACTGCTCGAACAAGGCGAAGCCGATGTCGCGGTCGCGCCCCTCGCACCTACGGCCGAACGCGAAGCCGTCATCGACTTCAGCTCTGCCGTGGTGTCTTCGGGTCCGCAGCTGGGTGTCCATGACCGTTTGCGGTCGCCGGCTTCGCTTCTCGGCGCCCTGTTCGGTTCACGCGTGTTGCGGATCCTGATACTCGCCATCGCTGGACTCGTGGTGCTCGGACACATCATCTGGCTCATCGAACGCCATGACGACGACAACGACTTTCACCAGACGTATCCGCGTGGTGTCTTCGATGGGATCTGGTGGGCGGCGACCACGGTCACCACGGTCGGCTACGGCGACAAGGCACCGACCTCGATTCGAGGCCGATTGGTCGCGATGGTCGCGATGTTCGCCAGCTTGTTCCTCGTCGGTGCGTTCGTGTCCGAGATCAGTCGAGATATCGCGAGCCAAGGCTCGACTGAAGCCCGCCTCGACAACCGGATCGTCGCGGTCGTGTCCGATACGACGTTTGCCGACTACATCAAAGCCCAAGGAGCGGACACACTTGGATTCGCCTCACAAGCCGATGCGTTCGACGCCGTCGAGCGGGGCGACGCCGACATCGTCTTGGCCTCGCCGTTCGCGATCGCCGCGCTCGGCCCGGAGCACGGCGTGTCCGCCAGCGGGTCCGTGCTGTATGAAGAGTTCGAAACCTTTGGCCTGCAGCAAGGCTCACCCTGGCGAGAGCGCGTAAACGGGGCACTCGCCGAGCTCCAATCGAGCGGCGCGGTGCAGGCAACGATCGATCGGTGGCTCGACTGACCATGGCAATCCCAACCTCACTCCTCGGGCTTCACGTGGAGCCCATGCAGCACCAGGTCGACGAGCGCTGGACGATGGCGTATGCGGCCTCGATTCGAGACCAATCCCCCATGTACTTCGACACCACACGGGCGGGCGGCGTGGTCGCCCACCCCGTCTTCGCCGTCTGCCCGGAGTGGCCGGTCATCGTGTCGAGCCGGACAGCGTCCGAAGCAGCGGGTGTCTCCCCAGCAGAAGTCTTGACGTCGGTCCACGCAACACACGACACCGTGATCCACCGGTTGATCCGCCCCGGCGACACACTCACCACATCGCTCGAGTTTGTCGGCCTGGTGGCAAAGAAGCCAGGCGCGATGTCGACGATCCGGTTGCGCACGGTCGACGGCGACGGGCGCCCGGTGGCAACGACCACACAGAATGGGATCTATCTCGGCTGCGAGCTCGACGGCGACGACGTGGCCGATCCGGCACCGCTCGAACCGATCACTGCGCCCCGCACTGGCGTCGCCGAAGAACGGACCATTGAGATCCTGGCCGGCGATGCACACACCTACACCGAATGTGCCCGGATCTGGAACCCCATCCACACCGATCGGGCGGTTGCACTCGACGCGGGGCTTCCGGACATCATCTTGCATGGCACGGCGAACCTGGCCCACGGCGTCTCGACCGTGGTGGACCGACGTGCCGGCGGCGACCCTCGGACCGTTCGTCGCATCGTCGGTCGCTTCGCGGCAATGGTGCGGATGCCGTCCATCATGACCGTGCGCGTCTGGCCAGAAGTTGCGCTCGACGATGGAACGACCGCAGTGCCGTTCGAGGTGCTCAACGGTGAAGGCGACCCCGCGGTGCGCGACGGCATTGTCGTGTTGGGGTCGCCCACGGACTGAGCCGACTTCTGCCCGAGTGCGCGTCTCGACCAGACTTGTTCTACGACGAACGAGGAGCGCCCATGACAAAGCCGGACATCGTTATCCGCAACGGCACGATTGTCGATGGGACCGGTGCGCCGTCACGGCGTGGCGACATCGCCGTTGCTGACGGGATGATCACCCAGGTCGCCGACACGGTTGATGAAACCGGGACCCGCGAAATCGACGCCGACGGGCGCATTGTCACGCCCGGCTTCGTTGACATCCACACCCATCTCGACGCCCAGATCGCGTGGGATCCGCTCCAGACCTCGAGCTGTTGGCATGGCATCACAAGCGCCGTGTTGGGGAACTGCGGGGTCACCTTCGCCCCCGTCGCTCCAGGCGGCGCGGATTTCCTGGCCGAGATGATGGAGAGCGTCGAGGACATTCCCCGCCGGGCGATCCTCGAAGGCATGCCGTGGGACTGGAGTACCTACGGCGAGTACCTGGCCTGGATCGACCGCACCGACAAGGGCATCAATGTCGGCGGCATGGTTGGTCACTGCGCGGTGCGACTCGCAGCGATGGGCGATCGAGGCATGGACGAAACCCCGTCATCGCCCGAGGACATCGAGGCCATGGTTGAGCTCGTAGACGAAGCCATCGGCGCGGGTGCCCTCGGGTTCTCGACGTCGCGGACCTTGCTTCACGTTGTCCCCGACGGACGCCAGGTGCCGGGGACATTCGCTGATGACAATGAACTCTTGGCGTTCGGTGACGTGCTCGGTCGCCACGGCAAGGGAATATTCGAAGCTGCGGCGCGACTCGGGGAGCGGGATCGTGAAGAACACCTGCCCAAGACCCAGGCCGAGATCGCGGTTTTGGGCGAGATCTCGCGCCGCAGCGGTCGGCCGGTGAGCTTTGGTCTCGTGTCGAGTGATCGCCGACCCGAGCTGTACCAACGGGTTGTCGACATGGCCCACGAGCAGAACGAGTCGGGCGCGACCATTCGTCCTCAGACAACCTGTCGCGGCATCGGCGTGATCTACAACCTGTTGAACCGGGTTCCGTTCCGCAACGCCGCGTGGAAGCAGGTCATGTCCATGGCGCCAGCGGATCGGCTTGCGGCGCTGCGGGACCCTTCACTTCGATCCCAGCTCGCGGAGGCCGACATGCGAGCCCCAGCCGAAAGCATGTGGATCCTGCCGGCTGGCGACGCCCGCTACGACTGCCGCGAAGCTGACAACCTGGCCGTGCTCGCCGCCCAGTCGGCCAAGACGCCGGCCGAGGTCTTCGTCGAGCGGTGCCTGGCTTCCGACGCCCAGGTCAACCTCAACCATCCGATCCTGAATCAGAGTCTCGACGCGGTGCAAGCCATGCTCGACGATCCGATGATCACCCTCGGTCTTGCCGACGCGGGTGCTCACGTTGGCCAGATCATGGACTCGAGTCAGCCGACCTTCTACCTGACCTATTGGGTGCGCGAGCGGGAACGGTGGACACTCGAAGAAGCCGTACGCCGACTGACCAGCGATACCGCTGACCTGTTCGGCATCACCGGCCGGGGTCGCATCGTCGAGGGCAACCATGCCGATCTCAATGTGATTGACTTCGAGAACCTCGCACTACCGCAGCCCGAGTACGTCTTCGATTTTCCGAACGGCGCGGGCCGCTACATACAAGGCGCGTCGGGCTACGACTACACGATCGTGAACGGTGAAGTCTTCATGGACCACGGTGAGCACACCGGCACCTTTGCCGGGCGAACCTTGCGCAGCTGATCAGCTGATCAGCTGTCGGCTGGACGAGGCGACAACAGGTCGACCAAGTCGACCTCGATCCGGCGATTGAGTTGTCGCCCGGCCTCGGACGCATTGTCGGCAATTGGTTGGCTCTCGCCGAAACCGACCGGGACGAGCCGGGACCGGTCAATGCCGCGGCCAACCAGATACTCCACGACCGACTGAGCTCGTGCCTCGGACAGCACCTGGTTGGCGTCGTCGGTACCGACATCGTCGGTGTGGCCCTCGACGATCATCGTGACCTGTGGGTTGAGGTTCAGAACCAAGACGCCCAGCTCGAGCGTGGGCACGAACGCCTCGGCGATCGTTGCGGAGCCAGTCTCGAAGAGCACGGCTTGTTCGACACGCACGTTGCCTTCGGTGACCGGAGGTGCGTCGGCGCGAATGACGTACTCATTGACGACACGCTCGGCGCCGAGGACTTCGATCGCTCGCGCTTCGAGTGTGCTGGCTTCTTCTGCCGTGACGGGCCCTTGGAGATACAGCAGGCCCTCGGAGGCTCGATAGATCGCGCCGCGCTGCGGTAGCTCGCTGAGGGGAACCACGTTCTCGTCGTTGGCCTCGACGGCGGCCTCGTTCTCGATGGCTGGCGTGGGCTCGGCGGGAAGCGGTGTCACTGTGGGAGCCGGCGTGGGGGCCGGCGTCGGTGCGGCCGCCGGGGCTGCCGTCGTGACCGCCACTGGAGTCGCTGTCGGGACCGGCGCAACGGTCGCCGTTGGCACTGGGGTCGCCGCAACGTCGACGGCGTTCGACGGATCGGCGGCATCGGGCTCGTCGTCGGCGATCTCGACCGCAGCAGCGTTGCTCGGCGCTGCCGTCTCGTCGCCGGCGCCGCCGAAGAGCAAGAAGCCGATCAGGCCGATCCCGATCACGGCGATCAGCCCGAGGACCATGGCCAGCGGACCAAGGGCGCGGGCGGCCTCGCTCTCGATGTCGTTGTCGGCGCCGTCGTCTTCGGCGCTGCTGCTGGCGCCCTCGCTGCCGTGGGGCGAGGCGAGGGCGGTTGTCGAGCGCTCGACAGCGGGCACGATCTTGGGCATGTCCGTCGGCGCGAGCTCCGCGGACTCGATCGGCATCTCGGGTGGACCGACCGCAGCGATCGCAGCTACCGGGCTCGTCGGAGCAGCGCTTGCGACCGTCACCTCCTCGCCCGGGTCGGTTTCGTCGTCGTCGCTGTCGCGTGCTGTCCAAACGGCAATGTGGTCGTCGCTCGCTCGTTCGGCGCTGAAACCCAAACCGAGTCGGGCGAGTGCCGCTCCGACGCTGACCGCGAGATCGGCGATCGCGAGGCGATCGTGGGCGGCAAGCAGTCCCGGAGGGATGGGGCAGTCGATGAACCCGGCCAGGTCCTCGATGTTGTTACGGCCAACGGCCCGCTCGCGTGCGCCCTCGACGGTTTCGAAGTCGACGTTGTTGAGGCCGAGCTCGGCGAGCCGCGCGAGCACGTCGTTGAGTGCTCGCTCACCGGTCTGGGCCGAGTCGACCAGGTTGATCGGAATGTCGGCCTCGGTATCGAGTGCCGCGATGAGTTGGCCGACACTCTTGCCGAGCTGTGCCTCGTCGGTCGGGCGAGCAACCGCCGCGTACCCGGTCACATTCGCCCGTTGGCCCGACGCGCTGAGTTGCACGACGCGAAGTTCGGATGCGCCCGTTTCAATGCCGAGGGCGGTCGACGGAAAACCCACGCCGAGAAACTACTGGTCGCAGCAGGTGCGGTCGGGCGATCCGCGGTGACGGTGTACTGGACCGCTCACAACTGGCTTCGTCCTCGCTCCATGATCTGGGCGCGACGAGCCTCGACATCGCTGCCGGGGCGAGTGACTTGGGCGAACTCGATCGCTCCGGATCCTTCGAGTTCCCACGCGGCGCCGAGCGCCTCGGCTTCTTGGGATCGATAGGTCGCGAGCATGCGGCGCACACCGAGTTGATCGTTGTTGACGATGTCGCTTGCTAGGGCAAGCACCGTCGCCAAGAGCTCGTCGTGCGGAACGACGCGGTTCACCAGACCCCACTCGTAGGCCAGCGATGCATGCACGAAGTTGCCGGTCAGCGAGATTTCGCGGGCCCGGGTTCGGCCGACCGCATCGGTGAGCAGCGCGGTGAGTCCCCATCCGGGCATGACACCGACGCGGGCATGCGTGTCGGCGAACGCCGCCCGCTCCGACGCGATCAAGAAGTCGCAGTTGAGCGCAAGCTCGAAACCGCCCGTGATCGCAACACCATTGATTGCGCCGATCAACGGTTTCGTTCGCGGCGGAAACGGCGACGAGCTGCCGGTGGGTGTGTCGCTGACAAAGGTGCCCGGTTCGGCGCCGAGCACTTTGAGATCGAGGCCCGCGCAAAAGGCCGGGTCCGCGCCGGTGAGCACCATGACATCGACGTCAGGGTCGGCCTCGAGATTCGCCAACGAGGAACGCAAGGCCCGCCGCATCGCCGGATTGATCGCGTTCCTCGCTTCGGGGCGTTGCAACGTGAGCACGCCCACGCGATCTCGGACCTCGATGCTGATCGGGTGGTCGGGGGTGGCCTCCATGACCGCGACCCTAGAGGCCGAGCCGTGGTGGCCCGTTACCGGCGCTGTGTGGTGCTGCCGCTATCGGCGATTGCCCAGGTGCCACTTGCCGCACGACTGGCAGGCGTAGGCGCTCAGGTTGCGCCGACCGCGCTCGGCTCGCATCTTGCGGGCGACCTCTTCGGCTTCCTTCTTGGACTTGTGGGCTTGCTTGCCCTCGCATGACTTGGCATGACGGGCTCGGGCCTTTTTGAGTTTCCGCGGCGTCTTCGCCATGGCACCAGTGTGGCATCGTCGAGGGCCGGTACGGCTCAGCCCTCGTAGGACTCCAGGAGCGACCAATTGATGTCGATCCAGTCCAGCGATGTCGATGTTGTAGCGATGATCACGTCGCCGCGACGTCCGTAGCGTTCCCACGAGAGGGTTTCGCCTCCGTCGAACGAGAAGCTGAGCGTGACCGTGTCGCCGGGGCCCACCTCGATGGCATCGAACTCGAGGTCTGGGAAGCTCGCACACGGAGCGCTCATCAGGGTGAGCGCCTCGAAAGCGGCGATCGCACGTTCCTCGCTGGGGAACGGCGTGATCAGCGCGAGGTCACCAAAGCCGTCGGTGTAGCCCCACGTGGTCACGTCAGGATCATCCGGGCCGCAGCCGTCGAAATAGCCGCCCTGTTGTTCGAATGAGAAGTCGACAAATTGGCCGGCGGCGGCAACCTCGATGAATCGATCGACTCGGGGGTCACCGGTCGGTGCCGGGAGCGGATCGTCTTCGACAGGGGGAGGCTCCTCGCCGCCGTCGTCATCGATGCCGTTGTCCGGGCTGACCTCGAACGTTGCGCCTGGCTCGCCGGTGATGACGGCGAAGTCGCCCAAGTTCGGGTCGCCGAACTGTTGTGCGAAGAAGCTTCCGGCGAGCACGATCCCGGGGCTGTCCCAGGAGAAGATCGTTTCAAAGGCGGCCTCGCCCGAGAAGCTGAAGGCCGAGAAGTCATCGAAGACCAAGATCTGGGGTCGGCCGTCGGCGTCGATCGCCCCGGAGTACCCGACCGACGAATCGACTCGGGTGATGGTCGGCTCTTCGAGCGACACCGAGATGACACCCTCGGTGGTCATCACGACGGCTGGCATCGATGGTTCGTCGGCGCTCGAGCCATAGACGACGGCCCATTCTTGGGTCGCCGCCGGCCGGTCGTCGAGTCCAATGAACGAACCAAACCCGTCGGACTCGATCCTGGCGAGTCCGATCTGTATCGAGTCGAAGTCGCTGAGGTCGTCGTGCTCGAGTCCGGCCAGGTCGAACGCCACGCCTGCGCTGGCGTTGCCCGCGCTGGCGTTGCCCGCGCTGGCGTTGTTCGCGTCGGTAGTGACGGTCTCGCCCAGGCGAACCACCGGTGCGTTGAGCACAAGGAAGCCGTCGAGGTCGCCGACCGGCCCCGCGGCCTGCCGGAACGTGTCGCTCACGTCGAGGTCGGCGGCGGAATCGGCGATTTCGTCGAGGTAGTACCCCATCGACCCGAGCGGGTCGAAGAACCAGCGACCGTTGCGTTCGACGACGACGAACCCCAAGTGCTCGGGGATGACGTCGCGAGGATCGATGTCGGTCGCGTCGATCTCGCGCAAGAGCTCTTCGGCCGCTTCGTCGAGACAGCCGCTCACTTCTTCGCCTTCGGACGAGCGTGCTTGCGCGCACCAGCTGGTGGTATCGAGCTCAAAGGTTCCCCCGGCGAATCGGCCTGCGATCTGCTCGACGGTGACAAGGGTCCGTTCATTCCAGGTCGTGGTGGCCAGCTCGAGCGTGTTGACGCGTAGCTCGAGTTCCTGTGCGGCATCACTCAGGTCGCGGCGATCGACGTTGTCGTCGATGGCGGGCTGGAAGTCGTGCAGGTACGGCATCGACATCGGGTCGGTGAGCGCGATCATCGAGTTGTAGTTGAGGGTCTCCATCGCGGTCATCATCTGACGCACGACAGCCTCGGGGGTCTCGGCACCGCCGTCACCCGCATCGACGAGGGCATAGGCCCGGCCGTAATCGGGTCGCCCGAGATTCAGGCTCGGGTTGTTCTGGATGTTCTCGAGGATCGAGTAGCCGATCGAGATGTACCAGCTGCCGTCCTTTTCGACGGTGACGAGGTCGAGGTGTGCGTTGTCCGCGAACGTGCTTTCGGTGTCCTGACCGGGAGCGAACACGCGGGCATCGAGGCCTCCGAATTGGTCGCGCAGGCTGAGGCCGGCGCCGTCGATCGCGGCCAGGTCGATGGCGATCAAGTCACTTGGTGGGCCGGCGATCAGTGCTTCGTCGAAGCCCTCGGTCACGCTGATCGTCACGTCGAGACCCTGGATGCGGACGCGCGAGATGCGTCCTCGTGGATCGAGTTCGCGCACGTCGTAGGTGATTTCGTCGCCCCCAGGGCCAGTGACTGCCACAGAGATGGCTTCGGACAGTTCCCGGGCGAACGCCTCGAATTGGTCCGTTGGTTCGGTGGTATCGCTCAGACTCCGGAAGGTCTCGGTGGCCGGAGCGAAGCTGCCCGCCCAGCCTTCGATCTCATCGGGGTCGAGCACTTCGGCAAGGCCAACCGGGTCGAGCTCGCGAATCGAATCGATCATCTGCTGCACAGCCTCGTCGGGAGAGGCGGCGCCGGTTGCGGTTCCGCCTCCGCCTAACACGCGGAACAACAAGAAGCCGAGCCCGGCGATGAGCACGAGCGCCCCAACGCCGAGCAGGAGCCCCCGGCGGCTCTTCGTCGGAGCGGGAGGTGGGGTCAGCGCGTCGGGGAGCGCGGTTGCGGGCGCGTGCATCGTTGCTGGAGCGACCGGCGGGTTCGACGGATAGGTGGGAGCCGTGAGTCGCTCGGTCGGGATTGCGTCGCTCAAGGTCGGCGCGACCGTCTCGGCTACACCGGGCGGCGCCACGGGAGTAGGGGGTGGAGTC
>CALLPT010000317.1 GCA_938015575.1 uncultured Acidimicrobiales bacterium
GTATCGAGATCGCCGATGGTGTAGCCACCGCCGTGCACGTACACGAAACAACCCGATGCGCCCCGATTCTCATAGCGCCGACACGGCACCCCGGCGATCTCGACATCGGTGACCGTGTCGATATCAGGGCCAGGTCCGACGAGTGCCGCGAGCGCCGCGTACCCCTCGCGTCGCATCTCGACGGTTTGTTCCCACACCGGTGGCGCTTCGGCTGCCGCAGCGTTCGAAGCGTCGACGAGGCCTTTGATCTGTGGATCGAGTGGCATGGCCCAAGGCTAGGCGCCGCCGAAGCTGCGGTCCTGGCCCAACGGTCTGCCAAGGCTCAGAAGAGGCGAATGATGTTGAGCCCGATCGTCAAGAGGGCGCTCCACACCAGCATCTGCTTCCACGGGAAGAACACACGCATGCGCGGCCGATCATCGGGCTCGGGCAGTTCATCGAGGCGCGGTTGCTCTTCGCCGAAAACCTGACGCGCCCGCGCATCGGCACTGGTGCCGGGGAAGGCTCGAATGACGACGTTGAGCACCACGGTCAGTGCCAGCGAGACAATCAGGGAGCTGACCAGGAATTCGGTCACGAGTTGACCCTAGGTCGCGGGCGGCGATACTCACGTGGTGACGAGCTTCGGATCACCGAACGGAAACGTGCTGTATTTGGTCGTCTGCGCGGTCACGGGTGCTGACGCGACCTTGGACCGCATCGCCCAAGAGCAAGCCGCGGGTTGGGACGTATGCGTCGTTGCCACCGAACGGTCGCTCCACTGGTTCGATGCCGACGCGGCGGCCGTGTTGAGCGGACACGAGCTGCAAACTCGCATGCGAGTTTTCGGCGAACCGCTGTTCGAGCCGCTCGGCGACCGTGTGCTCGTTGCGCCAGGAGGATTCAACACGATCAGCAAGATCGCACTTGGCCTCGCCGACGACATGCCCAGCGGGCTGGTGTGCGAAGCAATCGGGCGGGGCGTGCCGGTCACCGTCGAGGTCCAGGTTGGTCCCGGGTTCGCCGGCCACCCGGCACTTGCCACCCACCTCGACACGCTCGAACGAGCCGGAGTCGAGCTGGTGTTCCACACTGCCGATCCTCGCCGCGACGGGGGTACCTCCTAGGCTCGCCGCAATGAGCGAGCAACAAGTACTCACGTCGATCAATGGCGCCATCGGAACGATCACCCTCAATCGTCCTGATGCGCTCAACGCCATCACGCCGACGATGCTCGGCGATCTGAACGACGCCCTTGATCAGATGACCGCCGAGGGAGTAGCGGTGGTTGTGCTCACGGGGGCGGGGCGAGCATTCAGCGCCGGGGTCGATCTCAAGGCACTCGGCGACCGAGAGCTCACCGGCGGCAGCGTTGGCGACATTCTCGACCTTCCAGCTCGAGCGGCGACCGCGAAGTTGGCCGACGGCGGGTTCGTCTCGATCGCCAAGGTCAACGGCTTCTGCTTTACCGGTGCGCTGGAACTGGCACTTGCGTGTGACCTGATGGTTTGTGCCGACGAGGCGAAGATGGCGGACACGCACGCCAAGTTCGGGTTACGCCCAACTTGGGGTTTGAGCGCCCGACTGCCGGCGGCAGTCGGCGCGGCAAAAGCCCGTGAGCTGAGCTTCACCGCCCGCACGTTCACGGGAACCGAGGCAGCAGAAATGGGCATGGCGTGTCGCAGCGCTGCGGGCGAAGAACTCGACGTGATCGTCGACGAGATGGCAGCCCAGATCGTGGCCAACAGCGTGGACTCGTTGCGGGCCTACAAGGACCTGTACCGCTCCGACGCCGAGGCGTCGGTCGGCGCTGGCCTCGCCTACGAGGCCGCCACGAGCTACGACATCGCCGATACCGGCGAACGGTTGGCCGGATTCCGCAGCTAGCGCGGCCCAAACCGGCAAGAATCAGGATGTGGCCAACGAACGCTCCCTGATGATCACTGGCGCGGCGACCTATCTCGCCGACCTCGACCACCCGATGCTCGAGGGAATGGCGCACGCGGTCTTTGTGCGATCGACGGCGGCGCATGCTCGCTTCGAGGTCGATGTCGCCGAGGCGTCGGCTGCGCCCGGTGTCCTGTCGGTGATTACGGCCAAGAACAATCCAATCTTGCCGACGGTGGCGTACACGGCCATTCACCCGCTCCGGTTCGCACAGCCCTTGTTGGCCGAGCAAAAGGTCCGGTACGTCGGCGAGCCGGTCGCCGTCATCGTTGCCGAGACCGAAGCCCAAGCCGTCGACGCGGCCGAGCTGGTCATCATCGACTACGACGAGTTGCCGGTCGTGCTTGATCTGGCCGAGGCGGCCGAAGATCGTGTGCTCCTCTTCGGACCTGGCGACGAGGCACGGCGCGGCCCGAGCAGCGGGCCTGATGATTCGGTGCCCACGAATGTCTTGCGGACCCATCTCGACGACGGCGTCTCGCCTGCGTCGGTCGAGGCGCAGATCGCCGCAGCCGAAGTCGTTGTCGAAGTCCACGTTGACAACCCGCGCCAGGTCGCTGCGCCGATTGAATGCCGCGGCGCAGTGGCGGCTTGGAGCAGCGATGGACACCTGCACACCTGGGTGAGTACGCAGACACCCCACGGGTTCCGGAGCCGCATCGCGCCGATGTACAACCTTGCGCTGAGTGACATCCATGTCATCGCCGGGCCGTTCGTGGGCGGCGGCTTTGGCGGCAAGGGGGCCCCGGGGCCCGAGGAGCAACTGATCCCACACCTCGCGAAGGTCGTCGGCCGTCCGGTTCGGTGGCTCGAGAGCCGTACCGAGAACCTGACCTCGGCGCCGCATGGACGCGCCGAAGAATTCAGCTTGCGTCTGGCCGGCATGCACGATGCGACGTTGACGGCCATCGAGGTCGTGCACCGCAAGGACGCCGGTGCCTATCCGAGTTCCGGTGCCGGGTTGCCGAACAACTGGACCTGGCCGATGGCCCATGGCGCGTACGCGATCCCGCACGTCTCCTACGCCCAGACGACCGTGGTCACGAACCGGCCGCCGGTGAGTGCATTGCGCGGCGCGGGTCGCGCGCCGGTCATCGCCGCCAGTGAACGTGCCGTCGATGAGTTCGCCGCGGCGATCGGCGTCGACCCGGTCGAGGTGCGGCGCAAGAACCTCATCGCGGCCGAGGACATGCCGTACACCTCGCCCACCGGTTTCGTCATGGACGAGGCCGACTACCCGGCCGCGCTCGAACGAGTTGTCGAGATGGCCG
>CALLPT010000318.1 GCA_938015575.1 uncultured Acidimicrobiales bacterium
GTGAACGCGCTGCACTTCCTGCGGGCGGCCGAGGTGCAGCCCGGCGACCGCGTGTTGGTGATTGGCGCAGGGGGAGTGATCGGGGCACATGGCGTGCAGGTCGCCCGCGCGATGGGCGCCGAGGTCACCGGCGTCGATGCCGGCCACAAGCGGGCCTTCGTGGAATCGATGGGCGCCACGTCGTTCATCGACTATCGAGAGCGCAGCGTCGGGCCCGAGGACGGACCGTTCGACGTCGTGTTCGACATGGTGCCGACCCATGCCATCGGCGGGCGGCTGCGGTTGCTCGCTCCTGGTGGCCGGTGGGTCCATGGGAACCCGCGCCTGTCCACGATGCTGCTGTCCCCGCTCGTCAGCCGGCTCACGTCGAAGCGGGTCATCTTCCGCTTCGCCGACGAGACCCGTCAGATGCTGCGGGACCTTGCGGCAATGGTCGAGGCCGGCGAGATTCGTTCGATCGTCGACCGGGTGCTTCCGATCGACGACGTGCAAGAGGCCCACCGCCTGGTCGACACCGAAGAACGCACCGGCGCCATCGTGCTCGCGGTCAGCCAGTAGCCCTTCAACGTTCTCACCGACTCACGTCCCGGAAACCGGGTTACAACTCGGTGAGAAGCGCAGAGCGGGCACCAGATCGGTGAGAAGCGCAGAGCGGGTTACAACTCGGTGAGAAGCGCAGAGCGGGCACCAAATCGGTGAGAAGCCCCCACGACACCATCGTCAAGTTGGGTCGAGGTTGCGGGTGTCAGAGCACCGTAACGGTGCCGCGACCACGTCAGGACTTTACGAAGAGTTGGCTGCGCCATTCGGGGCGGGCGTCGCCGTCGACGGAGAAGACGAAGCTGTAGCCGCCGGGCTTCAGGCGTAGCGCCGTCAGGTTGATCGCCAATGCGACGCCCAGGGGAGTGCCCGCCCGCAGGCCGGTGGGGCGCCCGGCTTCGAACTGGCCCTGGACGGTGACGGCCTTGTCGCCCATGGTCACGGGGCGTCCGTCTTCGTCGATGAGCTCGAGCTTCCAGTCGTGCTTGATGTTCGCCCGGTCCCACGGCACGGTCACGTGGATGGCGAGCGCGAGCGGCTGGGCCTTGGGACCGATGACAGACAGCCCTCCGCCGAGCACGAAGAGCTTGCCGCCGATCGCCTGGGCCGAGTCGCACAGCAGGATGTTGATGCGAAGCCCGCTCGATGTGTTGAAGTTCTCGGGGATCAGGAAGTCCTCGGGTGACAGATCATCTTCCACGGGGTGCACCTTAGGTCCCGCACGGCAGACTGGGCCGGTGCCCATCCCTGATGACACTGACATCGAAGCCGCCGAGCCGACCGAGTTGGGCGAATCAACCGACGAATCCGCCGAGCTGACCGAAGAAGAATCCGGCGGTGGTCGGGGCACCCCGCCCGAGTCCACCCTCGCCGTGATCCTGGCCGCTGGAGCGGGAAGCCGCTTCGTTGGCGACGATCACAAGCTCGCCGCCAAGCTCAAGAAGAAGCCGATCGTGTGGTGGGCGACCCAGCACGCGGTGCTGGCTGGCTTCGCCGAGGTGCTTGTCGTCGAGGGAGCAACGCCGGTCGCCGACCTCGTACCGGTCGAAGCGAGCGTGGTGCACAACGACGATTGGGCCGACGGGCAATCCCGTTCGCTGCACGTCGCCATCCACTATGCGCAGATGTTCGGCTACGGCGAGATCGTTGTCGGTCTTGGCGATCAGCCGTTTGTGCCGCCGGACGCGTGGCGCAAAATCGCCCGGAGTAAGAGTCCGATTGCGGTCGCCGAATTCGATGGCAAGAACACTCCGCCGGTGCGTCTGTCCGAAGAAGTGTGGCGTCTGCTTCCCCTCGACGGCGACGAAGGTGCCAGGCAGCTGCTTCGGAGTCGCCCTGAATTGGTGACGCCGATACCCTGCCCGGGAAGCGCGGTAGATGTGGACACGGCAGGGGAATTCGACCAAGTCCGCCGCCACCACCTCACGAAGGAACTGGGATCATGGATCTAGACAACAGCTTTGAAGTCGACGCGGGACGCGACGTTGCCTGGCGAGTGCTGAACGATGTCGAGCGCATCGCGCCTTGCCTGCCCGGCGCACAGCTCGAAGAGATCGACGGCGATACGTACAAGGGCTCCGTCAAAGTCAAGGTTGGCCCGATCACCGCCCAGTACAAAGGCAAGGCCGTTTTCGTCGAACAGAACGAGGCCGAGGGCAAGGTCGTCATCAAGGGCGAGGGTCGCGACAGCCGCGGTGCCGGCAACGCCAATGCGTTGATCACCGCGACGCTGCACGAGCTGACACCGGAGAAGACTCGTGTCGATGTGCACACCGACCTGGCGATCACCGGCAAGGTCGCCCAGTTCGGTCGTGGCGTCATGGCCGACGTGAGCGGCAAGCTCATGGGTCAGTTCTCCGACAACCTCCAAGAGCTGCTGGCGAGCCAGCCACAGGACACCGTCGTCGAAGAAGCCGCAGAGGCCGTGGCCGAAGAAGCACCGGCTCAAGACAGCGGTCCTCGCAAGATCGACATGCCCGAAGCCGAAGCCGTCGACCTGCTCGACGCAGCAGGTGCGCCTGTGCTGCAGCGGGCGCTTCCGGTGGCCGGTGTTGTCGCCGTGCTGCTGCTCCTGCGCCGCTTCCTGAAGCGTCGCGGCTGACGCCTTCGCCGACATCTCGTGGCCGACATGCAGGTGACCGACGCCGACCGCGACGCGGTCGCCGAGCTGCTCGGTCGCAAACCCGAGGGTGATTTCGAGGTCGTGGTGCGCCACGCCGACGGCACACCTCGGGTGATCCGAAACGCGCCGATTCAGCACTCGGGGCGTCCCATGCCGACCCTGTATTGGCTGGTGTCCGCCCACGATCGACTCGTCGTGAGTCGGCTCGAGTCGTCGGGCTATGTCGACATCGTCGAAGCCGAGGTTGACGCCGCCGAACTCGAGCAGGCGCATGACCGGTATCGAGCCGAGCGCGACTCGTTGATCCCCGATGACTACGACGGGCATCGCCCGTCGAATGGTGTTGCCGGCACTCGCGTGGGCGTCAAGTGCCTGCACGCGCACTATGCGTACTACCTCGCCGGTGGCGATGACCCAGTGGGGAAGTGGGTGGCCGATCGCCTGGCGATCGACCCCGAGGGCGATGGAAGCGGGCTTCCGGCCGACGCGCCCCGTACCGAAAGGGAACGGCGATGAGCGAAACGATTGCAGCGATCGACCTCGGCAGCCATTCGAGCCGGCTGTTGGTCGAGCGAGATGGCGAGACGCTCGTTCGCCTGGTGGAACTCACCAAGCTCAGCGAGGGCATGAAGGACACTGGCCTGATCCAGCCGCCGGCGTTCGAGCGGGTGCGGGCGGCGCTGACCGAGTACCGCCGGGTGATGGATGAACACGGCGTGAGTCGAGCCCGGGTCGCAGCGACCGCGGCTGCTCGCGATGCCAAGAACGGCGCCGACTTCGTGGCGATGGTTACCGAGGTGACCGGCTACGAGCCCGAGATTTTCTCGGGAGATACCGAAGCCGAAATGACGTTCCTGGGGGCCACCGCAGAGCTCGATCCAGCGGACGGGCCGTTCCTGGTGATCGACATCGGCGGACGCTCGACCGAGTTTGCCTATGGCCACGAATCGTTCGAGGCCGGTATTTCGCTCAACATGGGATCGGTCTTGCTGTCCGAGGAGTATCTCGAGTCGGATCCGCCTCGTCCCGAGGAGCTGTCTGCGTGCGTGACCGTGGCGGGTGCGTGGCTCGAAGACGTCGACCGGGAACTGCCTCAGGCGAACCGGGCGAAGACGGTCATTGGGGTTGCTGGCACGATCTCGACCGCCGTCGCGGTCGAGATCGGTCTGGTCGAGTACGACCGGGACCAGATCCACGGCTTTGAGCTGACCCGAGAAGCCGCCGAAGATGTCTTCCGCACGTTGGCGACCGAAAACCGCGACGATCGGGCGCATAATCCCGGGCTTCCCGCAGGTCGAGTTGACACCATCGTCGGTGGCATGAGCATTCTGGTGAAGATCATGCGCCACTTCGACCTGGACCATCTTGTCGCCAGCGAGTCCGACATCCTTGATGGGCTTGCGCGGAGCATCCGATGATGCGGCGTCGCTCGCAGGCACCTGCGCCGTGGTTGACCGGGCGTCGGATCACGATGCGACCGCTTCGCGACGAGGATTTCGAAGAGTGGAGCGAGGTACGACTGGCCAACGAGGACTGGCTGCTCAAGTGGGAGCCGCTTCGGCCGCCTGGCATGCCGGATCCGGTGCGGGATCGGGCCGCCTTCTTGGCTCGCTGCGATGCTCGGCGACGCGATCGCCAGGCCGGCACGGGGTACAGCTTCGGCGTCTTCGTTGGCGGGTCGTTCGCGGGCGAGATGAATCTGAGTTCGATTCACCGTGGCGCGCATCAGAACGCCTACATCGGCTACTGGATCGATCACCGCCAGGCGGGCAACGGGTACACACCCGAGGCGCTGGTGGCGGTAATGCAGTTCGCCTTCGACGAGATCAACCTGCATCGCGTGCAGATCTCGATCATTCCCCGCAACACGGCGAGTCGCCGCGTGGTCGAGAAGCTCAACATCCGGGCTGAGGGGATCGCCGAGCGGTACCTGCAGATCAACGGGATCTGGGAAGACCACATCCGCTTCGCGGTCACGAGCGAAGAATGGCAGCTCCGCGGCGCCGAATGGTCCGCCAACTGGCTCTAAGTCGCTCGGCTTCGCCTCGCTTACACAGTTCGACTCCGTCGAACTGCCGCCGTATCGCGAGCTTCGCCCATTCACCGTGAACTCTCAAGGAGTCTGAGTCGTTCGCTTCGCTCACTTACCGAGTTGTTCGCTGGGGCTCACAACTCGTCGCGCCACCATGCGTGAACCCTCG
>CALLPT010000319.1 GCA_938015575.1 uncultured Acidimicrobiales bacterium
GTGGCGTCTTGCATCGCGACGCGGTCGGGGCGCAGGTCGGTGTAGCTGACGCCCCGGTCGAGGCCGGCCGTATCCGGGTCATCGAGGTGGTTGATCAGGATCTTCTCGGTGAGCGTGAGGGCCCGGCCGAGCTTCTCTCGACCCCAGGCGACGCGTTCGTCAAGCGAGCCGTAGACCTCGTTGACCAGTTCGATCGGTGTTTCGGCAAAGACGGCCATGGGGGAACCTCCGAGAGCGGCGAGTGGTGGGGTGTTGACTTGTATCATACAAGTTTGATACAAGTGGCGCTACCCTTTGCTGGGCAGCTCTTGTTGGGCAGTACGTATGAGTCGAACCTATCGCTACCAAGAGATCGCAGACTCCCTGCGCTCGGCGATTGCCGAGGGCGAGTTCGGCGACGAAGGCGTTTTGCCGAGCGAATCCGAGCTATCGGCGACCCATGACGCAAGCCGGGTGACGATCCGTAAGGCGCTCGAACACCTTCGAGACGAAGGGCTTGTCGACTCTCGCCAGGGCTTCGGTTGGTTCGTCGGCGGGGACCCGTTTCGCCAATCGCTCGACACCCTCGAAACGATCGAGGACCAGCTCGCAGCGGCCGGTCGTACCAGCGAGCGGCGCGTCATGGCGTTCCGATTTCGGGAAGCGCCCGGCGATGTTGCGGAGCTGCTGGGTGACGAGGTGCTCGAAGTTGTCCGTCTGAATTTGGCCGATGAGCAGCCGTTCGCGCTGGTCACGGTCTGGTGCACGGCATCGATCGCGGCCGAACTCTCCCGCAGCGATGTTGAGCAATCGACCTTTGTCGATCTGCTCGGCGATCGGCTCGGCGGTGCCCGCCAAGTGATCTCGGCCGTCGCAGCCGACGACGAGCTTGCCACGGTGTTGGCGGTCGAAGCCGGGTCGCCGCTGCTGCGGGTCCGGCGTGTCACACGCGACCGGCACGGTTCGGGTGTCTTGGTCAGCGAACATCTCTACCCGGCCAGCCAAACCGAGTTCGAGGTCACGCTGCGTCACCCAGGAGCCTCGGCCACGGGGCTTCGCCTCGTCGCCGACTGATCAGCACCGCATCGGCTCCGCTGACTGAATGTGGGCGCGGCGCAGGTGACTGCGCCGGGGCCAAACCGTGTCGTGCGCTAGCGTCGATGGGGAATCGTGAGTACCTGGGGGTGTCACATGACGATCGTCGACGGAACCGACCTCGCCTCGATCGATGTGCTGTCGAACCGCGTGTTCGCCGAAGGCGTGCCGCACGAACCGTTGGCGCGGCTGCGGGCGGAGCGTCCGATCCACTTCCAGACGATCCCCGACGAACGTCTCTACGACCAGGCATGGGTGCTCACCAAGTACGAAGACGTCCTCGAGGTCAGCAAGGACACCGACCGATTCGTCAATGCCCACGGCCTGAACCTGCGAGCCAGCTACAGCGACCAAGAGGATCGTCATCTGCTCAACCTGGATGACCCCGAGCATCTGCGTCTGCGGCGCATGACGAACAAGAACTTCACACCCCGCGTGGTTCGTCGTTACACCGATCACTACCACGACATGGTCGGCCGCCTGATCGACGATGCGATCGAGCGGGGCAGGACGGAGACTGGCTCGGCCGAGATCGAAGTCGTCGACGACATCAGCGTGCCCATGCCACTGCTCGCGATCTGCGAGCTGCTCGGCACCACGCCCGATGACCGCGAGCAGCTCATCCGCTGGAGCAACGCGATCATCACCAACGACGATCCGGACTACTCGCCCAGCGAGGAGTACCGCACCCAGGCGGGCGAAGAGATGGTGCAGTATGCGTTCGACATGCTCGCGGCGCGCCGTGAGACGCCAACCGACGATCTTGCATCGGTCCTCGCCGAGCGTCTGGACAAGGGCGAACTGACGCCCGAGGAGTACGCGGGCTACGTGATGCTGCTGTTCGTTGCCGGCAACGAGACCACACGCAACAACATCAGCCACGGCCTCTTGCAGCTGGCGCAGAATCCCGACCAGTACGAGCTACTCAAGACGGGCGAGCACTGGGACACGGCGGTCGAAGAGATGATCCGGTGGTCGAGCCCGGTCATCTACATGTCGCGGACGGTGGTCGAGGACACCGAATACAAGGGCCATCGGTTCGCCAAGGGCGACAAGGTCGTTCTTCATTACGCGTCGGCCAACCGTGACGAAGACGTGTTCGAGAACCCGATGACCTTCGACATCACGAGGGACCCGAATCCGCACATAGCGTTCGGTTTCGGTGCTCACTTCTGCCTCGGAGCACACCTGGCTCGTCTCGAAACACGCTGCGTCTTGGAGCAGCTCGTGCAGCGCGTCGATCGCCTTGAGCTCGTCGGTCAAGAGTCGTACGTGTGGTCAAGCTTCATCGCCGGAATCAAGAAGCTCGACGTCAGGCTTGATCTGCACTGACGGCTGACGCTGCGAAGTCGGGTTCACAGGAAACTCACAGACCTTTGAGAGAACCCTCGGAAATCGGTTCCGTACGTTGCAGCGATGGACTTCTCAAAACGCCGAAACGGCTGGATTCTGGCCCTGCTTGTAGCCCTCGCGGTGCTGTCGAGCGTCGCATGCAGCGCAGCTGAACCCGACGGCACGGCCGTCGACGCGGCCGCGGCGGGGGTCGACTCTGCCTCAGATGCGGTACCGCCGACCCCGGTGAGCACGACCGAACCGCTGGCGACGCAAGAACCGATCGAAGCCGCCGAGCCTGCGCCAACGACCGAGTCGCTGGCAACCACCGAGCCGTCGCCAACGCCTGTGCCGAGCCCTGTCCAGTCGACGCAGGAGAATGCGGCACCAACCTCCGTGGCGGAGCCGTCGCCTACTTCGGAAGCGGCAGCGACCGAGACTGCTCCGGCAGGCTCCAGCGGTTGTGCTGCGACCGCAGCGCAGTTCGCGACCCGGGGATCGGCCAACGTCGACATCGAGGATCCCTACGTCGATGCAACCTGTGTCGGCGACAGCATCATTGTGGTCAGCAATGCGGTGCCCGACTTCACCTATATCGGCACGTCGCCGGGGGTCCCGGGCGGCCGCGAGTTTACGTTCACGATTCCTGCGAATCCGGTGCAAGCAGGTGCCCTGACGGACATTCCGTACATCGGGGCTGTCGCGGTGACGCTAAGCGGCATTCCGATCTATGGGCCGACCGAAGGAACTGGCGGCGACGTCGATTCGCTTCCCGGGATCATCTCGGCATGCGGAAGCCACATGGGGCCGACCGGATTTCACGCCCACAAGATCTTGAGTAGCACCGAGACGGATTGCTTCTTCGACCCCGACCAGGTGGCGGCGGCGCCTCAGCTGGTTGGGTATGCCTTTGACGGATTTCCTATCTACACCGGCATCGATCAGTACCGCTCGTCGTGGCAGCTGACCGACGAGTCACTGTTTGCTTCGGACACATGGGCAGCGCACTCCTATGTCGAAGGGTCCGGTGATCTCGATCGGTGCAACGGCAGGTCTGATGCCGCCGGCAACTATGCCTATTACACGACCGCAGAGTTCCCGTACGTGCTGGGCTGTTTCGCCGGCCAGGTGGAACTCGCCGCGGCCGGCGGCGGTGGCGGAGGGGACCGACCCGAGGCCGACGGCGAGGAACGACCTGAGCGGCCCGAGGGCGAACCTGAGGGAGAAGCAGCAGATCGTCCCGAGCCTCCCGCAGGTGAAGCGGGGGAGCGTCCCGAGCGCCCGGGCGGACAGGGAGAGGGACGGCCGGAGCGTCCGGACGCTGGCGATTCAGGGGCCACGCCGTGAGCCGTGGCGGTTCGCGGCGCCAGTTTCTGGCACGCGCAACCGGCGTGTCGGCTGCTCTTGCCTCTGCAGCGATTGGGGCGATATCGATCGACCAGGGCGAGCGTGCGACGAATCTCTTCGCAAGCGACGCGGCGAGTCTCTTCCCAAGCGACGCGGCCGAGCCAACGAGCCCGACAGATGCCGACGTGGGATTTTGCGCCGATATGACCGTGCACCATGTGCAAGCGCTGGCGATGTGCCAGCGGGTGCTCGGACGCCCGACGGGTGATCCGGTGCAGGCCGCAGCGGCCGAGGTCTTGCAGACCCAAGCGATCGAAGTCGGCATGATGCGCGCCTGGCTTGCCGACTGGGGGATGTCGACAGCTTCACCGGAGCGATCGATGGGCTGGATGGGCATGCACGACGGACATGGCATGCTGACAACGATGATGCCGGGTCTTGCCACCGACGAGGAGATGCGACATCTTGCCGTGGCAGGGGGCAGCGAACAGGGTCGCCTTTGGCTCGAGTTGATGCGTGCACATCACGTCGGTGGCGTGGCCATGGCTACCGCAGGAGCCGAGCTGGCGAGTGCTGCCAAAGTTCGTCGACTTGCCTCGGTGCAGGTCCGCGTCCAAACCTACGAGATCGACCAATACGACCAGCTGCTCGCAACCTCGTACTCGAGATGACTGAAACACCGGTCACGGTCCTCGTCGTCGATGACGAAGAGAACATTCGCTTCCTCGTCGAGTCCGCACTCCAGCTCGCTGGCTTCACCACCATCTCTGCTGCGGATGGTCGTGCTGCGCTTCGTCTCGTCACTGAGTCGCGACCTGATCTCATCGTTCTCGATGTGATGATGCCCGAGCTCGACGGATTCGAAGTCCTCCAGCGGCTGCGCGATAGCGGTTCTCGATGTCCCGTGATCCTGCTGACCGCACGAACGGAGATCGATGACCGGGTACGGGGCCTCTCGTCGGGCGCCGACGACTACGTGGTCAAGCCGTTTGCGGTCGCGGAACTCGTCGCTCGCGTGCAGCTACGGCTCCAACAGGCCGGGCTAGCTTCCACACCAGCGGTCCTTCGTTGTGCGGACTTGGAACTCGATGCCGACAGCCACCGAGTCACGCGCAGTACACGGCAGATCAATCTGTCGCCCACCGAGTTCCGGCTTCTGCATTTCCTGCTCGTCAACAAGGGTCGCGTGCTGTCGCGCGAGCAGTTGTTGATCCACGTGTGGGGCGATGACTTCAGCCGCGACCCGTCTGTGGTCGACACCTACATCAGCTATCTGCGCCGCAAGGTCGATGTCGACGAGCCGAAACTCATTCGCACGATCCGGGGCGTGGGCTTCTGCGTCCGGGCTGACCGGTGACGCTACGGGCACGGCTGCTGGTCGCGTTCGCGGTTGCGGTGGTTGCGGTCGCCGCCGCAGGCCTCGTCGCCGTCACGTCTCAGCAGTCGCTGCTCCGTGAACAGGTCGACGATCGGCTCTTCGCGACACCGCTTCCACCCGGAGGTCGCGTGCCTCCTGGCTCGAGTCCCGAGGCTAGCGGCGTCCGTTTGCAGCAGCAGCGGCCGCCGGCGACGAACCTCCAGGGCGACAACGCAAGTCTCTCCGATGTGTACATCGTCGCCTTTGCGCCGAACAGCGAACCTCGCCCGATCGTCGCTGGCCAGCTTCTAGCCGACGCCCCGGATCTCGCGTTCCTCACTACAAACAGGCCGACAGAGCCCACGCTGTACACCGTCGCCGGCGTCGAGGGCGTGTCGACGTTTCGGACGCTCTACCTGCCCGGCAATCCGACAACGCTCGACACCGTGATCGCCATCCCACTCGATAATGTCCATGAGTCGGTGCGCGAGCTTGCCTACACCTTTGCCGTGCTTGGCGCAGTGCTGCTGGCGCTGCTGATCGCAATCGCATCGTGGGTCCGCAGGTTCGGCCTGCAACCGCTCAACGAGATGACCGATCTGGCCGGGGCCGTCGCCTCGGGAGAAAGCGACCGTCGGGTCGATGTAGTCAACGACACCACCGAGGCAGGTCGGCTCGGTTCAGCCCTGAATCTGATGCTCGAGGAGCGAAGTCGCTCCGATGCGAAGCTGCGCTCGTTCGTGTCGAATGCGTCGCACGAGCTCCGAACGCCGCTGACGTCTATTCAGGGGTATGTCGACTTGTATCTCGCTGGCGGATTCCGCAATGAGGGTGAGCTGAACGGAGCGATGCGGCGTGTTTCATCTGAGGCACGACGAATGCATCACCTCGTCGAGGATCTTCTACTACTCGCTCAGTTCGACGAGGAACGTCCCCTCGACATCGCGACGGTCCGGCTCGATCTCTTGCTCGGCGACGTTGCTGCCTTGGCCCGGGCCGCGCATCCCGGGCGCAGCCTCGAGAAGTCGGTCCCGATGTCGCTCACCGTCGACGTTGATCGACACCGTTTGCACCAAGCCCTCACCGCGCTCGTTGACAACGCGATGCAGCACACGCCAGAGGCAACATCGGTCCGCATCGTTGCCGCGAGCACCGACGACGGTGTTGCGATCTCGGTCAGCGACGATGGCCCTGGCCTCAACGAAGCCGAGGTGGCTTCGATCTTTGACCGGTTCGCTCGCACCGATACGTCGCGAGTCCGTAGGACCGGTGGTTCGGGTCTTGGGCTCAGCATTGCCCAGGCAATCGTCCAAGCCCACGGCGGTCAGCTCACGGTGACGTCGGCTCCAGGCCAAGGGTCGACGTTCGAGGTGGTGATTCCTGGGCGTTGATTCCAAGGCTGGATGGTTCGAGGGCACGAGGTCGCGCCGATAGCGTTGCGATGTGGAAGGTGAGAAATCCGAGGTCACGGCCGACGCGGAAGCCCACACCCGCGACGTCACGGCCGACGCGAATCCAGAGACAGCGCTTGCTGCGTACGGCTCGTTAAGACCTGGCGAGCCAAACCATTGGGTCGTCAATCGGATCCCGGGTACATGGTTGCCGGGCTCGGTGCGCGGCTGGAGCTTCGAGTTGACCTTTGGTCCTGCCGAGGGGTACGAGGGTTTCGTGCCCGATCCCAACGGCGGCAAGGTCGCGGTCGACGTGCTCGTCAGCGAGGCCTTGGCGAAGCGGTGGCGTGAGATCGACGACTTTGAGGGCGCCGGCTACGAGCGTCGCTCGATGGATGTGACCCTCGAGTCAGGCGAGGTCATCGAAGCCTCGATCTACGTGGCATTGACCGAAGCGGATTGAACCCGGCCAATCGTGGCCGCGGCCGTCGGCTCTAAGATCACAGCAGCGGCGCAACGGGCGCTCAGGGGGACCCATGAAGATCGAGATTCTCGACGAGTTGCCGTCGACGCTTCCCGGCGATGACACGCATCGGTATCGCAGCGGCGCATGGAAGCCGCAGACCGTGGAGCGTCGGGCTTGGGAGCTGCCGGTCGTCGGTGAGATTCCGTCGGATCTCGCCGGCGTGTACCTGCGCAACACCGAGAATCCACTGCACGAGTCGATCCAGCAGTACCACCCGTTCGACGGCGACGCGATGATCCATTCGATCAACTTCGCGGCCGGCGAGGCCGTGTATCACAACCGGTTCGTGCGCACGCCCGGGCTGCTCGCCGAACTCGAAGCGCAGCGTTCACTGTGGGCCGGTTGTGCGGAGCCCTCGTCGGTATCGGATCGCGACGGCTGCAGCACACACGGCCGTATGAAAGACGCGGCCAGCACCGACGTGGTCGTGCATCAGGGCAAGGCGGTCGCGAGCTTCTGGCAGTGTGGCGACCTTCATCAGATGGACCCGGTCTCGCTCGAAGCTGACGGCACGGTCGCGTGGCCGGGCATGCCGGAGCGCGGCATCTCGGCGCACACCAAGGTCGACGAACTGACCGGCGAGATGCTCTGGTTCAGCTACGGCATCCACAAGCCGTACCTGCAGGTCGGATCGATCGACGCCACGGGCGGCGTCGCGTTCCAGCGCGATGTCGAGATGGCCGGGCCACGCTTGCCTCACGACATGGCGTTCACCGAGAATTACCTGATCGTCAACGACTGCCCGCTCTACCTGGAACAGGGCGCGATCGATAGCGGCGTGTACGGCCCCCGCTTCCACGCCGACGAGCCGACCCGCTTCGGGCTGGTCCCACGCAACGGCGACGGCACGGTGCGCTGGTTCGAGGCTGCCCCGACCTTCGTGCTGCATTGGATCAACGCCTACGAAGATGGCAACGAGGTCATCCTCGATGGCTTCTTCCAACGGAACCCATCGCCGGCGGTCGACCCAGCGGCGAGCTTCGAGGACAACGTCTTCCGGTATCTGGACATGTATCAGCTGCGACCCGAGGTCCGCCGCTGGCGCTTCAACCTCGACACCGGGCGCACGTCCGAAGAGACGCTCAGCGATCGTGTCACCGAGTTCGGGATGATCAACGGCACCTACGGCGGGCGTCCCTATCGGTACTCGTACAACGCGCTGCCCTGCGAAGGCTGGTTCGGGTTCCGAGGCCTGATCAAGCACGATGTCGTCAACGGAACCGAGACCGTCTACGAACTTCCCGACGGGGTGCACAACTCCGAGACGGTGATGGCGCCGCGAGAAGGGTCCCAGGCCGAAGACGACGGGTACCTCGTGACCTTTGTGAGCGACATGAACGACGACTCGTCGTCGTGCATGATCTTCGACGCGGCAGACCCGGCGGCAGGCGCGATCGCGACGATCGGCCTGCCCGAACGCATTGCCAGCGGCACCCACGCCACCTGGGCGCCGGCGTCTGCGCTCAGCTGACGATGAGCACGCGGGCTGCGTCGAACTCGTCCTGAGCTAGCGCCATGCTGCGTGTGATCTCGTTCGTGGCGAGACTTATCGGAAAGGCGGCATTTCGTGTCCTGGCCGCGACGTTTCTCGCGTTCTTCGTGCTGGAAAACTCGATAGCCGGCGGGTTGCGAGGCATCCTCGTGGCTCCCGGCACCGACCCGAACTCGGAACGGAATCGCGAGATCATCGAGCGATTTCACCTCGACGGCAACATCGTCGAGCGCTACTTCAGCTGGCTGACCGATGCGTTGCAGGGCGATCTCGGCCGCTCCGTTCGAGGCGACGTTCCCGTCAGCGACGTGTTGCTGCACCGGGTCCCGATCTCGTTGCAACTGATGATCGTCGCCACGCTCTTGGCGCTGCTCATCGGTATTCCGGCTGGCCTGGCTGCAGCCGTGTGGGCCGATCGAAAACGAGGCGCCGCGGTGAGCGCCGGCCTCGGGCTCATTCAGTCGATCCCGCTCTACATCTCGCCGGTGTTCCTGATCTGGGTGTTTGCCGTCGAGTGGCAATGGTTGCCAGCGTCGGGTTGGGTGCGCATCAGCGATTCTTTCTGGGGCAACCTTGAGCACCTCATCTTGCCGGTGACGGCTCTGGCACTCAGCGAGGTCGCGCTTGTCGCTCGCACGGTTCGGGCCGACGTGTACCGCGTGCTGAGCGAGGACTTCATCGCCGCGGCCCGGAGCAAAGGGCTGAGCCGTCGCTACATCCTGCTTCGCCACGCGCTGCGGCCGGGCTCGCTCGGGATGTTGAACGTCCTGGGGATGAACATCGGCAACCTGCTCAGCGGCGCGTTGCTCATCGAGATCATCTTCGGCATCGGCGGCCTCGGACGCGAGCTCTTCGAATCGAGCATCAACCGTGATCTTCCGGTCTTGCTCGGCCTGGTCACCTATGGCGTCTTGGTCTACGCGACGGTGAACGCGGTCGTTGACATGGCGATGTATTCGGCTGATCCCCGTACCCGTCGCCGCTAGCCCGCAAATGTGGACAACGCAGCGCTAGCGCGGCCAGGACGGTTTGCGCAGGTTGCGGCGCGACCGATCGCCAAGTGCCCAGGCCCGACGCCACGATGCGGCCTCGGGTCCCTCGAGCGTCGGTGGGCCCTGAGCGTGGAAGCGCTGGCGTGCCTGCCACCAGTCCGTGGCGAGTTCGTCGCCGAGCGTCGAAACCGCAGCTTCGATGCGGGCATTCAGGCGGCGGGTGTTCTCACCCTCGGTCGGCCAGATCGGGTCGCCGAAAATGACGCTGGTGCGCGATGGCTTCGGGAGCCGCTGGCCCTTGCGCCAGACGCGGCCGGTCCCATGCAGGTAGATGGGCACAACCGGCACCTCGCAACGAAGCGCCAGGTAGGCCGCGCCACCTTTGAACGGTTGGCCCCAGCCGTCGGGCGAGCGTCCGCCCTCGGGGTAGATCAGCAGACAGTTGCCTTCGTCGAGGATCTCGGCGGCTTGGTCAGCGGCGCTGCGTCCGGTCTTCGACCGATCAAGCGGGAAGGCCCCAATTGCGAGGGCCGACAGCGTCGCCTTGATGCGACGATCAAAGAAAACCTCGGACGCAGCGGCGACAACGAGCCGGTGACGCCACGGCATCGGGATCGAGGTGAGCAACAGCGACGTGTCCAGGTGGCTGTGATGGTTGGCCACGAACAGAACGGGAGCATCTTCGTCAAGCGCGTGCAGCCGGTCGTAGCCGCTGCGCTCGGGCTTGGCCACGGCGGCGACCGAGGGGCGCAGGACGGTCTCGACAATGGCGGTGCGGGCCACCCGCGCCGACGGGCGCCGAGCCCAGTCGGCGTCGTAGTTGCCGCCGAGATTGCTCTCGTCAGGCGGAGGTTCGACACCAGCAGGGATCGGCGGCGGTGCGTACGGAAAGCTGCGCGTCGTCAGCTTCCGAGCCGTCGCCTGTGCGCTGCGGCCACGCTGCACCACGCCTCGGGCGTACAGCTGGACCTTTCGTCGATCGATCAGAGGCTCCGGCATTGGTCAGATCACTTCTGCCATGACGGTCGGCGGGTTGTGGAAGTGGGTGATCGTCGGCTGAGGGCCAACGACATCGCTGGCGATCTCGAGCGCGTCGTTGAGTGTCGAGGCGGGGGTGAAGCCCATGCGCTTGACGGCCTTGACATCGCCGCCGACGATGATGATGCGCCCGGCGTGGTTGATGGCGTTGGAGCCCCAGTACCACATGTAGAGCGGGTGGACGCCGTGATACGCGTAGCTCGTGCGGTACAGGTGGCGGTACCACTCGTCTTCGGCGAACTGCTTCTCGTACTTGTGCGCGATCTTGTGACCATCGGTCGTGTCGGGCAGGACTTGTTCGAAGAAATCGATGTAGCTCGGGTGGTGGACCGGGTGGAACTCGATCGGGGTCGGGTGGCTCATGATGATCACCCCGCCCTTGCGCACCAGTGGCTTGTTCCGGTACATGTTGAAGAAGTAGCCGAGGCCAAGACACATGACCAGGATCGGGTTCAGGATCGAGTTGACGTTGTAAGGGCTCAGGTACGGCAGGCCCATGGTGAGGATGTCGGCCTGGCCTTCGATCTGCACGAGCTGCTGCTTGAGCATGTTGTCGACTGCTGAGTCGTGGACGGCTTCGACTTCGCCGGCTTGCACGCTGGTCATGCCGTAGGGCGCCTGGTGGGCGTGGAACACCTTGCGGCGCGCCTTGGGCGTCATCAGCTGCAGGCCCTTTTGCATAGCGATGAAGCTGGCACGATCGCGGGCGTTCCACTCCCACTCGCGCTTCTGGAGCACCGACATGGGGCCCTGTTCGCCGAACACGTTGTTGTTGATCGTCGTCTCGATCTGGAAGATCTTCACGCCGGCCTTGCGGATCACATCGCCCTGTCGCCAGTTGCGGTTGTGGAACTCACTATTGGTGTGGTCCATCAGGTCGGACTTGGCGAGCGTGTCGACGTTGTGGTGGTGACGGATGCCGGTGTAGCCCGACAGGCCCGTCGCCGTGCTCTTCCAGCCACCATTCATCGACACCATGTTGATGTTGACGTAGACGATCAGGTCGCTCTCGGCGGCCCGCTTGACCATCTGGACTTCTTCGCCTTCGCTTGTTTCGCCGAGCATGACCATTTCGTCGGGGTCTTCGGCGTCCATGTTGTAGAGCAGGCCCGAAGGGGCGAACGCGTCGTAGACACGGTCGCCAACGGCGTGGCGAAGCTCGTCTTCGGTCATGCGGCGGTGGAGCGCGAGTGCGGCGATGATGTGCACATCGTCGACGCCAGCTGCGGCGGCCATGTCGAGGACCTGTTCGATGATGCGCTGGCGGATGTCGGGGCGACGCATCGGGGGCAGCGGCAGCGAGATGTCGTCGAAGACGATCGTGAGCTTCATGCCCGCGAACAGTTTTGACGGAAGCGGGTCGTCGTTGAGCGGGTTCAGCAGCGAGTCTCGGATCGCGCCGTCGGGATCCTCGAGTGGGTTGAGCGGCTCTGCGGCGTAGAGCACCCGGCTGCGTCCGGCGGGCAGCGATTCAAGCCGAAAACCTTCGCCGTGGTGGAACAGGATCGGCGGCGTCGAGCGGTCAACCTCGAGGACGAGTCCGGGGCGTGGTGTGCGATCTTCGTTGGCGGGCATGTGGTGCTTCCGTAGTGCGAGGTGGGCGTAACAGGTGTCAGACACCGTTACGGGTGGTCAGGCGGTGCGGCGGGCGCGGGGGAGGTAGGGGGCGACGGGCAGGAATTTGCGTTCGCCGCCGGGGGCAGGTTCGAAGTTCTCGACCAGCCAGCCGCGGCGGCGTGCGATCGTGGCGAGCTTGGTGTCCGGGTTGACGGCAACCGGGAAGCTCACCGCTTCGAGGAGGGGCAAGTCGCTGGTCGAGTCGGCGTAGGCGACCGATTCCTGCAGGTCGAGGTCGTGGTGGGCTGCGTACTGCCGCAGGGCTTCGGCGCGTGCTTCGCCGATCGGCGGGGCGCTCAGCATGCGGCCGGTGTAGCGCCCGTTGCGCTGTTCGAGCGATGGGGCGACGATGTCGTCGAACAACGGCTCGAGGGGGCGCACGATGAAGTCGAGGGCGCCGGTGATGAGCACGGTGCGATGGCCGAGTGCCCGGTGTTCGCGGACGCGGCGGATGGCGTCGGGGAACGCGTTCTTGAGCAGCAACTCGTTGAACAGGTCGGCGGCATCTCGTTCGAGCTGATCGACCGGGGCCTTGTCATAGCGACGGTAGAAGTGGCGGAGGAAGTCGACGCGGTCCTGGCGGTCGAGCTTCTGCAGGCTGTAGGCCTCGGTCAGTGCCTTGAGTATCAGTCGGGCTCGCTGGCCACGGTTCAGGTTGCGGGTGGCGAGCCAACCCCACGAGCCGACCACGTTGCTAGCAATCAGTGTGTTCTCGAGGTCGAATGCCGCCACGCTGCGGCGCTCGTCAAGCACCTGTTTGCGCAGGCGATCTTGGCGATCGAAGGCTGCGCCGCGCTTGCCTGAGGGTGCGGTCTTGACCCGTCCCTGGGCCAATACCGAAGGCAGGTGGATGTCGTTGACGTAGTGGTGCCAATCGACGACCCGAGGGTCCATGCCGAACTCGGCCTGATCGTCAGCGCTGAGCGACCCGTGCAAGGCGAGCGTGTTCTCGCAGTGGTACAGGGCTTCGCACGCGACGTACTTGCCGTACAACTCGACATAGCTGATCGCCTGGTTGAGCAGGTCCCGGCGTTCGTCGATGTCGGCGGCGATCGAGGCCCGGCTTCCGCGCACGGGCAGCGCTCGAAGCACCTCGGTTGCCTTGTCCAAGCCGCCGCGGGCCCGGTACATCTGCGTTGTGGCCTTGTCGATCGTGGGGAAGGTCCAGCGGGGCGGGGCGATTGGCTGGTCGTAGTCGTCGTAGATCGGGTTCTTGCGGAAGAAGTCGGTGCCCCAGTCATAGAGCTGGCCGACTCGGAACGGATTCACTGCGCCGCTGGCCGATTGGTACACCGGCGTCGGCGCGTCGAGTTCGGGTTCGTGCGCGGCGGCGACGATGATCGTGGCCACGACGAGATCAACGGGGATGACGTCGGCGACGCCTTCCCACGACCCGGGGAAGTCTTGGAGCAGACCGCGACCGAAGCCGATGATGATCGGTTCGGCCATGCGGAAGCCGCGGATCCAGCCTGGGAACGGTTCTGCCCAGCTCGACTCGATGATCGACGGCCGCACGATCGAGACCGGGATGCCGTCGGCGAGTTCGACGATGGCGGTTTCCGCCATGCCCTTCGTCATCGCATAGGCGTCGCTGAACCCGAGCGACTTGGCTCGTGCGATGCCGTTGTCGACCATCTTCTTGCGCACCGCTCGTTCGCGGAGCTGCTCGGACTTGCTGGCCAGGGCCGTCGTGCCGGCCGCACCGAGTTCGTCTTTGGCTTCTTGGTGGAAGCGCTTGAGGGCTTCGGTGGTGCGGCTCTCGTCTTCGGCCGCGATGCGAGCCCGGCGAGCGGTTTCGATCTCGTGACGCCAATCGATCGGCACCGCATAGGCACCATCTTGGAGAAGTTCCTCGAAGGCGTCACCCTTGCGGGTACCGGCCACATAGGCGGTGGAGACGGCGACGAGGTGGGGGGTCACGCCCAGGTCGTGGAGCGTGGCGATCAGGTTGACGGGACCGACGAGGTTCGTATTGACCGCTACGTCGAGCGGGTTGTCGAAGCTGACCGATGCCGCCGAGTGGACGACGATGTCGCAGTCGGCCAGCGCCTCGCGGCCCGTGTCGTCGAGCGCCAAACCTTCTTTGGTGATGTCGGCGGCGATGGGCAGGACCCGGGCGGCGGCGAGCTCGGCAAAGCCATCAGCGCCGTGCTGTTCACGCAAGCGATCGAAGGCGTCATTGCGGAGAATCTCGCGCTGTAAGCGCTGTTCGACGCCGCGCCGACCGGGGCGGATGAGCAGTACGAGTGAGCAGTCGGGCACGCAGCGCAAGAGGCGTTCCACGAGCGCGGTGCCGAGGAAACCGGTCGTGCCGGTGATGGCGATGCGCTTGCCGGCGAGTCGTTCCGCGATTGGGGCGCCGGTCCCGGCATCGACGGTTCCGGGCGTAGCTGGTTCCGTCGCGGTCATATGGTCACCTTACCAACTGGTAGAGGTCTGTCTACCAATTGGTAAGGGCAAGGCTTCGCCATGCCTAGGATGGGTGTCGTGGCCGGCAGCGACACCCGAGAGCGCATTCTTGCGGAGGCGCTTGAGGCGTTCGGGACCAATGGCTTCGAGGCGACCTCGCTCGACGATCTTGCTGAGCAGCTCGGGGTGCGCAAGCAAACGATTCTGTACCACTTCGGCAGCAAGAGCGACCTGTTCATGGCGACGATCGACGCCGCAGTCGGCGAGCTCGGCGAAGCGATGGTCGAAGCAGGGCGCGGTCGGACCGGCTGGTCGGCGGTCGAGTCAGTCGTGAACACGGTGTTCCGCATCGCCGTGCGTGAGCCAGCCCGGCTCGGCCTGTTGCGCGAAACCACCCGCCTTGGCGGCGAGTGGGCCAACCGTATGCGTGAGAGCTTGACCCCTGTCATCGAAAAGGCTCGCCTGTTCCTCACCCTAGAGATGCGCCGCGGCAATATGCGTCAAACGGACCCGAATCTTGTGCTGGTCTCGGCCTATTCGACCGTGATGGGTGTCGCCACCGAGGTCGAGGTGCTCCGGGCGGTCGGCATTGAGCCGACGTTGCGCGAAGCCGTGAAGCGCCGCCGCGAGTTGCTGCGGTTCCTGGAGGCAGCCCTGGTTGCGTGACGTCGCCCACCGGGAAGCTGCCGCAGTTCGAGCGCGGCTGGCCATCCGGGAGCGACGGGCCCCTTGCCTGATTTCGATCCGCGAGGTTCTGCTCGCGTGAGCGCCGCCAGGTCGCTCGCTGCTCGCGTCCGCTCGACTGGTCTGGATGCAATACATCTCCATCGTCGTGGCTCGGGGAATCATTCCTGCTGGGCGCCGTCGCCGCGCCCTGGCCGGGGTCGCTGCTCGGTGCCATTCGGGCCGTGATGGCCATGGCGGCGCTGTGGCGGTGTCTCGTGAGACTTGGCTGGGCGGGTCTTCCAAAGGCCAGTGGCAGACTCGCGATAGAGCGTGTGATTGTCCTGGTGCAAGCGACGGTGACACGGCCCGCAGAGCAGCGCGAGTTGGTCGAGGTCCGTGCGCCCACGCCCTGGCGCGTGCCATGGCATCAGGTGATGGGCGTCGCATTGAGTATGGGGTGCTCGGCACCGCACACAACCGCGGTCTCGAAGTACCAGAGCGATGTGTTGCGCAGGTGTGGCGTAGCGCTCAAGACGGGCTTGCCAGAGTTGGTCCCCGTTGCGGTCGAAGAGTGCGGCCACGATCTCCGCGTGCTCCGCGTAGTCAGCAAGCACGCTGTCGGGGATCAGACCCAGACCGATTTGTGTTGCCAGCGCGGCGGAATCGCGGCCGCACA
>CALLPT010000320.1 GCA_938015575.1 uncultured Acidimicrobiales bacterium
GGACGGAACCGGTAGACGATCCGATTGAACGCACCCCACGGGTGGAAGTTCGGGAACACCGTGTAATCGATGCTGTCCATCATCTCGGCGTCGCTGAGCGAGTCGGTCCACTCGTCGCCCGCCATCAGTCGCCAGCGGTCCCGGCTTCCGGCCGCAGCCATCGCTCGCATGTCGGCTTGTTCGGGCAGGTCGAACGGCAGGTCCTGGTCGTGGCGGATGTCCATCATCGACCGCATCATCTCGGCTGCGGTCGGCTCCCAGTCGATCAATGGGCTCGGTGTGCCAGCGGGCGTGATGACGCGGGCGAAGTTGTCCCAGATGTCGACCTGACTGTTCGTGTCGCCCAGGTACGGCATGATCTGCGGGTGCGTCGCGTTGACGTGGTAGGCCTCGCAGAACGCCTCTTGGGCGATCTTCCAGTTGGCGTGAATGACTTTGGCGACGTGGGCTTGCTTGTAGCGCTTCTCGAGGTTCCACACCTCGAACTGCTCGGGCAGCTCGCCGAGAAACTCTTCGAGTGTTTCGGTGTTGTCCGGGTTCGGGTTGATGAACACGAAGCCGGCCCACTCGCCGACCTGGGCCTCGGGGAGATGGAAGTCCTCGGCGTCGACGTGGCCGAAGTCCCAATCGCCGGGGATGTCCTGCAGGTCGCCGTTTAGGGTCCAGGCGAACCCGTGGAACGCGCACCGAATCTCGCTGCATCGACCGTCGTAGTCCTTGAGCCGGCGGCCACGGTGAAGACACGCGTTCACATAGGCCTTGATGCCATCGTCGGTCCGCATCACGAAGTAGCTGTCGCGCACGATCTCGTAGATCTGATAGTCGCCGACTTCGGGAATCTCGTCGGTCCTGCAGACGTATTGCCAGGCCTTTCGCCACACATGCTCGACCTCGAGCTCGTGCCATTCGCGGGTTGTGTACCGCTTGATGTCGATGTCGTCGGAGCCGAGGTAGCGAGCGCTCTCGAGGCGCAGGACCTCGGGCACATCCTTGGTGTCGGTATCGAGAAGCTGCTGATAGGAAATGCCGGGCGACCGGGCATCGGCCCATTCGGGTTGATCGCTCATAGGTTCGAAACTAACCGCCCGATCAATTCCGGCCAACCCAGTGCGTCGGTCCAGTTTGGTCTTGTCGTCGGAGCGCCGGTGTGCCTAGGCCTCGTCGGCTGGCTTGTACTGGTAGCTGCGTTGGGTGCGCCCGCCGGCTACGAGCAGCAGTTGGCCGGTCACCCACGCAGCCGCATCGCTGGCCAGGTACACGACGGCCGCGGCAATGTCGTCGGGTTCGCCCATGCGTCCCAGGGGAATCGTGGCCGCGAGCCGATCGAGTTCATCGGACACCCCCAAGACCTCCATGAACGCCTCGGTCGCGATTGGACCTGGCGCCACCGTGTTCACCCGGATCCTGGGCGCGAGTTCAAGCGCCAAGGTTTGGCTCAGGTTGTTCATGCCGGCCTTGGCCGCGGCGTAAGGCCCGGTCATGGGACTGCCTCGGGTCCCCGCACCCGACGAAATATTGACGATTGAACCGCCGGCGCCCATCCGGTGAGCAGCCGCTTTGCAACCTTGGAATGCCGAAGTCAGGTTCAGTTCCAACTGAGACCGGAACACCTCGTCGGGAGTGTCGATGAGCGAGCGCACCGTTTTCTCGTCGGAGCCGCCGACATTGTTCACCCACACATCGAGGCGGCCGAACTCGTCGATTGTCCGGTCGGCAATGGTGTCGGAGAAGTCCCGAATGTCGCCGTCAACAATCAGTGCTCGGCGGCCATGGGCTCGGATCAGCTCGGCGGTCTGTTGCAGATCGGCGACGCGACGAGCATTGATCACGACATCGCATCCGTGCTCGGCGAGCGCGACCGCGATGGCTCGGCCGATGCCTTGCCCGGCACCGGTTACGACGGCGACTCGATCGTCCATGCGGAACTTCGTTGCGACGCTCATGGCGATCGAACCTAACGTAGGTCCGTGCGCAGCGAGGCAACGACGGATACTCGGAAGACCTTCTGTCGGATCTGCCATGCCGCCTGCCCGGTCGAAGTCGACGTGGTGCAAACCTGGGCGGGCGAGCGGGCGGTCGCCGTGCGCGGCATTGCCGACGATCCGCTCTTCGAGGGGTACACGTGCATCAAGGGGCGTCAGCTCGACGCTCAACACAGCGCCGACGATCGCCAGCGGGTCCCGATGCGTCGCCTGAGCGCGAACGATCCGTGGGAACGGGTGGACTCGGCGCACGCGCTCGACGAGATCGCCGCCAAGATTCGTGCGATCGTGGCCGAACACGGCCCGAGAGCGATCGCCAGCTATACGGGAACCGGTGCCTACCAGAACTCGACCTCGGTCCCGGTCGCGGCGGCGTGGCACAAGGGATTCGGCTCCCCGTCGTTCTACACCTCGTTGACGATCGACCAGCCCGCGCACCGATCTGCCTTGTTGCGGCTGGGCGCGTGGGAAGCCGGCTGGGACAACTTCACCGATGCCGATGTCACGCTGGCGATCGGTTACAACCCGATGGTCTCGTCGTATGGGCCAGCCGGCGGCCTGCAGGGCACGAACCCGTTCGTTGCGATGCGTCGGGCCAAGGAGCGCGGCCTCAAGGTCATCGTCGTCGACCCTCGACGAACCGAGTTGGCGACGACCGCCGATGTGTGGCTCCAGGTGCAGCCGGGCGAAGACCCGACGCTGCTTGCCGGGCTGATCCGAGAAATACTGGTCCAAGACCTCCACGACGGCGAGTTCTGCGAACAGTGGATAGCGGAGGGTCAGCTCGACGCATTGCGACGGGCTGTCGAGCCGTTCACGCTCGACTATGTCGCGACGCGTTGCCGGATCGATGCCGCCGACGTGCAGCGAGCCGCCGAACTCTTCGGGGCCGGACCGCGGGGCTCGGCGGGAACCGGTACCGGACCGAACATGGCGCCTCACGGAACCCTGACGGAACACTTGGCGCTCACCCTCAACGTGATCTGTGGACGCGTGATGCGAGCGGGGGAGCAACTCGAATCGGGCTACTTCCTCTTCCCGGGCGACACTCGGCGAGCCCAGGTCGTGGCGCCGTCGGATCCCGCGCCAGGCGCCCCGCACCGCATGGGTGGGCTGCGTGGACTTCCCGGCGAGATGCTCACGAGCCGGCTGGCCGACGAAATTCTGCTGCCGGGCCCCGGGCAAGTCCGGGCGCTCATCGTGTCGGGCGGCAACCCGGTCGCCGCCTTTCCGAACCGTGACCGCACCATCGAGGCGTTGCGGTCGCTCGAGCTACTGGTCGTCATCGACCATCGATGGACGGCCACCGCCGAGCTCGCGCACTACCTGATCGCGCCGCGGCTCGAACTCGAGCGCGCCGACGTGCCTCATATCCAGGACCGACGATTCCCGGCGCCCTACGCGAACTACACGCCGGCCGTGCTTGCGCCCGGCCCCGACGACGACCTCCTCACCGAGTGGGAGGTTTTCGCTGGCATCGCGACACGAAACCGCACGCCGATCGATCTGCCCGGTGGTTCGCTTCCGCTCGATCGGGTTGGCAACGGAAGTGGCGATGACCTGACCGACGACGACGTCATCGACCTGGTGTACGGCCACGCCCGCATGCCGGTTGGCGAGATGCGTGAGCAGCCTCGGTCCGTGCATCCCGATCGAGCCGTCACGGTGGTCGAGGCCCAACCCGGGGCGGCCGGTCGGTTCGCCGTCGCCCCTGACGACGTAGTCGCCGAACTGTCGAGCGTTCGCCGCGAAGCGAGCGCCATGGACGGTCTGGGCATCGATGGCGGCGAGTGGCCGTTCCGGCTGGTCAGTCGCCGGCTGAAGCATGTGCTGAATTCGCTCGGACCGGAGATCCCCGCGCTCGCCGCAAAAGGCGCGACCAATCCGGTGTTCGTCCATCCCGATGATCTGGCCCAGCTCGGCGTCGCGGCCGACGACGTTGTCGAGATCACGTCGCCATTCGGCACGATCCTGGGGCTCGTGGCAGAAGGTCCCGAGATGAAGCCCGGCGTTGTGGCGATGTCACACGCCTGGGGACCCGGCATCGCAAGCGACCTTCCTGAATCGTCCACGGCTCGCGGAGTCGGCGCGCCGACCGGCCGACTCGTCAGTGCCGACGTCGGCTTCGATCCCATTACGGGAATGGCCGTGCAGTCGGCAATCCCGGTTCGTCTCGGCGTTGTCCAGGAGGCCTCATGAGTCACGACCACCGTCACGCCCATCACCACGATCGTGCCCGCATCTCAACACCCGAAGAACGCGAGTTGCTGGCGCCATTCGTCGATGACGTGCACGCATTCCTGCGCGCCGCGCTCAGCGGCGTGACCGGCACAATCGCCGAGGTCGGTGCCGGCGACGGCGTAATCGCGCAGCGATTGCGCGACGACGGCTTCGATGTCGTAGCGATCGACGCCAGCGAGGCCACCGCGGCGGCCGCGTGCGAACAGGGCCGCGAGGTCCTGCACGCCGACTGGCGATCCTGGGACGGAGCCGGGTACGCACCGTTTGGCGCGGTTGTGTTTACGCGCTCGTTGCACCACATCGACCCGATTGAGCACGCGATGGATCAGATCGCCAAGCTCGCCCCCGGGGGCCTCGTCATCGCCGACGAGTTCGGCTACGAACTGCTCGATGCTTCTGGCGCTCAGTTGCTGATCGATGCCGGATCAATCGTCGCTGCGGCCGGCATGAGCGACAAAGAACCGGTTGCCGTCGCGGACCCGGTGTTCGCGTGGGAGCATCGCATGGAGGTCGAACACGAGGTCACGCCGAGCGATCGCCTGCTGGCCGCGATCCGCGAGATCGCCGACATCGAGCAGCAGGGCAATGGGCGTTTCGTCGCTCGCATGGTGACCCACGCGCTCGACCCCACCCATCCGCGGGCCGCCGCTGTGCGCGACCTCATGATTGCAATCGAGGACAGCCGCATCGCCGCGGGCACGCTTCCCGCAGCCGGTCTTCGCTTTGTGGCCCGCGTGCGTTGACGCCGGGCTAGTCCTGCTCGAAGCTCGCAGCGAACGACTCGGCTGCGGCGAAGATCGACCGCACGGCCCCGTCGAAGTCCTGACTCAGCATCGGGACATCCCATTCGATGATGGGCGAGGTCCGACAGTCCAGAGGTAGATCGTCAAGCGAGCAGCCGATACTGACAACCTCGTCGGCGTTGCTCAGGTCCTCTTCGGTCACCCGGCGCGGGTTCCACGACACGGTGTGGCCTTGGGATTCGAGGGCGGCAACGACGTTGGGCATGGGTTGTTCATCGGGGTCAGGGCCAGCGATATCGATCGCGACGTCGAGCCCGGCGCGCGCCGCCGCGGCTCTGAAATAGGTCGCTGCGAGCAGACTTTTGCCGGCCGAGTGGTCGCAGAGAAACAACACGTTTGTGGTCATGGAAAGGTCCTTTGTGATCAGACGAAGAGGAGTTGATAGGCGATGCCCAGGACTGCCGCAGCGAGCACGACTTTCCAGGTCGTGACCTTGAAGCGGAAGACCGCCACGGCCGAGAGCAGGGCGATGAAAAGTGCGGCGACGTCGAGCGATCCGAGTTCGGGCTGGTACAGGACGGCGCCGAAGCCCCGGCGCAGCTCGACCGTTTCGAACAGGGTGAACAAGCTGAACCAGACGGCCAGATTGAGTACGACCCCGACGACGGCCGCGGTGATCGTCGACAGCGCCGAGGTCAGCGTCGGGCGTCCTCGCAAGTGCTCGATGAAGGGTGCGCCCAGAAAGATCCAGAGGAAGGACGGAACGAAGGTCACCCAGGTGGCCACCACGCTTCCGGCGATGCCCGCTTCGAGTGCCGAGAGTGACCCCGGGTCTCGGTACGGGCCCATGAAGCCGACGAACTGCACGACTTGAATCAACGGTCCCGGGGTTGTCTCGGCCATGCCCAACCCAGAGATCATCTCGCCGGGCTCCAGCCATCCATAGGTCGTGACGGCTTCTTGGGAGATGAACGCGAGCACCGAATACGCCCCGCCAAAGGTCAGTACTGCCGCCGTCGAGAACAGTTGGGCAACGTCGACGAAGACCGAGTTGCGCCCAACGACGGCAATGAGCACCAGGATCGGGCCGATCCAGAGGCCGAGGCCGATCGCGAGTACTCGAGCCGCCCGGCTCAGTGTTGGACGTGCGAGCGCGATGTCGTCGTCGCCGATCAGCACATCGTCGTCGTCGGATACTGCGGACTCGTCGTGGCCTCGCACGATGTTGAAGATGTCGGGGCGGCGATGACCGCCGACCAAACCGATCAGGGCAGCCACGGCCACGATGATGGGGAAGGGCAGTTCGAAGAAGAAGATCGCAACGAAGGCGCCCGCGGCGATCGCAAACATCCAGGGGTTCTTAATGACACGGCGGCCAATGCGCACAACCGCGCTGGCGACGATGGCGATGACCGCGGCGGTGATACCGAAGAACATGCCGGTCACCCAGGCCACGTCGCCGTAGACGGCGAACAGAATGCTGAGCGCCATGATCGAGAGGAAGCCGGGCAGGATGAAGATCGCACCGGCGAACAGGCCGCCGGTGGGTCCTCGCAACAGCCAGCCGAGATAGGTCGCAAGCTGCTGAGCTTCGGGTCCGGGGAGCAGCATGCAGTAGTTGAGCGCGTGGAGGAAACGGCGCTCGCCGACCCAACGGCGGCGCTCCACAACTTCGTCGTGCATGACGGCGATCTGGCCCGCCGGGCCGCCGAAGCTGTTCGCTGCGATGGTCACCCACGCTCGGATCCAGTCCCCGCGGGGTATCTCGTCGCCGGGTCGCTGCGTTGCCTCTGACGGGTCTGTGGGGTCGCCATCGTGTAACCGTGGTTGCATCGCAGGTGACGTTACACTCGTAACCATGGTTACGCAATCAAGTCCGTCTTGGGTGCTGCTCAGCTACCAGATGCCCCGCGAGCCATCCACGCCTCGCATCGCCGTTTGGCGTCGACTCAAACAACTCGGCGTGCTGCAGATCGGCGATGGCGTTGTCGCCTTACCCGAGCGACCCGAGACCATCGAGCAGCTCGAATGGGTCGCCGAGCAAGTCACCCAGGCCGATGGCGACGCCGTGGTCTGGTCGGCGACACCGCGGACGCGAGCCGAACGTGAACGACTCGTCTCGGCATTTCGGGCCGAGCGCGAAGCCGAATACGCAGCACTCGAAGCCGACATCGGCGCGCATGCATCGCCCGACGTCCGCACGGTCAGTCGATGGCGGCGCGAGCTGCAACGGATCGAACGGCGCGACCACCTCGGGTCGCCGGGTGCAGATGTCGTCCGAGCGATCCTGTTCGATCAGTCTGGTGACACCGCCGAGGTCATGGCATGAGGTGGGCGACCCGAGCCGGCATCCATATCGACCGAGCCGCTTCGGCATGGCTCATCAGCAGCTACATCGACCCCGACGCCGAGTTCGTCTACGTCGATGACCCAGATGACGTTCCCGACGACGCGACCTCTTTCGACATGCGAGGAGCCGAACTCGGTCACGTCGGCGCCGACGTGACCTTCGAGACGATTCTTCGCCGCTACGAGCTCACCGATCCGGTGCTGTGGCAAATCGCCGAGATCATCCACGAGGCCGACGTCGCCGATGAGCGATTCGACGCCCCCGAAGGAGCGGGCTTCGACCTCATCGTGCGGGCGCTCGGCATCGACCACACCGACGAAGAAGTTCGCGCCATCGTGGCCACCATGCTGACCAGCATGTACGGCCATCTTCGCGAACGGCTGCTGGCTGAACGGTCGGGTTAGGCGGTGAAGAAGTCGGCGCGTGGGGTATGGGTGTCGTCGTAAACCGGCTCGCTCATGTCCACCCGGTACTTCCGGTTGTCGGCGCCGATGATCCCGCAGTCGCGCAGTGCGCCACCCATGTTGAAGTAGTTCTCGTGCTGGAAGTGGGCGGCCAGCGAAGCCTCGTCGGTCCAGAGCTCGTACACCTGGATGCGGGTGTCCTCGCACGGGTCGGGGGCGAACGAATAGGCGAGGCAGCCCGGTTCGGTCCGCCCGGCTGCCTGAAGTGGTGTGCCGATCTCGACCGCCTTGTCACGGTCGGCCTTGTTCGCGAAATCGATGGTGCCGGCGATGATGATCATGCGGGAAGTCTCGCGCACGTGTGGCACGATCTCGGAATGCACGCTGCGCTCATCACCGGCAAGGAAACCGTCGAGCTCGTCGAAGTTCCCGACCCAGTACCAGCGGTCGACGGGGTCGTGGTCGACATCCAGCTGTGCGGCATTTGCGGCACCGACATTCATGCCTGGCAATCCGGCGACCCGTACAACCCGGCCATCTGCGGCCACGAATGGACCGGGCTGGTGTCGGCCGTAGGTGCCGACGTTCGCGCCTTCTCCGAGGGCGATCGCGTCGTGTGTACGGTGCCGCCCGCCTGTGGTCGATGCGAGCCCTGCATTGCAGGCCAAACCAGCTGGTGCCAGTCGACGATGCTCGTCGCGGTCGGGCGGGACCCTCATGCGCAACCACACGGTGGCTTCGCCTCGCAGATCGCGGCGCACCAGGGGCGGGTGCTCCACGTGAACCCTGCGCTCTCGGTCGAACAAGCCGCGCAGGTCGAACCGGCGACGGTCGGTTTTCACGCCGTGCGCCAGACCCAGCCGAGGCTCGGTGACATCGTCGTCGTCCAGGGCGCCGGACCGATCGGCCTCGTCACGCTGCAAGCGGCGCTCGCTGGGGGCGCGGGCGAAGTGATCGTCGTCGAGCCCAACGAAGCCCGTCGTGGCCTCGCCAGCGAGCTCGGTGCCACGCATGCGGTTGGCCTGGATGTCGCCGATGCGTTCATCAAGGAGCGGACCCGAGGGCTTGGTGCCGACCTCGTCTATGAGTGTGTCGGACGTCCCGAGACGATTCAGCAGGCGGTGGATCGCTCCCGTCGCGGCGGCCGCGTGTGTCTCATCGGCTTGCCGATCGGTCAGGCCACGATCAATCCGGCGGTGTGGCTGGTCAAGGAAGTCCAGTTCTCCGGTGCGCTGGCCTACACCCACGATGACTTCGAGCGCTGCATGGGCATGATCGCCGACGGCCGCCTGCAACTCGATCCCATGCACAGCTCGACCGTGACAGTCGACGGTCTCCACGACGCCATCGCGGACCTGGCCAGCGGCACCAGCACCGAAACCAAGGTCCTGGTCTCGCCCACCTAGTTGCACGTCTCTGACACCTGCAACTCTCCCCTCTGCTTGGGCAGGGGGTCAGCGATTGATGAGGTCGCCGTTGACGGTGTGATCGTCGTCGTACGTCACGCGGTACGCCTCGAGCGCTGGGCTGGCCTCGATTGCCTCGATGATGGCAATGGTGCCCGCGACGTAGGTCCATGCGAAGTCGATTTCGGAGACGACAGACCAGCTGCGGTCAGCGGGCCACCAGAGGTTCGGTGACTGGCGTCCGAGCATTCTCCAGGCTTTGTCCAGATCGCCCAGCTCGCCGACGAGCAATGCGTGGTCTCGATTCGGTATTCGCATCAAGGCATCGAGGGTCGCTGACGGGATTTCCATCCCGCCGTAGCCGATCCAGACCCCAAAGACGCAGAAGGAATCGGGTTGCGTGAACGTCTGAAGCAATGTGCCGAGTGCACGCATCTCGACCGCTGGCAGGTCGCCCTCCCACACGTACCAACCGCGGCGTTCGTCGTGCCGTGGTGCTTCACCCGAAGGCGTGGCGATGTTGTGGAGCTGCATGTTCCGATGAGCGATGCGTCCGTTGGACTCGGCGACCGCGGCCCAGGTCCACTTGTCCCGCTCATTTCCCGAGTCGATCGGATGCATGATGCGGGTCACGGCATCGAACCCGGCGGGAACGATCGACCCCACTCGATGGGCATGGAACGGCCGGAGCCCATCGATGAACCAGTCACCGACCGATGCGTCGCTGCTCCAGTTCATCAGGCGGAAGTTACCCGCGGCGGCCGGCTTCGCCGATGACGGTTCCGTTGCCCTGGTGGAAGCGGTGGGCTGTCATGCCCGACATCGTCTGGCCTGCGTCGACGACCAGGGTGTGGCCGCTGACGTAGCGGGATTCCTCGCACGCGAGATAGAGCGCCGCGTTGGCGATGTCGAGCGGGAAGCCCGAGTAGCCGAGCGGCGAGCCCATGCCGATCTTGTCGGCGGCACCATCGGTGTCGGTGTGGTCACCGCTGATGACCGACGCCGTCATCGCCGTCGCCGTGTTCCCCGGCGAGATCGCGTTGACTCGGATCTGGTGTGGGGCGAGCTCGTTCGCCACGGACTTCGTGAGCCCGATCACGCCGTGCTTGGCTGCCGTGTAGGTGTGCGGGCCGAGGCCGCCGAGGATGCCCGCCGTCGACGATGTCGAGATGATCGAACCGCCTTGGCCCTGCGCGACCATCGCCGCGCCCGCATGCTTCATGCCCAAGAAGACGCTCGACAACAGGATCGCCACCGTCTCGTTCCAGGCCTCGTAGGTCGTCTCAGTGATCGAACCGATGGCGCCCACGATGCCCGCATTGTTGAACATCACGTCGAGGCGGCCGAACTCGCTCATTGCCATCTCGACGGCGCCGGACACGTCAGCCTCGGAGGTCACGTCGCAATGCGCGAACCGAGCCGCGTCGCCCAGTTCGGCGGCGAGCGCTTGGCCGGGGGCGTCTTGGATGTCGGCGACGATCACCTTGGCGCCCTCTTCGACAAAGCGGCGGACGGTGCCTTCGCCGATGCCGCTCGCTCCGCCGGTTACTACTGCCACCTTGCCGTCAAGACGTGCCACGTTCGTTCTCCCCATCGTCGTCGTGTGAGACTCGGTCCTATGAAGGAACGTAGTGGCGGGCAGTGGAGCGGTGAGCATCTGGTTCTGAGCCACTTCACACTCGACCGCCACCACGACATCGCGGATCGTGTGAGGGCTGCGGCGATGGCGGGCTACGACGGCATGGGCCTCTACATCGGTGACTGGGTGCGGTTGCGCAACGCCGACCGGCTGGGCGAACTCGATGACCTGCTCGCTGAGCACGATCTTCCGCTGTGCGACATCGAGGTCTTGCGTGGCTGGGGCACCGTTGGCCTGACCGACGAAAGCTACGCTGCGATGGAAGACGCCGCCTGGGCGATGGCCGAGCGATACGGCTGCCGCTACATCCAGGCGATCGGTCCGGTGAGCGACGACCTGGCCGAAGCAGGCGCTGCGTTCGGGGCGCTGTGTGATCGTGCCGGTGAACACGGGCTTGTTGTCGGGCTCGAGTTCTTGCCGTTCACGCCGAACGTGTTCGATGCTGACGCCGGACGTCGCATCGTCGAAGAGGCCGACCGCTCGAACGGCGGACTGTGTGTCGACATCTGGCATCACACGCGCGGCTCGAACGACATCGAGCA
>CALLPT010000321.1 GCA_938015575.1 uncultured Acidimicrobiales bacterium
ATCATCAGGTAGGAGCCAGCCTGAATCTCGTTGGCCCACGTGTTCGTGTCGAAGGTTCCGGTTCCGCCGGCCGAAATGATCGTCGCGTCGGGGTGGTTCTGGCGCACGGCTTCCGACGCGGCCAGGAGCAATGCCATCGAACGCTCGACCTTGCGAGCCTTGGACGCGGGATCGGCGACCATCATGAGATGGCCCTCGTAGCCCATCACGCCGCGAACCCGCAGCCCAGCGGCGACCGCTTGGTCCGCCAGCGCGCCCGCGTTTTCAGGGTCACAGCCGCACCGGGGCAGGCCGACGTTGACATCGATCAGCACAGCGGCGACGCCCGCGGCAGCGGCGGCCGCGATCGTCTCGGTCGAGTCGACGGCGACGGTGAGGTTTCCCGGCAGTTCGGCCACCGAGCGGAGCAGCTCGACATCGACGCTCTCGTTCGCCAGCAAAACGTCTTCGCCGAGACCGGCTCGGAGCAGACCGGCCGCTTCGCGCAACGTTGCGACGGTAAAGGTGTCGTGTCCGGCATCGGCCAGGCGTTGTGCCAGGGCCGTCGACTTGAACGCCTTGACGTGTGGCCGCAACCGACGCCCGGGGAGCACAGCGCTCATCGCGGCAATGTTGTGATCGAGCGCAGCCCCGTCGAGCAAAAGTGCGGGTGTTGGCAACGTGGTCGTTCCAGCGGCGAAGCTCATGAACGCAAGTCTGTCAGTGCCGAGATGTGCTCGGGAAACATCTGGCAGCAGCCACCCAGGATCGTCGCTCCGTGGGCGGCCCATCCCGCACACATGTCGCGGTAGTGCTCAGGCGTCAGTTCGGCGCGCCGATCCAGGACGACTTCGTTGGCTGCGTAGCCCGGCTCCTTTTCCACGAAGGCATTGGCGTAGGCACCGACCAAGACCCCCTCGGGATTGTCCGCGAGCGCCGCGTGCACCTGACGAAGGCCCACACCGATCGCCTCGGGCGGCGAGCAGTTGAACAGGATCGCGCTCACCCGACCGCGCACCGCGTCGACAGCGGCGGCGATTGATTCGCCTGACCGCAACGTCACCAGCTCACCTGGTGGATCGTCGGGCACCGTGAACGACATCCAGAGCTTCGCCGAGTCATCGCGACGGTCGACGGCGGCCATGATCGCCTCGGCTTCGCGGATCGAGCTCACCGTCTCGCCCATCCACAGATCGACGAACGGCGCCTGGGCCTGCACGAGAGCGTCGTAGAGCGCGGGCGCTTCTCGCGGCCTGAATTTGTCCGGTTCATAGGAACCGAATAGCGGCGGAAGCGAACCTGCCACCCGGACCGTCTCACCCGTCGAGCCAGCAACGTCGTCGACAGCCTGGCGGGCGAGGCGCCCGGCCAGCGTCGCGAGTTCATGACCGCGCGCTGCGAACCGCTCGTCGCCCAGGTGAAACGGCACGACGGCATAAGAGTTGACGATGATGACGTCGGCCCCGGCCTCGATGAAGTCGACGTGCGCTTGGTACACGGTGTCGGGGTCTTCGAGCAGGGCAAGCGCCGACCACTCGGGTTGTCGAAACGGTGCGCCTGACCGCTCCAGATGCTTGCCCATGCCCCCGTCGAGGACGATCATGTCGCTACCCATGTCGTGAGTATGACGCGGGCGAGCATTCTCAACGCACCCATCGCTTGAGGTAGAACCAGGACATGTCCAAGGTCACCACCGAACTGTCCAACGGCGTCCTCACCGTCACGCTGGCCGACCCCGACAATCGCAATGCGCTGAGTCGCCAGCTCGTCGCCGAACTGGGCGAGGCGATGGATCGAGCGGACAACGACGACGCGGTGCGGGTCGTTGTCCTCACCAACGAAGGCACGACGTTCTGCGCTGGTGCGGACCTCTCCGAGCGCTCCGACGACGACCGGCCCGACGCTGACGCCGATGACGCCCCGGGCAACGGCATCAATGTCTTCGAACGCATTCGTATGTCACCCAAGCCGTGGATCGGCCGCATTGGCGGTCACGCCGTCGCCGGGGGGCTCGGGCTCGCCGCGGTGACCGACATCTCCGTCGCCCTCGATACGGCCAAGATGGGGTTCAGCGAGGTTCGTATCGGTGTGGCTCCGGCGATGATCTCGGTGATCTGTCTTCCGAAAATGCGCCAGGGAGAAGCGACCGAAGCTTTCTTGCGTGGGAACCGTTTCACCGCGGTCGAAGGCGCCCGTCTTGGGCTGGTCAACTACGCGTTGCCGATGGATCAGCTCGACGCCAAGGTCGACGAAATCGTTGCCGATGTCGTGCTCGGAGGCCCCAAGGCGCTCGCCGCCTCGAAACAGCTTGTGCGCGACATCCCGTCGATGGGCTTCGGTGATGCGATGGCTTGGACTGGCAAGTTCTCGGCCAGCCTGTTCGAGTCGCCCGAGGGCCAAGAGGGCATGAAGGCGTACCTGTCGAAAACCAAGCCCAGTTGGGTACCCGAGTAGGCCCAGTTCGGGACCGAGTGGGCCCAGTTGGCTACCGAGTGGCCGCGTCGGCGCGGCCGGAACTCAACCGACCACCCTGTTCTCCTCACTCAGCCACATCGGCGAGTTGGCGAGGTCGATGAAGTTCCGCTCGTCGGCGAGTAGTTCGGCCTGCGCTTGGCGCCGGTCGGGGTCATCGCCACCCATGTCGTCGAGGCTGTCGAACCACAGCTCGGCGACCCCATCGAACGGTTCCGGGGCGTCGTCGTTGCGCCGACGAAATGCGCTATGCAACCCGTCGAGGTCGTCGCGAGTGTGGACCTGGACATAGCGACGGATCTTCAGCACCTCGGCTCGCTCGGCGACAAGCCGAGCGTGGGTCTCGCTCCAGTACGACTGGAATTCGGCTCGCGTGAGATGCGGTAGACGTCGCAGGCAAAACGTGAGCTTGATCACGAGAACGCCTCGTCGTCGGAACCATCGAACTCGGTGCCCTGGTAGAGCTCGTCGAAGGTCGCATGGATCTCGTCAAGCGGCAGGTCGTCGAAGCTGCCACGTTGGTTGACGTATTCCATGTGCCGATTGCCCGACTCGTCGTACGGGTGCATCAGGGCATCGTTGGTGCCGTCGAAGTCGAGCACCTTCACACCGAACTTCTCGCACAACTCGATATTGAACGCCGAGCTCGCTTTTCGCCACTGCCCGTCGAGCAGCAGCTCCGAATAGCCATGCCAGGCAAACAGATCGGTGCCCATCGACGCCATCAGCTTCTCGCTCGTCAGATGATTGCGCACATCAGAGAAGCCGAGTCGCGACGGAATGCCGCAGTGACGGGCCGCGGCGGTCAACAGCACCGACTTGGGCACACACCAGTTCGACTCGGACGCAACGACCGAGCTTGCCCGGTACGACTCGGGTGTGCGCTCGGTGCCATAGGGGTTGTAGCGGTACCCGTCACGCACCGCGAGGAACAGGGCGACGGCCGTGTCGCGCTGGTTCGTGGCACCTGCCGCGGCTTCGTCAGCGAACTGGGCGACGACTGGGCTATCGCTGTCGATGAACCAGGTCGGCGCCAGCCAGGCCGGGTCGATGTCCGTGATCGTGTCGGTCATGACGCCATCGTGGGCCATGATTGGGCCATGACCCAAACCACGCCCGCTGAGCCTCGCATCGCCATCGTGACCGGAGCCGGCACCGGCATTGGCCGCGCCGCTGCCGTGGCGCTGGCTGCCGACGGTTGGACGATCGTTGCTGCAGGGCGTCGCCAGGAACCCCTCGACGAAACCTGTGCCTTGCTCGGTGGAGACCGCCTGGCCGTCGCGACCGATGTCGCCGACGCGGCGTCGGTCGAGGCCTTGTTCGCCGCTGCCGTCAACGCATTCGGTCGAGTCGACCTGGTGTTCAACAATGCCGGCGTCGGAGCGCCACCCGTGGCACCCGACGAGCTCGAGGTCGAGGCGTGGCGTCGAGTCGTCGACATCAACCTGACCGGTTCGTTCCTGTGCGCCCGAGCCGCGTTTGCCCAGATGAAGGCACAGCGCCCTCGCGGTGGCCGCATCATCAACAACGGTTCCATCTCGGCAACGACGCCCCGCCCGAATAGCGCCCCCTACACGGCCACCAAGCACGCCATCACGGGCCTGACCAAGTCGTTGTCGCTCGATGGCCGCGACCATGACATCGCCTGCGGCCAGATCGACATCGGCAATGCGGCAACACCGATGGTCGAGGTGATGAAGACCGGCGTGCGCCAAGCCGATGGATCCATTCGAGCCGAGGCGACGATGGACGTGTCCCACGTCGGCAGTGCGGTCGCGTACATGGCGTCGCTGCCCCTCGACGCCAACGTGCTCACGATGACCGTGATGGCCAACCAGATGCCCTTCGTTGGGCGTGGTTGAGCATCTCGGGAACCAGCGCGCCCTTGGCAACGTCTCATTCCTATGCAACGCACCAACGTCGTTTCCCTCGCTGTTCTCCTGGCCCTGCTTCTTGTCGCCTGCGGCCGCGACAGTTCGTCCGGCGCCGCCACCGCTGCCTCGCCTGATGGCGCATGGGTACTCGATCGCCTCGTGACCAATGGCGACACCGTGCCGCTTCCCGATATCGCCATCGATTTCGACGTCGAAGGCGAGACGTTCGGGGGTTCCGCTGGTTGCAACTCGATGGGTGGTCGAGCGACATTCGAAGGCGACGGTTCGCTCGTCATCGGCGAGGCATTCATGACGGAGATGGCGTGCATGGATACAACGTTGATGGACTTCGAGCAGTGGTACATGGCCGCGCTGACCGGAGCGACCGGTTGGGCCGTCGAGGCCGATCGACTCACGTTGCAAGGCCCGGACACGACGCTCACCTATGTCGTGCGCACCGCGCCACCCGACGCATCGCTCATCGGCACCGTCTGGACACTCGACACGTTCCTCGACGGCGAAGCAGCGATGAACGCCGCCGGCATGGAACAAGTGACGCTGACGTTCGACGAAGGAACGATTGCGGCCAAAGGGCGCTGCTGGACCCTCACCGGGCCGGCGACGATCGAGCCCGGCGGCGACGGAAACGCTCGCATTGATCTCGACGCCGCCGATGCCGTGTTCACCTGCGACGAGCGTGCGTTCCTCGACGAAATGGTTGACCGGCTCAACCGCGTCACCGAGTACGCGATCGCGGGGCCGCGCCTCACGTTGGGCACGGCTGGGAACCACAGCCTCAGCCTGCGCGGCTAGCCCAGCTCGCGTAGCAGCGGAAGCAACCGCTCGCCTGCGGTGGCGGTCGCGACCGCGGCATCGAACGGATCGGGGAAGAACGCGACGGCGTCGACCCCGGCCGCTTGCAAGGAGCTCACATAGCGCACGACGTCTTCGGCGACGCCGACGCCGGAGATCGTCGACCACCACTCGTTCGGCATCGCCACGATCGCGTCGTACCAGCCGACGGCACTGGCCCGCTCGGCCAACTCGGGCCAGAACGGTGCGCTCCGCAAGGAGATCGGGGCGTCTTCGGCGACACTGGCCACGAAGTGGGCAATGCCAGCGCGGAACTCGGCCAGCTGATCCTGGTTCTCGGCCAGATCGAGCGAGGCGAAGACGGTGATCCGGTGCTCGCCCGGCCCGAGTTGCTCACGTACGTCGCGGACATATTCGGCGCTGACAAAGTCGGCGAGGATGACGCCGTCGCCGCACCGGCCGGCAATCTCCATCGACTTCGGACCTCGCACCCCGGCCGATAGCAACGGGGGCGGTGACGGTGGCGGCTGAAGCGCAACCTCGTCGAGGCTCACATAGCGCCCATCGACCGTGACCGTCTCGCCGTCGAGCAAGCGGCGAACGGCATCGAAGGTCTCTTCGAGCGCGGTGAGTGGGGAGGCCACGCGTGCGTGCATCTGTCCCATCCAGCTCTGCACCCCGTGACCGAGACCGGCGTGAAAGCGGCCAGGAGCCAGCTCCGCCAACGTGGCGATCTCCATTGCCGTGACCGCCGCGTTGCGGGCCACGACCGGCATGATCCCGATCCCGACAGTGATGTCGGTCGTCGCGGTGAGCGCAGCAGCAGCCAGGGTTGGACCAGCCGTATAGAAACAGTCCTCGATGACCCAAAACTCGTCGAAGCCCAACACCTCGGCCTGGCGACAACGCTCGGTGACCGTCACCGCAGGCTCTTCCCGATGAAAACAAATGCCGAGCTGCATCGGGCGAACGTAGCCCAATCCAGACAAGCGTCACTCAAATGAGTAAGCGACGCGACACTTCTCGGGCTGGGGCGTCTAGGAGAGACACGAGCCGAGGAGATCGCGATGGCCGCAACGACTCTCGTACCGCCGGAACTTGGATGGGCCGCGCTCAAAGCGATGAGCGAGGCCCTTGCCATCAAGGACGCTGAGCTTCGTTATGTGTGGGTCAACGCGGCCTTCTGCCGGATGTTCTCCGTCGCAGCATCTGACGTACTGGGCGCGACCGACGAAGCGCTCGCCCCCATCCTCGTCCCCCACCCCGACGGCGATCGTCGAGTGCTGAGCACCGGCACCGCGGATGAGCGTTACGAGACTCTGACCTTCGACAACGGACGCCTGTGCGAGGTCTTGATGACCACCTCGCGTGTTCGAAGCGATGCAGGTGTGTTCCTGGTCCGGGTGCTGCACGACATCACCGAGGTTGCCGCGGCAAACCATTCCCTGGTCGAAACGACCGAGCAGCTCTCGGCCGAATCGGTCGAGTTGCGCGATCTCGCCCGGCGCGATCCGCTCACCGGTCTTCTCAACCTGCGCGGCTTTCAAGCGGCTGCGCCAGCCGCGCTCGAAGCAGCCCAGCACCGGGGCGCGGTGCTCATGCTCGACCTCGACAACTTCAAGCCGATCAACGACGGATACGGCCACGATGTCGGCGACGCCGTCCTACGCACCTTGGCCGACGCGCTACGCGAGTCGACGCGCCGCAGACGCGACGTCATCGCTCGTCTTGGCGGCGACGAGTTCGTCGTCGCAATGCCGGCGCTGCCCGAAGACGAAGCCCGCGTCATCGTCGAACGGATTCGGACCTACATCGCGCAGCATCCAATCGACGCGGGGACTGGCACCTTGGTGCCCGCCGTATCCATCGGTGTTGCCTTGCGACAGTCGGGAACACCGCTGGATCTCGCGGCCTGGCGGCGCAAGGCCGACGCCGCGCTCTACGCGGCCAAACGCGCCGGCAAGGATCAGGCAGTCATCGACGTGACGGCCTGATCCGACTGGCTGCCGGCGATCGGGTTCAGAGCTGGCTGATGTCGCGCACGGCGCCGCGATCGGCGCTCGTGGTCAACGCGCCGTAGGCACGCAAGGCCTGGCTGACGACCCGCTCGCGCCCCCGAGGTGTGAACGCTGCCTTGCCGTGCGCTTCTTCTTCGGCTCGTCGGGCGGCGAGTTCTTCGTCGGTGAGATCGACATTGATGGTGCGGTTCGGGATGTCGATCATGATCGTGTCGCCATCGCGGATGAGGCCGATTGCGCCACCGGCCGCTGCTTCGGGTGATGCGTGGCCGATGCTCAGACCCGAGGTGCCGCCCGAGAACCGTCCATCGGTCAACAGCGCGCATTCCTTGCCGAGGCCGCGGCTCTTGATGTAGGTCGTCGGATACAGCATCTCTTGCATGCCCGGCCCGCCCTTGGGCCCTTCGTAGGCGACGATGATGACATCGCCGGCCTGGACCTGGTCCTCGTCGAGGATGCCCTCGACCGCGTCGTCTTGGCTGTGGAAGACCTTCGCCGGTCCCGAGAACGTGAAGATCGACTCGTCGACACCAGCGGTCTTGACGATGCAACCGTCTTCGGCGATGTTGCCGTACAACACGGCCAAACCGCCGTCGGCGTTGTAGGCGTGTTCGACCGACCGAATACAGCCACCCTGGCGATCGTCGTCGAGGGTGTCCCAACGGGTCGACTGGCTGAACGCGACCTGGGTCGGGATGCCGGCCGGACCCGCACGCCAGAACTCCTTGGCCGCCGAGCCACAGGATTCCAACGTGATGTCCCATTCGTCGATCGCGGCCTGCAACGTCTCGCTGTGCACCGTGTGCACGCTCGCGTCGACCAGTCCGCCGCGGGAGAGTTCGCCAAGCAAGCCAATGATGCCGCCGGCGCGATGCACGTCTTCGACGTGATACTGCTCGACCGCCGGCGCGACCTTGCAGATGTTCGGGACCCGGCGGCTCAGCTCATCGATGTCGGCCATCGTGAACTCGATCTCGCCCTCTTGGGCCGCGGCCAGGATATGCAGCACCGTGTTGGTGCTTCCGCCCATAGCAATGTCGAGCGCCATGGCATTTTCGAACGCGGTGCGACTGGCGACGTTGCGTGGAAGCACGCTGTCGTCGTCTTTTTCGTAGTAACGCTTGGCGATATCGACGATCGTGCGGCCGGCTTCGAGGAAGAGGCGCTCGCGGTCGCTATGCGTGGCGAGCACGGTGCCATTGCCCGGCAGGGACAGGCCGAGCGCTTCGGTCAGACAGTTCATTGAATTGGCGGTGAACATGCCCGAACACGAACCACAGGTTGGGCAGGCCGAGCGTTCGACGGCTTCGACGTCTTCGTCAGACACGGAACTGTCGCCCGCGGTCATCATGGCCGAGATGAGGTCGACCTTGACCTCGGCGCCGGCCAATCGGGTCTTGCCGGCCTCCATCGGGCCACCGCTGACGAAGATCGCGGGCACGTTGAGACGCATCGCGGCCATGAGCATGCCGGGGGTGATCTTGTCGCAGTTCGAGATGCACACGATGGCGTCGGCACAGTGCGCGTTGACCATGTATTCGACCGCGTCGGCGATCAGCTCACGCGAGGGAAGGCTGTAGAGCATGCCGCCGTGGCCCATGGCGATCCCGTCGTCGACGGCAATCGTGTTGAACTCTTTGGCGACGCCACCGGCCTCTTCGATCTCGCGGGCGACCAACTGGCCGAGATCCTTGAGGTGCACATGGCCGGGCACGAACTGGGTGAAGCTGTTCGCGATGGCGATGATCGGCTTGTCGAAGTCATCGTCTTGCATACCGGTCGCTCGCCAGAGGGCGCGAGCGCCCGCCATGTTGCGACCGTGGGTGGTGGTTCGTGAACGATACTCAGGCACGCCAAAATCCTACGCCGTTTCCGCTTCGGTGGGAAACGCCGAGACACTGACCCCAATTGGGGGGTCTAAGCCAAGTAGCGTGGTTACGATCATTCGGCTTCGCCGATGAGGAGTAGTCGGCGCCGACGGCAACCAAGCCGTTGATGTGGAGCCGGTGGGAGGGTCAGACGATGAATCGACGACTTGAAGGATGGCGCTTAGCTCTGGCCGTGCTGGTGCCGGCGATCATCCTCGCTTTGGCTATCTGGTTCTTGCTGCAGGCGCTCTCGGGCGATGACAACACCGCCGTCGACACCTCGAATCTGGTGCCGACCTCGACACCGATTCCAACATCGCCGGCCGAGAGTGCCGAAGTCGGCGAACCGACACCGGTTCCGTCACCGACGCCGCTCGAGTTGCCTACCCCGGTTCCGCTGCCGTCACCCGACCCCGACGATGCCGGCGACGCTGCTGCCGATGCGGGATCCACGCCGGTTCCGACGACCGCTCCAACGACCGCTCCGGCACCCACGTCGGCGCCGAGCCAGCCGTCTCAGCCAAGCGGGCCGACGCCGACCCCGACCGTCGACCCGAGCATTCTCGTGGTCACCTGCAGCGGCGCATCATTCCCCATCTCGGTCGACGTCGACGAAGCGATTCCCCAGCTCACCGCGTCGGTGACGCCCGCCGAATCAGCATCAAACCTGCAGTTCCTCTGGAACTTCGGCAACAACACCGTCGCCGGGGCACCCAATAGCGGCACGGTCATCTACAACGCCGAAGGCAGCTACCTGATCACCCTGACAGCCACGGACCGCACGACCCAAGAGGTCACCAACGTCACGTGCGGCACCGTCAACGTCGGCACGACCGGGTCGGGCGGAAGCTCGGGTGGCGGCGCCCTGACCGTGAGCTGCCAGGTGCGGCCGACGCAGAGCATCAAGTGGGAAGACGCGACGCGAGACGATCAGATGCGCGTCACCGTGAGCTGGACACCCAAAGACGTCGTGCTCGACCTGCAGTACGAGTTCCCGATTCCGGAACCGATCGTGTTCTCCAACGGCGCGTCGTCACCCGACAGCCTGACCTATCTCTTCGACACCACGACGGCGGTCGCCAAGATCTTCTGGCGCGACCCGGCGACCGGCGCGACCGGCCGCACCTCGTGCCCGGCCTTCCCCAACCCGCCGACACTGGTGACACCCGTGCCGACGACCTACGCCAACCCGTAGCCGAGCGGCAACCCAGGCCGAGGGCCCAGACCGACGCCCAGCCGACCGCTCAGGCGGCGTCGAACATCGCGAACATCTCCTCGAACGCGACCATCTGGCCTCCGTTGGCCGATGATGGCACCAGGATCGGGGTCACGCCTGC
>CALLPT010000322.1 GCA_938015575.1 uncultured Acidimicrobiales bacterium
GACATCGTCGACTACATCGAGTCGAACGACTTCTTCGGGTCCTATCGAGGCCGGGGCGACAACTTCTTCCACAGCGTGTCGTCGAAACCCGAGATCTATCCCATCTACTGGTCGAGCGCACAGATGCAGGCTCGCCAGAGCGAACGGATGGCGGTCGTGCAGTCGTTCCTCAACCACCAATGGCGCTTCGAGGGCGAAGGACAGCGATGGTTCGAACCCGATCGCCAGGCCATGTATCCCGACCGCATCCGACGTCGACCGCCGGGCGGTGACTCGAAGGGCCTCGGTCCGCACGTGGATACGGGAACCCTTGATCTGTGGATGACTCGGGCCTACCAAGACGCGTTCCGTCACGTGTTCAGCGGATCGATCGACCAGTACGACCCGTGGGATGCCTCGTATCGCACCGAGGGCAGCCAGTACGACGGCTCCACGATGTGTTCTGCGTTCCGGACCTTTCAGGGATGGACCGCGCTCTGCGACATGAACGCCGATCAAGGCGTGCTGCGATCAATCCCGATTCCCGAGGCAATGGCCTATGTCCTGCTTCGGCCGCTCTTGTCCGACATTGCCGACGACGACATGTGCGGCGTACAGCTCAACCGGGCGCTGCCCGTCTCCCAGGAGCACCACCCGCTACTGATGCGGGCGTTCAGTCGAATCCCCGACGTGCGAGCGGGCGACTCGGTGTGGTGGCACTGCGACATCATCCACGGCGTCGAGCCGGTGCAGAATCAGCAGGGCTGGGGCAACGTGATGTACATCCCCGCCGCACCTTGGTGTGAACGAAACGAACGCTACGCGCAACGTCTGCGCGACTCGTTCCTGAGCGGGGCGAGTCCCGATGATTTTCCGGCCGAGCACTACGAGCAAGGCTGGACGAACCGGTTCTCACGCGACGAGCTGAACGTCGCGGGTCGGGCGGCGTTGGCCCTTGGCTGACGCCGCCGCAGCAATGATGAGCGTCGTCGCCTGATCAGGCCAGCGTCGCGGGCGCAGGTCGGCGAAGCGCCGTGACGGCCTCGCGGCCAGCGAGGGCAACGAAGAACATGAGCACGCTGAAGCCGGCGATGGTTGCGCCGCCGGCCGTGCCGTAATGGAAGCTGACGAGCAGTCCGAGAACGACGGCGAGCGAACCGAGCGCCATCGACACACCCATGATGACGGGTACCCGCCGCACGAGCAGCGTCGCCGTCGCAGGTGGTCCAACGAGCAGGCCGAAGACAAGCAGGGTGCCGATTGCTTGGAAACTGGCCACGATGCTCAGCGCCAGAAGTGACAGCAGCGCAGTGTGCGCGATTCCTGGGTGCATACCGAGCGTCTTGGCCTTGTCCCGGTTGAACGTCAGCGCCATAAACGGGCGATAGAGCACGATGGTCGTAGCGGCCACGATGGCCGTCGCAATCAGCTGATTCATGATGTCGCCGCGCGTCACGCCCAGGACGTCGCCGAACAGCAACGCGGTGACTTCCGTCGAAAAGGCTCGGGCTCGGGACACGATGACGATGCCGAGCGAGAGCATGCCGACGAACAGCAAACCAATTGCGGTGTCTTCGCGCACGGTGGTCCGGTTCGACACGACGCTGACCAGGCCGCTCATGACCAACGAGGCCACGAACGCGCCGATGATCGGGCTGAATCCCCACAAGACGGCGAGGGCAATGCCGGGAATCACGCCGTGAGCCAGGGCGTCACCGAGAAATGCAAGCCCGCGTAATACGACCCAGGTCCCGACGAGCGACGTCGCGATCACGGCGATCAGGCTGCCGAGCAGGGCCCGCTGCATGAACGCCGGTTCGAACGCTTCGATGAGCCAGTCCAACGGAGTGTTCCCTTCTCAGCCGAGAGCGGCTGCGATGCGTTCGGCGTTGGCGCGAACCATGTCAATGTAGGTGGCGCCGTCGGAGCCGTCCTCGCCGAGTGACTCCGAGAACAGCTCAACCACCTCGATGTCTCCGACTTCGCCCGCGAGGGTCTCGGCGAGCTCGCTCGACGACGAGGTGTCGGCGAAGATCGCCGAAACGCCTTCGGCGCGGATGATGTCCGCCAGGCTCGCGAGCGCCTGCGCGCTGGCGCCATCGGTGGTGCTGCCGCCTGGGATCACGGTGCCCACGACCTCGAAGTCGTAACGGTCGGCGAAGTAGCCGAAGACCTCGTGGTTGGTGACAAGGACACGCTGATCCGGAGCCAAGGTATCGAGCGTCGCCGCGACCTCGGCATCGAGTAGCTCGAGTTGATCGATGTAGTCCGCGGCGCTGGATTGCATGGCATCGAGGTCAATGCTGTCGAGGTTGGCCCCAAGGAAGTCAACGATGCCTTGCGCGGCCACAGCCATGCGGGCCGGATCCGCGAAGAAGTGGGGATCGTCGTCATCGTGCTCGTCGTCGTGCTCGTCGTCGTCGTCGTGCTCGTCGTCATCGTGCTCGTCGTCATCGTGCTCGTCGTGGCTGGTGGCGAACTCGAGGGTGTTGACCGCGCTGATTGCTTCGTACACGAGCGTGCCATCGGCTTGGGCCGAGGCAAGGACATCGACGAGTGCCTCTTCGAAGCCTGCTCCGTTGATGATGACAGCGGCGGCCTCGCCGATCTGGGCGACCTGTTGGGCTGAGGCCTGGAAGTCGTGGGGGTCGGCGCCGACCGGCATGATCGTCACCACGTTCACGTGATCGCCGACCATCTGCTCCACGACGTCGCCCAAGATGTTGGTTGTCACCACGACCGTTGGCTCGTTGTCGCTGCCCGTGGCAGATCCCGTCTCGTCACTTCCGCACGACGCACTGATGACCGCGAAGCAAGCGAGCACCGCCACGACAACTTTGGAGGAGAGATTCATCCGTGACCTCGGAGTGAGAACCAGTATCGATTTGACACCGTAGACGTCCTGGTCGCGTCACAACAACCAGAATGAGAATCGGTTTCAGAAACCAGGGGCCTAACCTTGCCTCGATGTCGATCGCAATCTCAACGACAGACCTGCGGGTGTTGTTCGGTGACCACGTCGCGCTCGACGGTGTGACGATCGAGGTTCCAGCTGCCTCGGCGCTTGCTGTGATCGGTCCCAACGGCTCCGGCAAGTCCACCCTGCTCGGGGTGTTGGCCGGCACGATCGAGCCAAGCAGCGGCTCGGTGCACATAGCGGGTCGCTCGCCTGCGTTCGTGCTGCAGTCGACAACCGTGGACAAGAGCTTGCCGATCACGGTTCGCGACACGG
>CALLPT010000323.1 GCA_938015575.1 uncultured Acidimicrobiales bacterium
CTACGACGCAACGCTCTCGACGACCCTGGTCGACTCGCTCTGCGCATTCGTTGGGGGCTTCGATGACCGCACCAGCGAAGCCCGAACTGTCGACGAGGTCGGACGGTTCGAACCTCCGACCTTTGGCGACGAAGCGGCCACCTTGCTCGGCTATCTCGACTACCAGCGCACCACCTTGGCGTGGAAGTGCCGAGGTCTTGATGCCGACGCGATGCGCGCTACGACGGCCGCTTCGACCATGACCCTTGGCGGCCTGCTCATGCACATGGCCTATGTCGAGGACCACTGGTCGTCGCGGGTGCTGTGGAATCGGGGCAAGAACACGCTGGCGCCGTGGGACTCGGTCGACTGGCAGGCCGACATGGATTGGGAGTGGAATCAGGCCCACGTGCGCAGTCCTGAGGACATCATTTCGACGTGGCGGGTATCGGTCGGTCGCTCCGATGAACTGCTGCGACGTGGCGTCGACGAGTTCGGTCTTGGCGGCGGTGCTCGCGAACGCTGGCCCGACCAACAAGCGCCGAGTGTGCGTTGGATTCTTGCCCATCTGATCGAGGAATACGCCCGCCACATCGGCCATGCCGACTTGCTTCGCGAGGCCGTCGACGGCGCGACTGGGGAGTAACGCGGCGGGTCAACTCGACGACGCAGACGAGCGAATCTTGCGAAATGTGTCGTTCTCTAACCCTTTTCTCACCTTTGGCGGTGCACTCTTGTAGGTATGCAGAGTCGCAAGCGACTGTTCTTTGCCGTCATCGCAGTGGCCGTCCTCTTTGGGGCCGGCGGCTTCGTTCTGGGTCAACGCCTCGAGTCACCAGAGGAAGCTCGCGCCGAGGTCGAGGCGCCGGAGCCATCGCTGATCGCGGTGCCGGTTGAGACAACGGCGCTCTCCAACGACGTGGTTGTGCGGGGTGATGCCGAGTTCGAAGGTGCCATCGACCTGGTGCTCGACACCGCGCTCGGCGACGGTGCTTCGCGCGTCGTCACCGGGCGTGTGCCTGAGATCGACTCGGTCGTCAACGAGGGTGATGTCCTGATCGAGGTGTCCGGTCGCCCGGTGTTCGTCCTCGAAGGTTCGCTTCCTGGCTTCCGCGAATTCAAGCCGGGCCTCGAAGGCGACGACGTGCTCCAGCTCGAAGAAGCGTTGGCCCGGCTCGGCTATCTGACCGTTACGCCCGACCGCCTCTACGGCTCGGCGACCGAAGAGGCGATTACGGCGATGTACGAGGCGGCCGGTTACGAACCACGAGCCGAAAGCGATGGCGAGGAAAGCCAACTAGACATCGCCCGCGACCAGGTCGAGGCTGCACGCGAACAGCTCGCCGACGCGAACGACCGCCTCGATGATCTCCAGGAGCCGCCTTCGGACCTGGAGCGCTTCAACGAATCGCAGCAACGCGAGCAGCTCGTCGATGCAATCAGCTTCGCTCAAGACGGGGTCGCCGATGCGCTCGAAGCGCTGGCCGAAGCCCGGGAGCAACAGGTCGAGGAAGAGAACTCGACGCCGGGCGAGGGCCTGCTGAGCGCCATCGACAACCTCACGGAACTCGAACGCAATGGCGCCAGCGCCGACCAGATCACGGGGGCGAACCGTCAGGTCGCCGCGGCCCAGCAGGCCGACGAGCAGCGCCTCGAAGCCGCCGCCGACGCGGTCACTCGCGCCGAAGACGCCGTTACCGACGCCGAAGAACGAGTGGTCGACGCCCGAGAGGCACTGAGCGACTTCGACACCCGCAACGCGCTCGAGGATCAGGAACAGGGCGATACCTCCTCGGCCGAAGAAGCCGTCGCCGACGCCGAAGAACGTCTGGCCGAACTCGAAGACGACCTCAATGAACTCGAAGCAGACATCGGTGTCCGACTGCCGACCGCCGAGATCACGTTCTTGCCCAACCTGCCTCGCACCGTCACCGCGGTCGATGTCGAACGGGGCGACTTCGTAACCGGATCGGTCATGCGCATCAGCGGCACCGAGGTGCGGATCACGACCGGCGTTTCCGAGGCCAATCGCCCGCTTCTCGAAGTCGGTCAGCGCGTCATCATCGATAGCGCGCAACTCGGCATCGAGGTCGAGGGTGAGATTGCCGAGCTGGCCGATCGCACCGGCACGAACGGTGTCGCCGACACCCGTTACTACATGCTCGTTGTACCGGTCGGCGACGATTACAACGTCAGCGAAATGGTCGGGGTGAACTTCCGTCTGCAGATTCCGCTCGAGAAGAGCGACGGCGAGGTCCTCGCTGTTCCTCAGGCCGCGCTCTTCGTGGGCGCAGACCGGTCGCCGCGCTTGCGAGTCCTCGAAGACGACGGCGAGACGACCCGCATCGTCGAGGTCGAAGTCGGCCTCACTGACAAGAACCGAAGCCTGGTCGAGGTGACACCACTGGTCGGCGAACTCCTCGTCGGTGACTTCGTGGTCGTGGGCTTGGACAACCAGCAAGCTCCGGCCGCGACCGACGACGGGGCGAGCGACGAGGACGAGGGCGACTCGTGACCATGACCGAACCCGCACCCAACGCGGGTCCGGCGAACGCTCCGGCCGTCATCCAACTCGTGGAGACCGGGCGGACGTTTCCCGGGCCGCCGCCGGTCGAGGCGTTGAAGCCATCGAATCTGCGGATCGATCCCGGTGAGTACGTGTCGATCATCGGACCGTCGGGCTCCGGCAAGTCGACGTTGCTGCACTTGCTTGGCCTGCTCGACCGTCCAACGACCGGCAAGTACCTGCTCGATGGGATCGACACCGGTCAACTCGGCGACAACGAACGGGCCGGGCTGCGAGGCAGCCGGATCGGCTTCGTCTTCCAGTCGTTCCACCTGCTGCATCATCGCAGCGTTCGAGAAAACGTCGAGCTGGCCCAGATCTACAACCGGATGCCGCGCAAGGACCGGCGTGCTCGCGCCGAGGCCGCGCTCGAGCGGGTCGGTCTCGCGCATCGCATCGACTTCACCCCCCGCACGCTGTCGGGCGGTGAACGCCAGCGCGTCGCCGTCGCCCGAGCGCTCGTCAGCGAGCCGAGCCTGTTACTCGCCGACGAACCGACCGGGAACCTCGACACGGAGATGTCCGCGGAGATCATGGAAGTATTCGACGCGCTCCACCTCGACGGCATGACGCTCGCGGTCATCACGCACGATCTCGACGTCTCTGCTCGGGCCCAACGCCAGGTGCGCATCGTCGACGGGCAACTGCATGAGAACGCGGTGCCACGCACCCGGGCGACTGACGCCCTTGTCGTGCCCGACGGGCAGGAACCCGCATGAGCGCGGTCGATATCTCGGTCGACGGCCCGGCCCCGGTCGTGCGCGATCGCACGACCGTCCAGTCGCCCCGGCTCAGCATCCGCGACCTGGTCGATGAGATGGTCAGCGGCCTGCTCGGGCGTCCGGGCCGCCTCGTGCTGACGGCCCTCGGCACGGTGCTTGGCATCACCGCGCTGGTGTCGACCCTGGGTCTGGCGGCAACCGCTGGCAATCAGATCGTGAGCCGTTTCGATGAGCTGGCCGAGACACGCGTCGTCGTGTCGCCGACCGACACCGGATTTGGTGGTCAGGCCGGCACGAGCAATATCCCGTGGAATGCCGAAGCCCGCTTGGCGCGCCTCAACGGGGTGGTTGCGGCCGGAACCAAGAGCGACGTCGATGTCTCGGGCGCGCTCTCGAAGTCGGTCCCGGTCGTTGATCCACTCGGTATCAACGAACACCAGATCTCGGTGATCGCCGGGTCCGGTGGTCTGCTCGATGCGGTGCGGGGCACGATTCGCACCGGCCGCTTCTTCGACGAGGGGCACAACGAGCGACGTGATCCCGTCGTCGTCCTCGGTCCGGCGGCCGCGCAACGACTCAACGTGTTTCAGGTCGACATTCAGCCTGCGATCTTCATCGGCGAGCAGGCATTCGTCGTGATCGGCATCATCGAAGACGTCGCTCGCGAACCCGATTTGCTGAACGCCATCGTGATGCCCGATGGCACGGCCCGCGAGTTCTTCGGCCTCACGGCACCGGCCGAGGTGCATGTCGATGCCGAGGTCGGCGCGACCCAGCTGATCGCCGGCCAGGCCGCCATCGCGCTTGCGCCGGGCAACGAAGATTCGCTTCGCGTGCAGGCCTCGCAGGGATACACGGCCGTTCGCCAAGACGTCGAGGAGAACGTGAACGCGTTGTTCATCGTGCTTGGCGGTGTGTCGCTGCTGGTCGGTGGGCTCGGCATCGCGAACGTCACGTTGGTCTCGGTGCTGGAACGGACGCCCGAGATCGGGCTCCGTCGAGCGCTCGGGGCGGCTCGACGCCACATCGCCGCGCAGTTCCTCTTCGAATCGACGGTCACCGGGCTGCTCGGCGGCATCATCGGAGCCTCGGTCGGCGTACTGGTGATCGTTGTGGTCAGTGCGCTGCGCGACTGGACACCCGTGCTCGAGAGCTGGTTGCCGTTTGCGGCGGTCGGCCTGGGCGCGCTCATCGGCCTCATCGCCGGGACCTACCCGGCGCTGCGGGCAGCCAAGACCGAGCCGATCACGGCGCTGCGCAGCGGCTGAGTCGGCGCGCGGGGTCTGCGCCATATCCTGCCTAGGCGGCCGTCGTCACGCGTTCCAGCGACGTCGCCGAGGAGAAGAGGTCCCATGCGTCGTTCGTTCATCGCCCTATTGCTGTGCTCGCTGCTCGCAGCGGGCTGTGCCTCGGGGACTAGCACGGAGCCCGAGACCGCGGTCGCGGCCGGAGAAACCGAGAGCGCCGCCAGCTCTTCCGAAGAAGCGGCGCCGTCCGACGACGCGCCGGATTCTGACGCCGACGAACCAGATGACGTTGTGCCCGAGCCAAGCGACGATGACGAACCGGCGATGGCCGCGTCCTCGCCGATCGGCGCGTTCTTTGCCGAGGACGGCGGCTTCCAGACAGCGCTCGACGAGTACCGCCTTCGCGTCGAAGAAGGGATCCTCGTGTGCATGGCCGAGCAGGGATTCGAGTTTGCGGTCACGGGCGAAGGTGGAACCAACGCGGTCGAAGAAGCGCAGAACGAACTGAGCGAGCGGGCGTGGACGAGCGAGTTCGGTTACGGGATCTCGACCTCGTTCGACTCGGTCGCCCAGGCACAGGCCACGAACCCCAACGCCGAGATCCTGTTCTCGATGGGACCTGCCGAACGCGAAGCCTGGACCGAGACGCTGATTGGTGTCGGCAACGACCTCGGCGATCTCGGCAATGGTGCCATTCCGCTCGAGGAGCGCGGTTGTATTGGTTCCTCGATCATCGAGACCGGCGGTCAAGGTCCGATTGACGGGCTCGAAGACTTCGGCGAGGCATACGCCGAACGCGAAGAAGCCATCTTCGACACCAACGACATGATCGTGGCGGTCGGGGACTGGACCCAGTGCATGAGCGAGGTGGGCTACCCCGACTACTCCGAACTCGATGCCCCCGAGTCGTCGATTCGCGATCGACTGTCGGTCATCACCGCCCCGATTCGGCCCGCACTCGACGCGCTGGAACCGGGCGAAGGGCAGGCACTCTTCGATGGCGACGAGGTCGATCTGGCCAAACTGCCCGGCCTCGATCTCGACGCGCTTCGGTCGCTCCAAGCCGAGGAACTCACGACGGCGCTGGCCGACCTGGACTGCTATGACGCACACGTTCGCGACGTCTACGAGCCATTGCGCGACGAGTTCGAAATCGATCTCATGAACGAGTTCGGCGAGGAACTCGACGCACTCCGTTCGATCGGTCAGTAGCGATGGTGGCGAGCCAGACAGCGGCGTGGAAAGCGCTCGTCGCTCATCACGGACAGGTCGGTGGCGAGACCCTGCGAACGCTGTTCGAACACGATCCCGCACGCGCCCGTGAGCTGACCTTTGCCGTCGGCGATCTCACCGTCGACTTCTCCAAGCACCGGATCACCAACGAGACGCTGGACCATCTGGTCGCGTTGGCGGCGGAGACCGGCGTCGAAACTCATCGCGACGCGATGTTCGCAGCCGAGGAGATCAACTCAACCGAAGGCCGAGCGGTGCTGCACACGGCACTGCGCGCCGTCGATCCAGTGCTCGTCGACGGAGCCAACGTTGTCCCCGAGGTCCGGGCAGTCCTCGATCGCATGGGTGCCGTCGCGGACCGGATCCGGTCAGGAGATTGGCTCGGCGCAACCGGCGAACCGATCCGGGCAGTCGTCAACATCGGGATCGGCGGAAGCGACTTGGGGCCGCTCATGGCAACCCGCGCGCTGCGCCACCTGATCCCCGTGGATCTGCAGATCCGATTCGTGTCGAACATCGACGGCGCGCAACTCGACGCGGCACTCACGGGGCTTGATCCGGCCACGACACTCTTCATCGTTGCATCGAAGACTTTCACCACGATCGAGACGATGACCAATGCTCGCTCGGCGCGAACCTGGTTGCTCGCAGGACTTGGTGACGGCGCAGGACCCGACGCGATCGCCCGCCACTTCGTCGCGCTGTCGACCAATGCTGCCGGCGTTGCCGAGTTCGGCATTGATACCGCCAACATGTTCGAGTTCTGGGACTGGGTGGGCGGACGTTATTCGGTCGACGCCGCGATTGGCTTCTCGGTCATGTGCGGCATCGGATCGGCTGGCTTCGACCAGTTCCTGGCCGGGTTCCGGATCGTCGATGATCACTTCCGCACCGCGCCACTGCATCAAAACGTGCCGGCGCTCGCCGGCCTGATCGGGATCTGGTACCGCAACTTCTTCGGCTGGCAATCCCACGCGGTGTTGCCTTACGCCCAGGCACTCGAACGGTTCCCGGCGTACTTGCAGCAGCTCGACATGGAGAGCAACGGCAAGCAGACCATGCGTTCGGGAGAGCCCGTGGACTACGACACCGGCCCGATTGTGTGGGGCGAGCCAGGTACGAACGGGCAGCACGCGTTCTACCAACTGCTCCACCAGGGCACGACGCCGGTGCCCTGCGACTTCATCGGCTTCCTCGAACCGGAACCAGCGGTCGTGGATGGGATCGACCGTGCACTGCATCACCGCTTGCTCTTCGCCAACATGGTCGCCCAGGCGGAAGCGCTCGCGTTCGGCAAGACCGGCGACGAGGTCGTCGCCGACGGTGTGCGTGCCGATTTGGTCGCGCACCGGACCTTCCCGGGGAACCGCCCGTCCACGATGATCACGGCACCTGCGTTGACGGCGAGCGTGCTCGGGCAACTCATCGCCCTGTATGAGCATCGGGTCTTCACCCAGGGAGCGGTTTGGGGCATCAACTCGTTCGACCAATGGGGCGTTGAACTTGGCAAAGTGCTTGCCACGCGGGTCGGCAACGAGCTGGCTGAAGGCTTCGACGACGGGCCGCAGCACGACCCGTCGACCCAGGCGCTGATCGAGCGATTCCGGCACCACAACGGCTGACCGATTCAAGGCGTTGTGACACCTGTTACGAGGTGACGCGCGCCACCGGAAAACCGGGAGCACTCCGCGAGGATTGCGGCGAGACTTTTGGTCATGCGCACCTCTTTCGACCGCTCGACCGGTCGCGCGTCTCATGACACCTTCTCTGCCTTTCGCATTGCCGCCCGACGCAGCCTCGGCTTCGTCGGTCATCTCGGATTCGGCCGCCAAGGCGCCCTCGTGGCCGGGCGCCGCCTGTTCCCCGCACGCGCCCACACACCGCTTCGCCGAGCGATCTCGTTGTTCGCCGGGTCGCTCTTCATCGGCATCGGCGTTTCGCTGCTTCAACAAGCCCGTCTGGGCCTCACCCCCTACGACGTGCTCGTCTCTGGCCTACAGCCCCGGCTCGGGCTGAGCTTCGGTCAGACGGTGTGGGTGATCTCGGCGGTGCTGTTCGCGGTCGCGGCGATGTTGCGCCAATTCGCGAGCCGATGGGGCATCGCGTATGTGCTCGCCAACGGCGTTGCCATCGACGCGCTGTCCGGCTTCATCAACGCGCCCGACAGCATGTTCGCCCGATGGCTCTTCGTTGCGCTCTCGCTCGCCTCGCTGGCGACGGGCATCTCACTCGTCGTCCACTCCGGCTCGACCGGTGGGGCATTCGAATTGCTCACTCGAGCGGGTGACCTACGTGGCCTCGACCGCCGCTGGGTTCGCACGTCGCTCGAGGTCTCGGTGTTTGCGCTCGGCATCGTTCTTGGCGGCACCTTTGGCCCCGCGACGATCGTGGTCGCCCTCGGGATCGGGCCGCTACTCGGGGTGACAAGCCAGGCGCTCGCCGACCACAGCCGGGGCCGAATCATTCGCCAGCTCGAAGCCACGCCGGTACAACGGCATCCGAGCGCAGCCGGGGCTCGTTGACCCTGGCCGGCGAGTCACCAGCTCGCGCGCAACGGACTTCGCTAAAACCACGCGTCAATGGGGCACGACTCCAGCGGATGTGCCATGATCGTGCCCGGCCGCGAACGCCGGAGTCGCGCCGCTGACCGGACAAGAGCCGCCGATCCACCAGGATCACAGGCCAAACGTCAAAGGGGGAGTACTTCGTGGAAGTCTCAATGAGCGTTAATGGGCAAAGCCAGTCCCATGACGTCGAGCCGCGCACGCTGCTCGTTCATCACATTCGTGAGAACGTCGGCCTGACCGGTACCAATATCGGCTGCGATACCTCATCGTGCGGTGCGTGCACGGTGCATCTCGATGGGCAATCGGTCAAATCCTGCACCGTGCTCGCCGTCCAGGCCGAGGGTGCGGCGATCACCACGATCGAAGGTCTCGCCGACGAGGCTCGTGCGGCCGGCACCTCGACCGGTGAGCAGGACTGGCACCCGATGCAAGAGGCCTTCCAGCAGTGCCACGCACTTCAGTGCGGCTATTGCACGCCCGGCATGGTGATGGCGGCGACCAGCTTCCTCAACGAGAACGCCAGCCCGAGCGAAGACGAAGTGCGCGAGGGACTCGAGGGCAACCTCTGTCGTTGCACCGGCTACCACAACATCGTCAAGGCTGTTCTGAGCGCGGCGGGTGAGTCATGATTCCGGCCGCATTTGACTACAAGGTCGCCGACTCGGCCGAGGCCGCGATTGCCATGCTCGGCGAGTACGGCGACGAAGCCAAGCTGCTCGCGGGTGGCCACTCGCTCATCCCGATGATGAAGTTCCGTCTGGCCGCACCAACGGTGCTGGTCGACATTGCTCGCATCGACGATCTGAGTTACATCCGCCAGGAGAACGGTCACCTGGCCATCGGCGCCATGACCCGTCACACCGCGGTCGAGCACAGCGATCTCGTCAAGGCCGAAGCCCCGATGCTGGCGCACGTGGCCTCGTTGGTCGGCGACCCATCGGTACGCCACCGGGGCACCCTCGGCGGCACGCTCGCCCACAGCGATCCGGCATCGGACCTTCCGGCAGCGGTCCTTGCCCTCGGCGGCACGATCGTGGCCCAGGGCCCGAACGGCACACGCGAGATCGCCACGGCGGACTTCTTCACCGGGTTCTTCGAGTCGGTGCTGGCTGACGACGAAATGATCACCGAGGTGCGGATTCCAACGGGCACCGGTGGCTGGAACTACCAGAAGTTCAACCGTCGCGCCCAGGACTGGGCGATTGTCGGCGTCGGCGTTGCCGATGGTGGCAAGGGCATCAGCCTCGTCAACATGGGTTCGACCCCGCTGCGGGCCACTGCGGCCGAGGAAGCTCTCGCTGGCGGTGCATCTGCGGCCGAGGCTGCCGAGCTCGCGGCCGAGGGTGCCTCGCCGATGGAAGACACCAACGCCGATGCCGCCTACCGGACGCATCTTGCCAAGGTGCTCACCCGTCGAGCGCTCGAAGCCGCTGGCGTCGCCTAGCAACCAAGCACAACTTCTTGTTGACACTGCGCTCGCCTCGGCGAGCGCAGTTGTCGTTTTGCGCCGAGTTGTCGGTGCTGGCCGAGTCGGCGCGGGCGCGGGCGCGTTATGAGACATCGGGCACATCGGGGCCGTTCCCTATCGATTTCCCTTCGGCCGCTATGCCACGATGGGGCACCAGTTGAACCGTGCGTTCCCGAGCATGGACTGGTCGCGAAAGGCGGAAAAGACAATGGCGGTGACTTCGACCCGATCAACGCGAGCTAGGTGGCGGCGGAGCTTGGCGCTCCTGGCGGTCTTGTCGTTTGTGGCGGCCGCGTGCGGGGGCGGAGCTACCGACGCACCGATCGCCGTCGACCTGACACGAGAGTCGACACTCGACGAGGCGAGCGGCGACACCGACGCCGACGATGGCGTCGACGAACCGGCCGATGAACCCATCGATGAACCCGCAGATGAGCCGGAGCCCGAGCCAACCGCGGCCCCAACGCCAGAGCCGGTCGTCGAGGAACGGTCGATCGAAGACGTTGCCGTATCGACGGTCAAGATCGAGGCCGAGGGCTCCTATGTCGCCGTGGGTGACGTGACGGCGCTGTCCGGTCAATGGAACGGCACCGGCTTCATCATCAACGACGAGGGCTATGTCGTCACGAACAACCACGTGGTCGCGGGTGCGGCGTTCCTGCGCGTGACCGGCGCCGGCATCGATGGTTCGGTCAATGCTCGGGTGCTCGGTGTTTCCGAGTGCAGTGACCTTGCGGTGATCGATCTCGACGGGTCCGGCTACTCGCCGCTCGAATTCCGGACCGATCCGGTGAACCCAGGTCTGTCGATTTTCGCCGCCGGGTACCCCGGTGGTGGCGGCGGAGAGGACACGATCGCCGCTCGTGACTACACCGTGACCGGTGGAATCGTCTCCAACACCACGGCCGACGGTCGCACCCCGTGGGCGTCGGTGGACACGGTCGTCGAGCACGATGCTCGTATCCGAGGCGGCAACTCCGGGGGTCCGCTCGTCGACGAGCAGGCGCGTGTGGTCGGTATCAACTACGCCGGTGCGGCCGAGGACTTCAACTATGCGATCGGTGCCCAAGAAGCCCTGCCGCTCATCGAGCAACTGCAATCCGGCAATGTCGAGTCCTTCGGGATCAATGGCGAGGCCTACGTCGATCCCGAGATCAGCGGCGTGTGGGTCCAGGCGGTTGAGTCCGGAAGTCCAGCGGATCGGGCCGGCATGGAAGCCGGTGACTTCATCGTGTCGATGGAAGGTGTACCGGTTGGCGAAGACGGCACGCTCGCTTCGTATTGCGATGTCGTTCGTTCCCATGCCGCCACCGACGTGATCGACATCGAGGTCGTGCGACTTGGCACTGGCGAAGTCCTCGAAGGCCAACTCAACGGTGCGCCGCTTGCGGCCGCCTTCTCCTTCGCCAACGAAGTCGCCGAGGACACCGGCGGTTCGGTCGACCCGGCAAATGACTACTCGGCCTATGAGTTCATCTCTGACGAGTCCGACGTTGTCGGTGTCGAGGTTCCCGTCGAGTGGTCGGACCGCGATGGGGCTTTCAACGATGACTTCGGCGCCAGCATCTGGGCTTCGACGAATCTGGCCGCATTCGCCGAGAGCTGGGACGTCCCGGGGATCATCGTCGAGGTCAACTACGACCTCGGACCTGGCGATCACAACGCCGTGCTGGATCTTTGGACGCCGAACTGCGATCCCGATGGACGCCAACCGTTCGAAACCTCCGACGGTGCGTTCGCCGGTGTTTGGGAGTTCTGGACGAACTGCGGTGGCGGCGACACCGAATTGTTGACGCTGGCGGCGTCTCCTCCTGACGGCGGCCTGGTGGTGCGCATGTGGGTCCAGGCTGTCGACCAACGTGATATCGCCGCCGCCGACCAGGCGTTGAAGACGTTCGTGGCCATCGACCAGCAGAACTAGCGGCCGCGGCCGCCGCAGCGTTGACGAGCCGCCCGGGGCAACCCCGGGCGGCTCTTCTTCGGCGGCGATGGGTCCTTACCTGCACGATCGACGCACTAGCTTGTCGCCGTGCCCAAGGACGAGCCTGTGACCTTATGGCAGACGGTCAAATCGGACTTCGCCCGATCGACCGGCCTGCGGGTGATCGGTGTGGGCCTGGTCCTTGGCTGGATGGCGTTTCAGTGGGGCTGGGGAAACGACATCTTGTTGCCGTCGATCGCGGCGACGGCCTTTGAGTCGATTGACGATGGCCAGAGCTGGACCAGCGCCGCGGGGGCGTCCGTTGCCGCCACGGCCGCCGGCGCCTCGTTCTGGGCGCTGACCCAAACGCTCGACGGCATCATCGTGTTAAGCGGGCTACGGCTGATCCCCGGAATCACGGCACGGATCGGTGCGTTCTTGCAACGCAAGGGCTGGGTCAAACCCGTTGCCGAGTTGTCGTTCGGCACGAAGTTCCTGATCGCCTACGCCACGGGGGCGTCGGTGTTGTGCCTCGTCGATGTGTTCGCGACGGGACGGCAAGGCTTGCGAGGGCGCGGGTCGCTTCTCGCCCAAGCCGTGGCCATGTCGGCTGGCGGCGTGGGTGTGGTCATCGCCGTCGTCGCCACCCTGACCTCGATCGGCACGCGTGTCGAGGCCACCCAAGATGCGGCCGAGGTCATGGTCCGCTACGCCAAGAACCCGTTGACGTGGTTGGTGATCTACGCCAGCGTCGTCGGGCTGTCGACGCTTCGGTCGCGAATCAAGGCTCGCCGCAATGAGCTCGCGGTTCTCTAGCCACCAAGGTGGTCGGCCAGTTCGGTGACGACCCGTAGCGATCGACTGTCGTCGCGGCGGGTCGCGGCGTGCCAGATCAGCGGGAGACCTTCACCGCATCTGATCGCGCGCAGGCGATCGGCCTCGACCATAGGATCCAGCGCCCATCGGCTGAGGACCGAGACGCCGGCACCGGCGGCAACCAGCTCGCTGATCGCGCTCGTCTGTCGGACAACTCGCACCAGGAGCGGGTAGATCCCACTCGGCCGTATGAAGCGGTCGTATTCGAATCCCGGCGTCGGTTGGGAGTTGTAGGTGAGATAGGTCTCGTCGGCGAAGTCTTCTGGCTCGACCGAGTCGTGTTCCGCCAGTTGATGGGTCGGCGAGGTGATGAAGACGAGCTCGTCGTCGAAGATCGGGGTGAGTGTCAGGTCCCCCTCGGGGAAGCCTGGGGCGAGGACGATGTCGACGTTGTTCGTCGCCAGCGCGGCGCCGGGTGCGTCGCCCACGACCACCAGGTCGAGGTCGAGGTCGTCGAACGCGACATGCACCCGATCCAGAAACGAGGGAAACCAGTGGTAGCAGTCGTAGCTGCCGACGGCGACACGTAAGACGGAGCGTTGGGTTGCGGGAGCGGCGCGCAGACTGGCTTCGGTCCGGGCCAGCTCGGTCAACGCACGCGACGCTGACTGATGCAGGGCGAGTCCGTCGCGGGTGGGTGAGAGCCGCCGGTTCCGGCCGCGCTCGAAGAGCTTGGTGTCGAGTCGCCGCTCCGCCTCGGCGAGGCGGTGGCTGAGCGCCGACTGGGTCGTCGAGAGGTGCGCGGCAGCGGCGGTCATGGTCTGAAATTCGACGATGGCAACGACGGTCTCGTAGTGACGCAGGTCCAGGAGCAGCGGCTGCACAGCTCCAGGCTATATGAACAGAACTCATCACAAGACCGCTTTAATCCCAATTGGACACATGTCGGCTTCTGTGGCCTGCTCGCGGGAGACAACCCCATCGCTTCGAAGGACCTCATGGCTGCCATCACAACCCTTGCTGATCCAGAAACCGGACCGCTCGATGATCTTGTCGATGTTGCCCGCTATCCGATCGACGAGCCCGATGCAGCGAGCGTCCTTGCCGGCGAGGTCCGGGAGCAACTTCGGGCTGACGGCGCGGTCACGCTTCCCGGCTTCCTGCGGCGCGAAGCGCTGGAGGCGATCGCCCGGGACCTTGATGCTGCGGTACCTCATGTAGCGTTTCGTCGACACGAGGCGGGCGTGTACCACCGCGCCGGCCTCGAAGCCGGCCTGAGTGAAGATGACCCGCGCTGCGTTCGCCAGACCTGGTTTGCCGGTCACGTGACGCGGGACATGATTCCGGTCTATTCGCCCGCGCACCGGTTGTACGTGTCCCCGTGGTTCAAGCGGTTCATCGCCGGCTGTGTCGACCAGCCCCGCGTGTTCGAGTACGCAGATCCGATTGCGGGGCTTGTCGCGACGATCCTGCCGCCCGGGGGGCAGTACCCCTGGCACTACGACACGAACGAGTTCGTGGTCACGATCATGATTCGTGAACCCCTGGACGGCGGTGTGTTCGAGTACGCGCAGGACCTGCGACGTCCCGGTGACGAGAACCTCGACGGACTCGGCGCAGTCTTGCGGGGCGAAGCTGACGATCAGATCAAACGAAGCCACGTCGGTGCCGGCGACCTGCAGTTGTTCCTGGGCCGCTATTCGTTGCACCGGGTCACCCGGGTGGCGGGCGAACAAGCCCGCCATGTCTTGGTGCTCTCCTACGCCGACCGCCCCGGTGTCATCGGACCGCTTGACCGCACCCGCAGCGTGTACGGACGCGTCACCGAGGCCCACCTGGTGGCGGCGGAGACCGCGGTGGCGGGACCCGATGGGCTGGTGTTGTGACCGTCGACATCGACGGGCACCGTCGTCGGCTCGAAGCGGGTCGCCTTGCCCGACTGCGCAATGCGATCGAGACCGCTGGCTGCGATGCCGGCCTTTTCTACGACCCGGTCAACATCCGCTACGCGACCGGTACGTCGAACATGCAGGTGTACTCGTTGCACAATCCCTGCCGGTACGTCTACGTGCCCGTCTCAGGCGACGTGGTGCTCTTCGAGTTCAAGGGATGCGAGCACCTGAGCCTCGGGCATGAGGGTGTCGGCGAGGTCCGGCCCGCTGTGTCTTGGTACGACTTCGTCTCGGGCGGGCGAACCGCCGAGTTCGCCAGGGCATGGGCGGACGAGATTGCGTCGTTACTTGGACCGGCCGGCCGCGACCTCTCCGTCGATCGGCTCGACCCGCTCGGGACTGACCGGTTGCGCGATGCGGGCGTGCGCATCCATGACGGTCAGCGGGTGGCCAACGCCGCCCGCTTCGTCAAGACCGACGCCGAGATCACTGAGGTCCGGCGTGCGGTCTCGGCTTGCGATCGCGCGATCGACGAGATGTGGAGCGCGCTACGTCCAGGAATCACCGAGCAGCAACTCTGGGCACAGCTGCACCGAGCCAACATCGAATCGGGCGGCGAGTGGCTCGAGACCCGCCTGCTCACGTCGGGACCCCGGACGAACCCGTGGTACCAGGAGTGCAGCGATCGGGTGATCGAAGCAGGCGACCTCGTGGCATTCGATACCGACCTGATCGGGGTTGGCGGCTACTCCGTCGACATCTCTCGCACCTGGTTGGCGGGCGACGGCGCGGCGAGCGCGAGCCAGCGGCGGCTCCACGATGCTGCGTCGGAGCAGCTCCATCGCAACATCGAGCTGTTCCAGCCCGGGGCTTCGTTCGCCGAGATTTCACAGCGGGCGTGGCTTCCGAGCGATGCGATTCACTCGGTGACAAATGCCGCGATTGGACACGGCATCGGGCTGTGCAACGAGTACCCGCTCATCCTCAATCGAGATCACTGGTCGACGGGCGGTTACGACGGCGAGATCGTCGAGGGGATGGTGCTGTGCGTCGAGGCGCTGGCCGCCCCGCCCGGCGGCGACGAAGGCGTCAAGCTCGAAGAACAGATCCTGGTGACCGCCGACGGTCCGGAAGTGCTCAGCACCCAACCCCTCACCCTCTCCCGAAATTGATGTGGTTTGGGGGTCGCTCGTACCCCCAAACGGCATCAATTTCGGTCAGTTGAGGACGAACCAGTCGTCGAGGGTGGCCTTGACCTCGTCGAGATGGTCGATGTAGGCGTGGAAGCCGCCGTTGTAGTTGCCGTCCTGGCGACGATTCTCCTGGCCCTCGAAGTTGTAGTAGCCCGGCGTGCATTCGGCGTTGCGATTCGTCTTGCCGCGATGCGAGATGACTTCTTGCACCCACCACTCTTCGCGATCGTGCTTGGCGTCGAGGGTTTCGTGGGAGCCGTTGCGGACCAGGTCGATGCAGTCGGCAATGTGGTCGCCTTGGACCTGGAGCAAGTCGGTCAAGTTGAACTGGAACGATGCCTGATAGCCGCCCATGATGAACAGGTTCGGGAAGCCGGCGGTGTGGATGCCGAGCAGGGTGCGGATGCCGTCGGCGTACTTCTGCTGGAGTTCGACGCCGTCTTCGCCGACGATCGAGTTGTAGATGCCGGTCTGTTGCACCTCAAAGCCGGTCGCATAGATCAGCAGATCGACCTCGTACTCGGTGCCTTCGAAGATCGGCCCCTTCTCGCCGACCTTGGTGATGCCCTTGCCCAAGGTGTCGACCAGGTGCACGTTGGGCCGGTTGAAGGTCGGCAGATACTCGTTGTGAAAGCACGGCCGATTGCACATCAGCATGTACCAAGGTTTGAGGGCCTCAGCGGTGTCGGGGTCGTCGACAATCTCATC
>CALLPT010000324.1 GCA_938015575.1 uncultured Acidimicrobiales bacterium
GTCGTGAGACGGTTCACGATGCGGTAGCAGCCGTCCTGGACGATGTCAGCAGCCTGTGGGCAGCTACCAGCGCCGGGAACCGGTGCATTACCGACCTGGATGCAGATGCCGCCCTCAAGCGTTGCACCAGCATCACAAACGGTGCCACCATCGGGGCCCTTGGCCACGAGGATGTAGCAGCCACCAGCAACACCACGGGCGCCGTCAGGGCAACCTGGGTCCTGCTGCGGAGCAGGCTCGAAACGAGCACACATGCCACCAAGGCTGTCGTCAGGCGAGTAGCCCTTCGGGCAGCTGGTGGAACCCTGCTGCGGAATCAAACGAGCAGCGATGTAGCACTTGCTGCCGTCTGGGGTCAACAGACCCTCTGCACAGGTGTTGGGGTTATCAGCACTGGTGACAACTGCATTCTGGAAACAGTTCTTGCCATCAGCGGTGAGATTAAAGCCATCGGGACATGCTGCCGGCGGCGACGCGTCTGAACGCGAAGCCGTCGCAACGAACAATCCCGAAAGCAGCATTGAGAGTGCCGCAACGACGAGGAGCGCAGCCCTCGTTGCTGAGGTCTTCTTGGTTGCTTCCACGGAAACTTCCTTTTCCTACCTTTACCGACGCAACCACTTGCGTGGCGCATTCCGGGGACTTCCCGGTTGTCGACCCACACACACCAAAAACAGCGCAGCAGACTCGACCCCGCAGACCCTAACAACACACCCCACCACTGAAAAGCACCAAACCCCCACTGTCGCAACATCGCAACAACCCACCCCCAAAACCGCAAGAAATCAACGAATCGAGCGGAACGGGCGGCGCAACGACACGACACAAAGCGATGACCGCTGGCATGCTCGACACGCCTCTCACTCGCACGATCGTTGCAACCATGCGCTTTGCGCAGAATGCGCCCCAAACCGAGCTGCCCGACAGGCATTGCCGCAATGTTGCGGTTGTGTTGCGACACGAGTTACCGCGGTGTGATTGTTACCGTGCCTTGCGATGCATGTTCGGCGATTGAGTGTGACGTGATGCCCAACCGGCCGAATGCGACCGACAACAGCTCAACGAGCGATCCCGCGGCACGTCCGCAAGGCGTGCGTTCGCTTGAGCCCATCGCTCCTATCTTGCTGTTTCTTGTCTTGAACCGCCTGGGCGGACTTCGCCTTGCGGTGGCGGGCGCCACACTCTGGGCAATCAAGCTGGGCGTCGACCGCCGCCGCCGGGGCCAGCCACTGGGACGCTTCGTGCCGATCTTGACCGCGGCGCTGATCGCGCGAGGCGTGGCCGGCATCATCACGGACAGCGAAAACGTGTACTTTGGCCTCGGCATTGCTGGCAAGTTCGCGGGCGGCGCTCTATTGCTTGGTTCAGCCATGATCGGCAAGCCGTTGGCGGCCCTCGGCGCACCGATGTTGCTCGCGGCGACCGACGAGATGCAACGCCACCCGATCTGGCGCTCCACAATGGCCTGGATCACAGCTATTGGCGGTCTCTATTACGTCGCGAGCGCGTCGCTCGACATCGTGTTGTTGCAGCGCAACGACATCGAGAGTTTCGTGCTGCTTCGCTTCGTCGCCAATTGGCCGCTCAGCCTGGCGGCAATTCTGCTCGCACTCTTCGTCGCCCATCTCCGACTGCCACTGGTACCGGGTGTTACGTCGGCTCTTGAGCTGATCGAGACGAGACTCGAGGAACTCGGCGCGCTCCCTCCTGCGCCCGACAAGGACACCGACGCGAGCCGATCGGGTCTAGATGGGCAGGAAAATACATGAAAGCATCTTCGAGAGCCTCTGCACTCGTTGTCGCGCTGCTGTGCGCGTCGTTCGCCTCGTGCAGCGGTGGGCTACGACCGTCCTTGGTCGAACCACCCACGGCCACCCCCGTCCCACCGTTAGTCCTCGACCTCGCTCCGGCTCCCGACACCGTCGCACCGCTGCCGCCGGCCCCCGTCGACCTCACGCTCGAGTCGTCGGTCGATGATGCCCTGCTGGCATGGGCCCTTGATCGCAACGTTCCGTACTCGGAGAGCTGCACTGTTGCTACCCCAGCGCCAAATGAGCTGTGTGACTCGCCGACCGAGCGTGACACGGTTCGGCTTCTCGGCCCGTCGGCAACCGAGATCTGGTATGTCGTGACGGTCGACGAGGTCAGCTCGTTTGACGCCGGCGTGGGGTACCGCGTTGCGTCGGTGGAGATCGCCGGTCGTTAGCTGCCCGCTGGACCGCTCCAGCCGTGCACGTGCTGGAGCACCCAAGCGAACATCGCGATCCCGCTCGCAACGCCAGCATTGACCGAACGCGTGGACCCGAACTGGGTGATCGCGCACACGTCGGTAGCCGCTTGCTGGGCTTGCGGTGACAGTCCGGGACCTTCCTGGCCGAAGAGCAAAACGCAGCGCCCGGGCAGTTCTACCTGTTCGATGGGCACCGAACCCGGGGTGTTGTCGATCCCGATGATCGGCAGACGGCGCTGCGCCGCCCACGCAACGAGGTCATCGATCGTCGGATGGTGCTCGACATGTTGATAGCGATCGGTCACCATCGCGCCGCGGCGATTCCACCGGCGACGGCCGACGATATGGACGGCGGTAGCGCCAAATGCGTTGGCATTACGCACGACCGAACCAATGTTGAAGTCGTGTTCCCAGTTCTCGATCGCCACATGAAACGGATGGCGCTCAGTGTCGAGCTGGTCGATGATCGCTTCTCGTCGCCAATACCGAAAGCGGTCCTCGACATTGCGGCGGTCGCCGTCGGCCAAGAGCTCGGGGTCGAGTCGGGCGTCGTCGGGCCACGGCTTGGCATGAGGGCCGACCCCGACTTCGGGGCCCGATGCGTCTGCCTGATCGGTCACGCCGCGAGCGCGACCGCGGCGTCGCGGAGACGTTCCGCAGCCGGGATCGCATAGCCCACGACCACGATGTAGTGCAGGGCCGATCCGGCCACCACGATGACGTGCCAGACCTCGTGATAGCCAAACACTTTGGGCCACGGGTCCGGAACTCGCGCCCCCAAACAGAGGGCGCCGAGGAAATAGATGCCGCAACCGACCAGCAAGAACACCATGCCGCCAGTGCCGAGCTCACCGCCGAGGCGACCAAGGAATGGAACGACAATGGCAGCAAGTAGTACGAAAAGTGCCGTCATCATCCCAAATGGAGGGATAATGGGTGACCATCGATAGACGATGCCCAGGATCGTGACCAGCCAAACGACCGCGAGAAGCACGATCCGTGCGGTTCCCGTCAGCGCCAGCCCGGCGATGCCGGTGAACGATCCGGCGATTACCAGGTAAATGCCCGTGTGGTCGAGTTGGCGCATCCGCCACCAACCATCATCAGTCCAACGGATGCGGTGGAAGAGGGCACTGAACGTGTACATCGCGATCAAGCAGATGCCATACACGCCGACCAGGACCTTGGCCAGTGCCCCCGGGGCCATCACGACGGCAACGAGGCCAGCGACCGCGACGACCGGAATCGTCCAAGTATGGAGTACGCCTCGGTAGCGCGGCGGGTCGAGGGCGATCTGGCGGCGGATGTCCTCGGAAAGGTCGGGGCGGCTCATGACACCCCAAGTTTGGGCACGAGGTCGGCGACGAGTTCGGCGATCCGTTCGGCAGCTTCGATGAAGTCGGGCAGATCGCCGCCGGCTGGATCGACGACTTCCTCCCAAGGCTCGAAGTCGGCCGTCGCCAAGCCAAGTGCATCGATCCGTTCGGTGAGCGTGGCAACGGGGCCGGCGGTGAGGTCCCGGGCGATGCGTGGCAGCGAGCCAGTCCGGTCGGCAATTTCGGGGAGATGACGCCGCACCCAGATGATGTGCATTGGTTCGAAGACGAGGACCAGGTCAGCCGGTGCGGCAATGTCGGCGTCGAGTTGGCTACTGCGATGCCCCAGATCCTCGACCCCAACCGCGTCGAGCGCACCCTTAGTACGCACGCTCATCGGCAAGTCCGGAATCGAATGGGTCCCGGCACTGGTGATCGCTACGTCAGTCGCGTGGCCGTTCTCGAAGTGGGAGCGCATCAACGCGGCCCCCATGACGGAGCGGGCCGCGTTGCCGGTGCAAACGAAGAGCACGTTGGTTGTCATCGCCGAAGCACCATCAGCGCCTCGCCCGAGGCGGTAGGCACGTCATCGCAGGCGACAACAGCCTGCATCGTCAGGCTGCGGCTGGTCTGTCGGGTCACGGATACCTGCAGGTCGAGGGGTCGGGCAACGGGAGTCGGGGCACGAAAGCGGACCGACAGTTTGCCCGTAACAACGACCGCATCGGGCACCGTGGCCGAAGCCAACCAGCCAATGGCTTCGTCGAGCAGGCCCGCAATGATCCCACCGTGGACGTACCCGGGCGGTCCGGCAAACGCGGCGCTCACGGTGACCTGGCCTTGGGCGGTCGGCACATCGGCTTCGCTATCGATCCGCATCCGCAAGCCTGGCGCTCGCGGATTCGCGATGCCGGCGAACGGCGAACGTCGCCGATAGTCGCCCCAGGACTCGCGGTCGCCCGCCCGGGGTTTGGGGCACGAAGCAGCCTGGTACGACCGTGTCAGTTCCTCGACTCGCCCGGCCAATGCCTCGGCCGCTGCGGCATCGAGGTCATCGAACAGAACCAGGTCGTTGAGTTCGGCCACCGCGTTGCGCAATCTCTCGGCCGGACTGGCCCCGTTCGACCGAGGTCGACTCGCTGATTCGCTCGGGGGCCCGGACACGGCGCTCAATCTAGGGTGACAACGGTGCCAGGCCGCGCCGAGCGGGTGCCTTTCCCCACGGCCTCGTGCCCTACCATCGCCACCACGCTGATGTGGGAGAAGAGATGGCCAGCGGTCCACAGTTCAACCTGGATCACGATGTCGTGTACGGGGCCGTCGAGCGAGTATCGCCCCTGGTGGAGCGGGTGACCTGTGAGAACCCGAGTCGGTTCACCTTCAAGGGAACGGGCACGTACATCATCGGCAACGACGATGTCATGGTCGTCGACCCTGGCCCACCAGAAGACGGACACGTCGATGCACTTGTCGCGGCCTTGGACGGCCGCACGGTTACCCACTTCCTGATTACCCACACCCACGGCGATCACTCGCCCGCCGCCGCGACGCTCAAGCAGCATTTCGACGCTCCAACCGTGGGGTTTGGGCCGCATCCGCTCGATCGTCCCGATCCCGACGCGGCGTCTGAAGACGAGGACTCAGGGTTCGGCTTCGACGACGATGAGGCTGACGAGCCGACCGAACAGGTCGAGTCCGAGAACGAGGGCTACAAGAGTGAGCACGCCCATGATTGGGACTTTGCCCCGGACATGGTCGTGGGCCACGGCGACGTCATCGACGGAGCCGGGTTCTCGGTCGAAGCGCTCCACACGCCCGGCCACATCTCGAATCACTTGTGCTTCGCCCTCGGTGCGGAACACAGCCTGTTCAGCGGCGACCATGTGATGGGGTGGTCGACGACGATTATTCCGCCACCCGATGGGAGCCTCAACGCGTATCTCGACAGCTTGCGTCTGCTCGTACCCCGCGACGAAACCGTCTACTACCCGACCCACGGCGCGCCGATCACGGCTCCGCAAACGCTCGTGCCCGCGCTCCTTGGGCACCGAGAGGCTCGTACCGAGCAAATCCTGGCCTGCCTCGGTGATGGGCTCGAGACCATCAAGGACATGGTTCTGCGCATGTATACCCATGTCGACAAGAAGCTCTACAACGCCGCGGGAGCGAGCGTGATGAGTCACCTGCTGGCCCTGCACGAGATCGGTCGGGTCACCTGCAGCGACGACCAGCCCAAGCCGCGCTCCACCTATCAGCTCGCCGACTAGGGAAGTTCGCCCGCCCGGGCAAGCGTTGCTCGGCGCCTAGGTGCGGTCGTGGAAACGGCAGGCGACCCAGTGGTCTCGGTCACCGACCTGTTCGAGAAGTGGGTGCTCGCTCGAGCAGACATCGGTTCCGGCCGCATCATTGAGACGACAGCTCGCGGGGCGAGGGTCTCCATCGAGCTCGGGGTTCACGTCGGCGTGTGGGTTCGTCGGGTCGGGCAGGGCCGCGAGCAGCGTGCGGGTGTACGAGTGCGCGGGTTCGAGGAACACGTAGTCGCTGTCGCCGAGTTCAACGATGCGACCGTTCCACATCACGGCAATGCGATCACTGACGTTGCGCACGACCGACAGGTCGTGGCTGATGAAGACGAGCGTCAGCCCGTAGCGCTCCTTCATGTCCTCGAGCATGTTCAGGATCTGGGCCTGCACCGAAACGTCGAGCGCCGACACCGGCTCGTCGCAGATGAGGATCTTCGGGTCGAGCACGAGGGCGCGGGCGACGGCGACTCGCTGGCACTGCCCGCCGGAGTATTCGTGGGGACGTCGGCGAGCGGCTTCGTCGGGATCGAGACCGACCGCGGTGATGATGTCGTCGACACGCGAGTCACTGAAGGGACCAATCGCTGGTCGGGCGATGCCGCGCACCACCCAACCGATGCCGGCGATCAGCGCGACCAGGCCGAGCCCGGCGATGAGCCAACTTCCGGCGATGATGGCGAGAACCAAGGCCACCACACCGGCAGCCACGACGGCCCAGGCCACACGGGCCACGGTCGCGTTCGCGACCACGAGGCCCTCGCTGACGATGCGACGCACCGTGCGCCGCGGATTCAGCGCGGCGATCGGGTCCTGGAAGATCATCTGGATTGCGCTGCGCAGCGAGCGCAGCTCTTGGTCATCGAGCGAGGTCAGGTCGGTGCCGTCGAACCTGATCGTGCCTTGGGTCGGCCGAGGCAACTGCACGATTGCTTTGGCCGTCGTCGACTTGCCGCAGCCGGATTCTCCGACAAGGCCCAGCGTCTCGCCCGCGACGACATCGAAGCTGATGCCCTTGACGGCCCGGAAGGTCGTTTGGCGGTCGATGCGATAGTCGACGACGAGATCTTCGACGCGCAGCAGCACATCGTCGCCGTCACGCAGATGCGCCTTGGCGACGTCGCTCGTGTTGACGGTCGTGTCGCTCATGAGGGCTCCCCCGATGGGCGGATCGCAAGCCCGGTGACCGTCTGACCGGCGGCGAGGTTGGCGGCGAGCGCCGCATCGCCATCGTCGGTTCCGACGGGATGGAAACACGCCCAGCTATGCCTGGCCGGCTCGTTCACGTTGTCGACCGCGGCCGGTAACGATTCGAGGCAGTCGGCTTGGGTATAGCGACAGCGAGGCGAGAACCGACAGCCCGGCGGCGGCGCGATCGGATCGGGCGGGGCCCCCGAGATCGGTGTGAGCCGGGTGTGCTTGGGCTGGTCCAGGCGTGGGATCGAAAGCATCAGCGCCTCGGAGTACGGATGGCGCATGCGATCGAAGAGGGTTTCTGTGGGTGCCGATTCCATCACTCGACCGCCATACATCACGAGCACATCGTCAGTGCGACCTCGGGCAACGCCAAGATCGTGGGTGATGAGCACCATCGACATGCCGGTGTCTTGTTGCAGCTCCGATAGCAGGTCGAGGATCTGCTTCTGCACGGTCACATCGAGCGCGGTCGTTGGCTCGTCGGCAATCAGCAGTTCGGGCTCACCGGCGAGGGCGACCGCGATCATCACTCGTTGGCGTTGACCACCCGAGAGCTGATGCGGATAGTCGTTGAGACGCCGCTCAGGTTCAGGAATGCCAACCTTGGTGAGCAGCTCGATGGCCCGGTCCTTGGCGGTCTGGCCCGTCATGTTGCGGTGCAGTTTGAGCGGTTCGAAGATCTGGCGACCGACCTTCATCACCGGGTTGAGCGAGGTCATTGGGTCTTGGAAGATCATGCCGATCCGCCGACCCCAATAGGGCTGGCGGTCTTGACCGACGAGTTGTTGGCCGTCGAAGAGCGCCGAGCCTTCTTCGATCTGGCGATCACTCGAGATGAGACCCATGATCGAGCGGTTGAGGACCGACTTACCCGAACCGGATTCGCCCACGATCCCGAGGGTCTTGCCCTGTTCGAGCGTGAAGCTGACTTCGTCGACGACGCGGGCCAGTCCCCGAGGCGTGCGGAAAGCAACCGAGTAGTTCTCAACCTCGAGCAGCGGCTGCCGGGTCTGCGGTTTCGATGATGCGATCGTCATAGCGCGAGCTCCCGAACATCGAAGTAGTCACGTAGTCGGTCTCCCGCGTAGTTCAGCGCCATCACGGTGAGGAACAGCGCCAAGATCGGTCCGAAGGACACCCACGGTGAGTTCTCCAGGGTCCGGCTGTCGGCACCAATCAAGATGAGCTTGCCCCAGGTGCTTCCCTTCTCGACCGACAGACCCAGGAACGCCAGACCGCCTTCGGCGACAATCGCAACCGCCGTACCAAGCAGGGCCAGCGCCGACATCGGGATCAGCACGTTGGGCAACAGTTCGCGGATCATGATGTGGCTGGGTTTTGCCCCCATGGCCCGGGCCGCGGTCACGAACTCTCGCTCGCTGAAGACCAGACTCGCGGAACGAGCGAGCCGGCTCACCGGCGCGATCGACAAGATGCCGAGCGTGAGCGCAATCGTGAACAGGCTTCGTTCCATGAGCGAGGTGATGAGGATGGCGAGAATCAGCGCCGGGAAGCTCAAGAGCACGATCATCACGAACGACGACAAGCGGTCGAACCAGCCTCGGACAAACCCGCCGACTAGGCCGATCGTGCCGCCGATCACGAACCCGAACGCAACGGCGGCGAAGCCGACGACCAGGGACACGCGAGCGCCGTAGATGATGCGGCTGAACATATCGCGGGCGTCTTGGTCGGTGCCCATCCAATGATCGCCCGAGGGCGAGTACGGAGGGCGACCCTTGCCTTGGATATCGACGAAGTTCGCGTCGGGATCTTTGAGCGGCAGCCAGGGCGCGAGCGCCGCCAGTCCGATGATGAGCACGAGCCAGGCAATAGCGAGCCAGAAGCCCCAGCCGAGCTTCTTCTCAGCAACAGTGCCTTCGGCGGCCTCGATCGTCACGTCGGGCCCGCGTGGTTCGTCGACGGCGGTCATGTGCGCACCCTCGGATCGAGCAGCGAGTAGAAAAGGTCAACCAAGAAGTTGAGCACGACGAACGCGGTCGCCACGATCATGACGATCGCGAGCACGACCGGGAAATCCTCGCGAAGAATCGCCTCGACGATCGCTCGGCCGAGTCCGGGTATCTCGAAGATCGTCTCGACGATGAGCGCACCGCCGATCAGGGCACCGGCATTGATGCCGAACACCGTGATCATCGAGAACATCGACGGCCGCAGGGCGTGGCGGAACAAGACGGATCGCCGCTTCACGCCTTTGGCGCGTGCCATCAGGATGAAGTCCTCTTGGAGCGTCGTGATCAAGTCGGTGCGCAGCAGCCGCTGGTACACGGCCGCCGCGGGCAGGGCCAGCGTCAATGCCGGGAGCACGAACGCGTGCAGGCGCTCGGTCCAAGGATTGCCGGCGTTGTACGCCAGCGGGAACCAGCCGAGTTTGATGGAGAACACGAACTTGAGCAGCAGGCCGAGGGCGAAGCCGGGTAGCGAGACGAGCAGGAACGACGAGAACGTCGAGATCTTGTCGACCGGCTTGTTGGCTCGCGATGCCGCCGCGATCCCCCACGGAATGGCGATCACCACAGCCATGGCCTGAGCCATCACCATCAGCAGGAGTGACCGCGGCAGGCGTTCGCCAATCAGGTCAGTAACGGGTGGCTGGCCGTCACTGGCGAACCGGACCCCGAAGTCGCCTCGGACGAAGTCGCCAAGCCACCGGAGCCACCGTTCGAAGAATGGTCGGTCCAGGTAGTACTGCTCCTTGGCGGCCTCGATCTTGGCCAGGCTCTCGGGATTTTCGGTGTCGCCGGCGACAGGACCGAGGATGTTGAAAAGCGGGTCTCCGAGGAGATTCATTGCGGCAAAGGTCAGCAAGCTGACCGCAAGCAGCAACAGGATCACCAGTGCCAGTCGTTCCAGCGCTGATCGCACCGTTGTCGTCTCCCCCGAGTCGCTTCGTCTTCTACCTCGCCCGTCTTAGCCCGTCTTATTCGTCGAGCCAGATGTTGCTGTGCCAGGTCCGACCGTTGGTCGAGCAGCGCATCTCGGCGTCGGAGTCGGGCGGGGTGTGCGTGCAGATGCCCCGGACGTTCTCGGCGAACGAGTTCGCCCACGTCGTGTGGTTCATGAACACGTACAGGTAGTCCTGGTTGATCTTCTCGACGAGTTCGTTGAGGGCCGGGACTCGTTCGTCGACGGTCGTGATCAGGTCGAGCTCGCTGATGAGCGCGTCGCGCTCTGGGTCGCAGTAGCGCGGCCAGTTGAGCGACAGCCCACCGATGGTCTTGCAGATGAGCCACACCCGGTCGTCGGCCGGGTTGATGGCACCGAACTGGCGCCACGTGACGACGTCGTACAGACCGAAGGCGACTTCTTGGATGTGCGCGTCCTGGGGAAGTTCCTGGAACTTGACGTTGAAGAACTCGCTCCAACCTTGGTCGTAGAGCTCGGCGATGCGGGTCTGGACGACACTTGGCCCGGACCACTGGAATTCCATGTCGACCTTGCCGTCGGTGCAGTTCTCGGGAACCTCGCCGCAGTACTCGGCCACGAGCGGGCCGGACCGTTCGGGCATATCGGCTTCTTGGACCACGTCGGCGTTGTAGTACGGGCTTGACGGCGTGAACATCTGGTTCGCTGGCTGGCTCAGGCCCAGACCGATCAGATCCAGGAAGTTCTGGCGTGGCGTCGCGAAGGTGAGAGCTTGGCGAACACGGATGTCGTCGAACGGTGCCTTACTCGCGTTCATCATGACGAAGAACTCTTCGCCGGTGTCGTCGAGCACGCTCTGCACGCCGTCCGTCTCGGTCAGCTCCAGGATGTTCTCTTGGGTCGACGTCTGGAGTGCCTGGACTTCGCCCTGGAAGAACAGTTCGTTTCGAGTATTCGGGTCGGTGACCGGAACGAACTCGATGGCGTCGAGGTAGACCTCGCCGTTCCACCAGTTCTCGTTGCGCACGAAACGCGTGACGCTGTCTTCGGAGCGACCGTCGAAGATGAACGGGCCGCTGCCGACAGGCGCCTGGTTGAGCGTCGGATCGTCGAGGGCGGCGGCGAGCCATGCAGGCGATGCGACGAAGCCAAGCTGGGCAGATAGCGACGTGGGGAAGTTCGCGTTGGGATCGAGGAGGTTGTACCGAACCGTGAACTCGTCGATGACTTCGAAGGCACCGTCTTCGACCTTGGGGAAGAAGGGCGCCACGGCGAGACCGACGAGGGGGTCGGCGATCACGGTTTCGAAGTTGGCGCGGATTGCTTCGGCGTTCACCGGGGTGCCGTCATGGAACATCACGCCTTCGCGCAGCTTCATGTCCCAGCTGGTGAAGTCGTCGCTCGGTGTCAGAGACTCGGCCAAATAGGGGTGCCAGTTGTTCTCGGTGTCCATCACGACCAGGCTGTCGAACACGGCGTTCGCCATCATCAGGCCGGGTGAGGACAGGGCGCTGCTGACCGGGTTGATGCCGTCGACGTCGGCTTCGAGGATGTAGCGGAGCGTGCCGCCCGCCACCGGACCGGCGTCGGAAGGCTCGTCCTCGATGACTTCGACGGTGTCGGCGGTTTCTTCGACCGGTTCGTCCTCGGCCATGGCATCGTCTTCGTCGTCCGCGGCAGCGTCGTCGTCACCGGATCCGGTGTCGACTTCGGCGGCGGCATCGTCAGATCCGCTGTCGGTGGCGGCATCGTCGCTTCCGCCGCCACATGCCGCAGCGACCAGAGCGAGCGCCAGCAATAGAGCAACTAGGCGTGACAAGGCACTCGTAGAACGAGTCATCATGACGTGAATTCCCCTCGGTTACGCAGCAATCCCATTGCCGCAAGTGGTGAGACACTAGCGGTCACCGACAGAGCTGTCGCACCGCCTGGTGGGTTAAATCTGGCCGAATTGCCGACTCAGAGCTCGAGCTCCGGCATGTTCTCGAACAGTGCGAGGGCGTCGGGGTTGGCAAGCGCCGCCTGGTTCTTGACGCTGCGGCCATGCACGATTTCGCGCACCGCAATCTCGGCCAGCTTGCCACTACGAGTTCGCGGCAGGTCGGCGACGGGGACCACCACGGCGGGTACGTGCCGTGGCGTTGCACCTGCCCGAATCACTCGGCGGATTTCGTCACCCAGTGCGTCGGTGTACGTTGCGTCGTCGCGCATCCGCACAAACAGCACCACACGAGTGTCGGAGCCGGTTTGTTGGCCGATGACCAGCGACTCGAGGATCGCATCGATCTTTTCGACCTGGGCGTAGATCTCGGCGGTACCGATTCGGATGCCGCCGGGGTTGAGCGTCGCATCGCTGCGCCCGTGAATGATCAGGCCACCTTCGGGGGTCCACTCGGCGAAGTCACCCTGGTGCCAGACGTTTTCGTATTCCTCGAAATAGGCGGCGCTGTATCGGGCATCGCCGTCGTCACCGAGAAAGGTGAGTGGCATGGACGGGAACGGCGCCGTGCAGACGAGTTCACCTTGAACACCCGGCGCTGCGCTGCGTCCTACCTCGTCGTAAACGTCGACAGCGATGCCGAGCACCGGGCGTTGTATCTGGCCCGAATAGACGGGGCCGGTCGGGTCGCCGCCGACCAGACAGCCGCACAGGTCGGTGCCACCGGACATCGACATGAGATGGACGTCGCTGGCGATGTCGCTGTAGACGAACGCGAAGCCTTCGTCGGATAGCGGCGAGCCGGTGCTGGCAACGGTGCGCATCGACGCCAGACCGTGACGGTCTTTGATGGCGATGTCGGCCTTGAGGAGCGACTCGATGAACTTCGCCGAAGTGCCGAAGAACGTGACGCCGACGTCGTCGGTCAAGCTGAAGAGTCGGTTCATCGTCGGGTGCGCCGGGTTGCCGTCGTAGACGACGATCGCGGCCTTGCTCGCCATGACGGTCGCGAGCCAGTTCCACATCATCCAACCCGTCGTGGTGAAGTACAGCACGCGGTCGTCGGGGCGGATATCGCAGGCGAGTTGGTGCTCTTTGAGGTGGGTCAGGAGCACGCCGCCTGCTCGATGCACGATGGACTTCGGCTTGCCCGTGGTGCCGGAGCTGAAGAGCACGTAAAGCGGGTGGTCGAACGGCAACCGCGCAAAGGTCGCCTCGGCGGGATCATGTGCGGCCAACGCGTCGGCGAGCGAGGTCGCGTGCTCCGCAAGACCGACGTCGGCCGGTTCATCGATGAGTTCGTGCACCAGGACTCGGCGCAGCGTCGGCAGGGCGTCGACGATGGTGCTGAGGCGTTCGAGGCAGTCGAAGTCACGGCCGCCATAGGTGTAGCCGTTCGCGGCAACGAGCACGTTTGGTGCGACCTGTTCGAAGCGGTCGAGCACGCCGTCGACGCCGAAGTCGGGTGATGTCGACACGAAGCGTGCGCCCAGTCCGACCGCCGCCAACATGACGACGTAGCTCGTAACAACATTGGGGAGCCACACGGCGACGGTCGAGTCAGGACCGATCCCCTCGGCTCGCAGCACCTGTTGCATGTGGCCGACACGAGCGAGGAGTTCACCGCGAGTCAACCGGGCTGTCAGGCCTCCTTCGTCGGCCGCAATAATCAGCAGGTCGTCGGGATCGTCGTTGGGTCGAATGATGTTTTCGGCAAAGTTGAGCTCGGCTTCGGGGAAGAAGCGCGTGTCTTGCATCCGCTCCGCAGCTTCGACCACGACGTCGCCCTTGGTCCCGATCACGCCGGCGAAATCCCACACGGCATTCCAGAACGCGTCGGGCTGGTCGATCGAGAACCAGTGAAGCGACTCGAATCCGTCGAATGGTCCGTGGCCTCGCTTTTCCAGAAGGCCTTGAAAGGAGTGCAGGCGCGTCTCGGAGGCTCGGCGTTGCGAAGGTGCCCAAAGCGGTGCTCGGTCGGTGGAGGTCATGCGATGCTGGTCTGACGGTTCGTTCTCATGGCGGATCAGGGCATGGCGACGAGCGACGGCTCGGCTGCAGTCACTGCCCGTTCAAGGCCAGTGTTTGCTCGACCGATGAACCCGGCGATGTCTTCGTTGGCATAACACTGCGCCATGCTCGCAGCCACGTCAATCTCGATCGCCGTCTCGCCGACATGCACTGGCTCGAGCAGCTCGGAGAGGACCTCGGCGCAGCGTGGGATGAGCGTGGCGGCATCGAGTGGAGCGCCGTCGATCAGCGCGGCGAAGGCATCGGAGGCGAACCGGGCGGTGTGAGCTTCGGGCAGCCTCGACGAGAATCGGTGCGCAAGCTCGGCGGTCACCCGAGTTGCCGCGACCCGTCCGTGGGTCGCTTCGACCGATCCGAGGTTCCGAAGCGCCACCATGATGATGGACACTTCGCCCGCTTGGCGAGGACGGCCGAATGCTTGGATGAGGACCTCTTGCAGCCCGGCGACCGAACGCATGCCCGTCGCCGGGTCGACCAGATGCGGTGCGAGGTGTTCGGTCGATGTGGTCGTCGTTGTCGGTGCCGGCGACGGTACTGGCGCAGGCACCGATTCTGGGGCCGCTGGAGTCTCTGCGACCACGGCTGGTTCTTCGACAACTTGTTGTGGCTGCGGTTGAGCAGCGGCTGCTGGTTCCTGGCCTGGCTGATCTTGGGCCGGCTGATCTTGGGCCGGCTGGCCTTGGGCCGGTTGTGCGCCGGCCGGTCGCGCTGCGGTGACCGGTTCTGCAGGCGACGGTTGCGGTGCTGGTACCGCCTGGGCTGGCGTCGGCTCGGGTTGCGATGGCGCCGGCCGCGGTTGCCCGATTGCGCCGCTGAAGGCCGACGAAGCGCTCGCTGGGGCCGTGGCCGCAGGTACGACCGGCTCGGGACGCGTCGGCTGCTCGATGACAGGTTCATCGATCTCGACGTTCGAGTCGGCGATCATCTCCAGCACGGTCGCGCTGTCGTCATCGACGTTGACTTCGGCGGTGCCGCCCCAGCGGTACAGGTGCAAGCCGAGGCCGAGCAGGCCAATCGCGAGCAACGGGAGTGCGACCGTGCCCGGGCCCCAGGTGCCGTTGTCGCCTGCGGAAAGGACCGTCGCCTGGACAGCGAGCACCGCAGCGACCACGGCGACCACGGTCGGCGTCAGCGTCGCCCGTCTTCCCGAGCGCCGTCCGAGTGTGGCGTAGGAAGTGCCGAGCGCGCCCGCGGCGAGCAGGACGAACGACAGTGCCCACCATCCAAGGTCGACGGCCGCGCCCGATGCGGTGCGGGCCGCGAGCACCGCGACCGCGACCGCGCCGACGGTGATCGCGATCAACGGCAGTGGCGGACGTCGGCTCCCGCCGATCGCGATGGCTGCACCCGCGAGGATCGCGGCAGCGGTCCCCCACCCAAGGGTCTCGAGGATGCGAGCGGCTCGGACCGATCCCATGCCGCTGGCACCGCTGAACGCGACCGAGGCTCCCGCGACTGCGCCGGCAATCCCGGTAAGTGCGACGATGGCGGTGATGGCCGGGCGTTCTTCGGCCCCAGCCGGAGGGCGGGCAACGAGAAACATGACCGCGGCGCCACAGAGGCCGAGCAGCACCGTTCCGACATGATCGAAGCGCTCGGCGTCGGGGCCAAGGTGATCGCTCAAGCGGGACACCACGCTCGGGACGGTTTTGGACAAGATGCCAACCGTCGCGAGCATCCACGGCCAGAACGCGTCGAGACGGCGGTCGAGCGCCGCGTCGAAGCAGGCGAGCGCACAGATCACGGCGACCGCCATGAACAGGGTGAGTTCGAACTCGCCGTCGATGAACAAGGCGCCCACGCTGGCGACAACGGCTACCGCGAGCCCCATGAGTTTCATCGGGCGTTCTTGCATGCGCCCACCGGTACCGCCGGAGGCCGGTTCGGCGACGCTGCCGGTCGCCGCTGCCGAGATCGTGCCGGTCATTGGTAGAGCTCCCCGAGTAGTTCGGTGAGGTTACGCAATCGCGCTGCGGTGCTGTCCGGGATCGGCAGCAGGCCAAGATCGGGGGCTGTCGACGCGGTGCGGAGGTGGGCGGAGCTGACTCGCAATCGCTCGAAGGCGCTCGGGAGCCCGCCACCAGAGATCTCTTGGGACCGGACCAGCACCGTCGTCGCACCATCGACATCGACGGTTTGTGGGTCAGCACCGAGTAGCTGGGCCAGCGGTGCGACATCGTCGGCGAGGATGCGGTACGCCATCGCCGTCGAAGCCCAGTCGGGATTTGCCTCGGCGTCGACGAATACCTGGACCTCGTCGCCGCACGTGTCACTGACATCGATCGCGTTGGTCGTGATCGGCTCAGTCAGGGGGATAGCCGGTTCAAGGGCGACGCCATTCTCGACGAGGTTGCGGAACGCGGCACGGCCGGCCTCGGTGACCCGCTCGGTGGCAGGAGGAAGCAGTGCGCATGGCACGCCGTCGACGTTGGCGATGAGTACCGAGCTCACGCTGCTGTTGACGAGACCGTCGCTGCAGCGACGGATCGCTCCCTCGATGAGTCGTTCGTCCGGGCAGGCGGCCGAGTTCACTGGGAGCGCGGTGACTTCGGCCACGATCCGGGCCAGCACGGCTCGGTCATTCGCGCTCCACTGCGTCAGTGGCGTCGTGCCGTCGACGCGGCTCGCAAGATCGGCGATGGCCGGATGTTGGGCGACCCGAACAAGGCGGGCGAGACGAGTCTCGGGGTCACCAACCGTCAGGTCGGGGTGAAGTCCCGCGAGCGCCACGGCGGTGGACACGGGGGAGATGAAGAGTTCGGCGACAGGTTCGCCGAGCGCAGGCGGCATGAGCGCAAGCGCAACCAAGCCGCCGTCGCCTTCGAGTCCGAACAAGCCCCCCGTCGCGGTATCGGCGAAGCGAGCGGTCGGCACGCCCGATGCGGTCGGGAAGAGCGCAAAGCTCTGCGACTGCAAGGTCCAGATGTTGGTCCTCGTAAAGGCTTCCGGCTCGGTCGGGGCGGTGACGATGGCGTCGAACGAGCCGCTTCCGAAATCGATGGCCGCATCAGCTGACTCGATTCGGTCGCGCCCAGCCGCAACTGCGAGAACGCAAAGAACGAGCGCAAGGCCGACGAGTGCGAGCGTCGCCAGGCGAACGGTCCGAGCGTCATCGGTGGTCGAGGGGGTGGTGGAAGTCGTCAAAACAGAAGGGCGGTCGGCTCGGCGCGAGGCGGGAAGAGGAGACGGCTAGGCACACGCTACGGCATTGGATCGCTTCGCCGTCGACATCGGCGAGTGAGCTCCGAGCACGCCGGCCAAGATGTCGTGGAGTAGTGTGAGCGTGCTGACCAGGGAGGGCACACGTGGCGCAGACAAGCAGCGGGATCGAACTCAGCGAGATTGCGATCTTTTCGGAGCTTTCGAAGCGAGAACTCAAGACGGTCGCTCGATTGATGACGAGCGTCGACGTGAAAGAAGGCGCCACCCTGACCAAGCAGGGCGAGCCCGGCCGCGAGTTCATGATCATCTCGTCGGGCACCGCCAAGGTCGAGATTGATGGCGTCACGGTGGCGCACCTCGGGCCGAGCGATTTCCTCGGCGAGCTCGCCGTGATCAGCGGCACCCCACGTACCGCAACCGTGACCGCGACGTCGCCGATGCTGGTCGAGGTCCTGAATCGCCGCGAGTTCATGTCGATGCTCGATGAGAGCACCAGCCTGAGCCGCAAGATCTTGGTCGGCGCGGTCAAGCGCCTGCAGCAAAACGAGCGCAGCCGCACGAACTGACGGCGTTCTCTGCAGCCACGTTTCGATCGTGCAACACTCCCCCGTTGCGCGCCCGCAGCGATTGGCGCGGATGCGACACTGAAACGGTATGAGCGCCACCACGGCACACATCATCGAGACGTTCCCGGCCGACGCCGCTCAGGCCGGAACGGTCGCGCTCATGGTCGGTGCGGTTGCGTTTGTCGGATGGCTGGCGATCCAACACCAC
>CALLPT010000325.1 GCA_938015575.1 uncultured Acidimicrobiales bacterium
ACTCGATTTGCATGTGCGTCGGCCGCAAAGACGTTCACGGCGCTGATCGCGCTACGAGCGGTCGAAAACGGAGCGCTAACGCTCGATACGCCGGTCGCTCCGATGGTCCCCGAACTTGCGCAACTCCATCGCGGCATCACGGTGCGGCACTTGCTCGAACACACGAGCGGGATGGGCGACTACCTGCCCGAAGACGACGACGTCGATATCGAAGACGTTGTCTTGGCGATGCCGGTCGACGACCTCGACACGCCGTCTGCGGTCTTGCCATTGCTCGACCTAGCGCCCGATGCTGAGCCCGGCGAAACGTTTCGTTACAACAACGGCGGCTATGTCCTGCTGGCAATCGTTGGCGAACGCGCCGAGGAGCGTGACCACTACGCCCAAGCCCAAGAGATCTTCGACCGCGCCAAGATGGGGAGCAGTGGGTTCTTCCGCACCGACGCTCTGCCGGATAACACGGCGCTCGGCTACCTCAAGACCGGGGCCACGAACCGGCAGAACCTGCCGGTGCGCGGCAACGGCGACGGCGGCGTGTTCTTGACCGTCAGCGATATTGACCGGTTCTGGGATGCGCTAAGAGGCGGACGATTGCTCAGCGACGGTTTGCGCGGCCAGATGACGACGCCCCATCACCAGGTCGGCACGCACGACCACTACGGCTGGGGCATGTGGCTCAATGCTGACGGCTCGGCGTGGTCGATGGAAGGCATGGATGCCGGCGTCTCGTTCCGATCGACCTGCGTCCCTGATCGGGATTTGACTCTGACCGTGATCGCCAACACGACCGGGGGAGCATGGCCGGTACTGCGCGCACTCCGACCACTCGTTGGCCTCGACTGATCAGCCCTCTTTCCGCCGATTACCCACAACCTGCGAAGATCGACAGATGACCAAGGTTGTCGTGGCGATGATGGAACACGAGACGAACACGTTCTCGCCGGTGCCGACGCCGCTCGAGCGGTTCGGCCGGGGCGGCTTTGGCGTACCCACCGGCCCCGAGGTGGTCGAACGGTTCGCTGGAACTGGCACCGGCATCGGTGCGTTCCTCGACGTCGCGATCGAGAACGGCATGGAGATCGTGTCGCCGCTCGCCGCGAATGCTGCGCCGAGCGGCAAGGTCCAAGCCGGCGCCTATGCCGAGATGACCGACCGGATCTGCGACGCCGTCGCGGCGGGTTGCGACGCGGTGTTCCTTGACCTGCACGGTGCGATGGTCGCCGAGACCACCAACGATGGCGAGGGCACCCTGCTTGCCCGCATCCGTTCGATCGCGCCCGAGGTGCCGATCGCGATCAGCCTGGATCTGCACGCGAACATGACCGATGCGATCGTCGACAACTGCGACATCCTCGTCGGGTACAAGACCTATCCCCATCTCGACATGTACGAGGCCGGCCGCCACGCCGGCGAGTTGCTCGTGCGGAAGCTGGCGGGCGAGATCAACCCGGTGATGGTCTGGGACAGCCGTCCGATCTTGGCCCAGACCTTGCGGATGGGGCACGAAGACGAGCCGATGGGGCCGCTGCTCGAGATGGCTCGGGCCCAAGAGGCTGCTGGCCTGCTTGCGTCGTCGGTGTTCGGTGGGTTTCCGCTCGCCGACATTTGGCACGCTGGGCTGTCGGTCGTCACGATCGCCGACGGCGATCAGCGCGCGGCCGAAGCGGCCCGCGACGCGATCCTCGAAGCTGCTTGGGCCGAGCGCGACGAGTTCGTCTTCGACTCCCAGCCGCTCGCCGACACGATTGCGTCCGCCAAGGAACTCGACTTGGGCGATGTCGGCCCGATCATCTTGCTCGACCACTGCGACAACGCCGCGTCGGGCGGCACCCAGGACACGGTTGCCGTGCTGGCCGAGGTGCTCGAACAGCAGCTGCCCGACGTCGCGATGTTCGCAATCTGTGACCCCCAGGCGGTCGCCGAGATGACCGCGACGGGCGTCGGCAACGAGATCACGCTCGACTTGGGCGGCAAGGTCGACATGCCGGCCATCGGCCGTGTCGGCGAACCGCTACGGGTGACCGGCACCGTTCGGGCGTTGACCGACGGCCGGTTCACGATCACGGTCCCAATGGGCCGAGGCACCACGAGCGACATGGGCAACGCGGCCGTGCTCGAAATACCCTCGGGCGACAGTTCGGTCAAGGTGGTCGTGATCTCACGGAACAACGAGCCGTGGGATCCGGGCTGCTTCCGCAGTGTCGGCATCGAGCCGACCCACATGCAGTACCTGATCCTCAAGTCGCGCATCCACTACCGCGCCGGCTTCAGTGAACTGTCGGCTCGCGACATTCCCTGCAACGGCGTCGGGGTGACGAGCAGTGACAACAGCCTGTTCACCTTTGAGCATGTGCGTCGGCCGATCCACCCGCTCGACGAGAACGTTTCCGCAACCCCTGAATATGGACCAGCACCGGCATGACCCGAGCACCGATAACCCGAGCATCGAGGACCCAGACCACTCGTGACCCAGAGCACTCATGACCCAGCGAAGTAGGGCGTTCATCGCCGGCGCGTACGAGCACCCGCAGCGCACGATCCCCGACAAGACGGTGCCCCAGATCCATGCGGAGGTCGCCATTGGCGCCTTGGCCGACGCAGGCCTCACGATGGCCGACGTCGACGCGTATTACTCGGCCGGCGACGCGCCCGGCTTCGGTGCGCTGTCGATGATCGACTATCTCGGCCTCGACGTCAGCCACGTCGATGACACCGAGACCGGCGGTTCGTCCTATCTGGTCCATGTCCGTCACGCGGCCGAGGCGATCGCTGCCGGCCACATTGATGTCGCGCTCATCACGCTTGCCGGCAACCCTCGCAGCGGGGGCGCCGGACCGGGCGGGAGCGCACGATTCAGTTCCGCCCCCGAGGCCAGCTTCGAGAACTTCTTCGGGATGGGCGTCATCGGCGGTTACGCGATGGCCGCGCACCGGCACATGCACGAGTTCGGCACGACGGGCGCCGACTTGGCCGAAATCAAGGTCGCCGCATCGACCCACGCTCAGCACAATCCCAACGCCTTTCTCCAAGACGTCGTCACCGTCGAACAGGTCCTCGAGTCGCGCATGATCAGCGACCCGCTTCATCTGCTCGACGCGTGCGTGATCACCGATGGGGGAGGGGCGCTCGTCGTGGTGAGCGAAGCGGTCGCCAACGACTTGGCGCGCCACACGATCCCGGTGCTCGGTACCGGCGAAGCGATCAAGGGCATCAATGCCGGGCGCATCGACCTGACCCACACCGCCGCGGTTGTCTCTGGCCCAGCTGCGTTCGCCGAGGCGGGTGTGACACCGGCAGACATCGACTACGCCTCGATCTACGACAGCTTCACCATCACCGTGCTCGTGACGCTCGAAGACCTGGGCTTCTGCGAGAAAGGCAAGGGTGGCGAGTTCGTCCGAGATGGTGCCCTGCAAGCGCCCCACGGCCGGCTGCCGTTCAACACCGATGGTGGCGGGCTCTGTAACAACCATCCGGCCAACCGTGGCGGCATGACCAAGGTGATCGAAGCTGTCCGCCAGCTGCGCGGCGAAGCGCACCCGGCGGTGCAGGTACCCGACTGCAAGCTGGCCTTGGCGCACGGCACCGGAGGCTCGATGGCGACCCGGGTCGGCAGCTCCACACTCATCCTCGGCCGAGAGATCTGATCATGAGCGAGACCCAACTTCCGACGGGCGAGCCGAACATCACCCACGACAATCGCCGCTACTGGCAGGGCACCGCCGAGGGCCGGATCGATCTGCCCCGCTGCACCGCGTGCGATCTCGTCATCTGGTACCCCCGCTCGATCTGCCCCGATTGCCAGAGCATGGAATTGGAGTGGGAAACAATGTCGGGGCTCGGCACTGTCTACAGCTACACGGTCACCCGAGCCGGTGTCGGCCGCAAGTGGCGTGAGCACCTGCCGTTGGTCGTGGCGTACGTGCAGCTCGACGAGGGACCGATCGTGTTGACGAACCTCGTCGACATCGACCCTTCGATCATCGAGATCGGCATGGCCGTCACTGCGGTGTTTCATGACACCGGCCATCCGATCAGCGACGAAGACGGCGCACCGACCTCGGCGATCCTGCGGTTTACCTCGGTCTCGTGAGTTCGCCCGCCAGTCGTCTGGCATCGGCGCTGTCCGAAGCGGGGACCCGCGTGGCCTTCGGGGTTCCCGGCGGCGGTCCGAACCTCGATGTCGTCGGCGCTCTCGAGGCGCACGGTGTTCGGTTTGTGCTCGCTCATGGTGAGACGGCCGCGTGCATCATGGCGTCGACCTATGGCTGGCTGTCCGGGTCGCCGTCGGTAGCCGTGGTCACTCGTGGCCCTGGCGCCGCGTCGGCGGTAAATGGGGCCGCCCAGGCGACGCTCGACCGTCATCCACTCGTGCTCGTCACCGACACCGTTCCTGCGGCCGCACGTTCGCGAGTCCCGCACCAACGCATCGACCAGCAAGCAATGCTGAGGCCGGTCACCAAAGCATCGATGGTGCTCGGCGCCGACACTTCTGCCGAGGATCTCGAGGCGGCGATCGAACTGGCCTCGGCAACACCGGCCGGCTGTGTGCATCTCGACTACGACGCCAGCGCGCCTGGTCAGGCCGTCGCTACGCGACCGGACAAGCCGAAGACGGGCGACCTCGCGGCCGCGCAGGCGTTGGTGGCCGATGCCGCTCGACCGGTCGTCATCGTCGGCGTCGGTGCAACGGACCAGGCAAGCGCCGTGGCCGATGTGATCGGGCAATTCGGTGCGCCCGTTTTTACGACGTACCAAGGCGCCGGTTTGATCGACAGCGAGGGAGAGCTCAATGCCGGACTCTTCACCAACGGAGCCAGCGAACGAGCCGTGCTCGACCAGGCTGATTTGGTCGTGTTGGTTGGCGTCGATCTCGTCGAACCCATCCCAGCGGGTTGGAACTATGACGCGCCGGTCGTGTCGATCGCATCGAACCCGTCGAGCGATGACTACCTGCCGCTGTCGGTCGAGCTGGTTGGCAATGTCGGCGAACTGGCTGGACAGGTGCTGGTCGGAGGGCACGAGTGGACTGGCGCAGAGGGGGCCGCGCATCGTCGCTCCGTGCGCGCGCAGCTCGCCGAGGCCGACCCACCGCACGTCTTCGGCCCGGTCGACCTGGTCCGCGCCTGTGTCGAAGCAGCGCCGCCCGAAGCGACCGTCACCGTCGACGCAGGCGCGCACTTCTTGGCAATCATGCCGTTCTGGCCGGCTCGCAGTCCCCAGCGCCTTCTCATTTCCAACGGGCTTGCGACGATGGGCTACGCGGTCCCTGCGGCGATCGGCGCTGCGTTGGCCCGACCCGACGAACCCGTGCTCGCCCTGACCGGTGACGGCGGCTTGGGCATGTGTCTCGCTGAGCTCGAAACCATCGTGCGCCTTGATCTCCCCATCACGATCGTGGTCTTCAACGACTCGACGCTGAGCCTGATCGAGATCAAGCAACGCGACGACCATGGCGGTCCCGCTGCGGTGCGTTATTCGCCGACCGACTTTGCTGCCGTCGCGGCCGGGATGGGGATGGCTGGCGACGTCGCCTCGAGCGCCGACGAGGTTGTCGATGCGTTACGCAGCCAACGCGTCGGGCCCCGCCTGATCGACGCACGGATCGATCCGGCTGCCTATCCAGAACTGATTCGCATCACCCGCGGCTAGCCCGGCGCCGAGCCTCGCTGCAGCCGCATGGCTGCGCCGCGCTTTGCGTGGAACACACAACGCGCCAACATGGTGCAACTAACTACAGGGGGACAGCATGGTTCAGGTTTCACGGTTTCTCGATGTAAGCGAAGGTTTGCAGCCAAACCAGTTCTCGGTCGGTGATCGAGAACAGATCACATCGATCAGCGATCTCGACGACACCTACAAGCAGCTGATGGACAAACCGTTTGCCTGCGTCATGGCGGTCATGGGCCGAGACGGTCGCCCCAATCTCACGCCGATGTGGTTCGACTACGAGGGTGACCAGGTCCTCATCAATGTCGCCGAGCAGCGAAAGAAGACCGACTGGATCCGGGAGAACCCACAGGTATCGATCCTGATCATGAACCCGGAGAACATGTACCACTGGATGTCCATCAAGGTCACCGTGGAACGCGAGATCAGCGAAGACGACCCCAACGAGGGCGCCCGGGTCACCGAACAGCTCAATCGGATCTGGCAGAAGTACATCGCCGACGGGGGCGACGAGTACGGCTTGCGCGACCCGAGCATCAATGAGCGTCGCGTGCTGTTCGAGTGCCGTGTGGACCGCATCGCGACGTTCGGCGTACCCGGCTGACTCTCGGCGACGAGGCTCGCGTGGAACCGATCTCGATTCAGGTCGTCGGGGGAAGCCTCGGCGGCCTGACCGCTGCGTGTCTCCTGCGCGATGACGGTCACGATGTCACCGTCTACGAACGCTCGTCGCGCGAACTCGAAGAGCGGGGCGCGGGGATCGGTTTCCTGTCGGCGACCGCCAAATATCTGGTCGAGCGCGCTGGGCTTGACATCGACGAGATCAGTGTCGCCACTGATCACATCCGCTACCTGCATCGTGATGGCACGGTCGCGCACGACCAACCGCATCGGTACTACTTCTCGTCGTGGAACACGGTGTATCGCCGACTGCTGGGCTGCTTCGACGCCGATCGCTATCGGCTTGGTCACGAACTGGTGGACTTCGCCCAGACCGCAGACTCGGTGACGTCGACCTTTTCGAACGGCGCCGAGGCAACGAGTGATCTTCTGGTCGCCGCGGACGGTATTGGCTCGATGGCGCGCGCCCGGCTGCAGCCTCGCGCGCAACGGGCCTTTGCCGGCTATGTGGCCTGGCGGGGCATGGTCCCCGAGGCCGATCTGCCCGCACCGATCGTCGAACAGCTCGCCGATGCGATCACGTATTTCGTCTATGCAAACAGCCACATCCTGGTGTACCCGATCCCGAATATCGCCGGATCGGTAGCGGCGGGAGATCGGTTGATCAACTTCGTTTGGTATCGGAACTATCTCGATGGCGGCGACCTCGATGACCTGCTCACCGATGCCGACGGTGTGCGTCGCGAGCTCTCCGTTCCGCCCGGCGCCATGTCGGCGCGCCACGAGGCTGAGGCCCGTGCGACCGCCGGCGCCCGACTGCCCGGTGTGATCGCCGCGGTTGTCGACGCCACCGAGGACCTGTTCATCCAATCGATCTACGACATCGAAGTCGATGCCATGTCGTTTGGTCGCGTCGCGCTTCTGGGTGATGCCGCGTTCTCGGTGCGCCCGCATGCTGCCGCCGGGACGGCCAAGGCAGCCGACGATGGCTGGGCGCTGGCATCTGCGTTGAGAAATGAGCCGCACCTCGATGCGGCGCTTGGCGCCTGGGAGACGAGCCAACTCGCACTCGGGCGGTCCTTGTTGGCGAGAACCCGCGATGTCGGCAGCCGATCACAGGTGACCAGCACCTGGGTGCCCGGCGATCCGGATCTCATCTTTGGCCTGCACCGCCCGGGAGACTGACTGCTGTGTCCATCGAAGCAAGCAACCAACGCATCGCCGCCGACATGGCGGCGCTTGCTGCAGAGTTGGTCGCCGCCTTCGATGCTGACCAGCGAGCTCGCGCCTCGTTCGGCTTCGACGAAGCGGAACGCCGCCGCTGGTTCTACACGCCGACCGATCACGGCGGTCTGTCCATGGCGGACATGGATGTCGTGCAGCACCGGATCTTGTGGAGGCTGTTGGCGTGCGGTCTGTCGGTCGGCGGGTACAACACGACGGCGGTGATCGTTGGCCAGGAGAACCTGCTCGACTTGGTCGAAGGGTTCGGCGTCGACTGGGGTCGTGACCGAGGCCGCGACCCGCTGGCGTATTGGATCGCGATCTTTGGTGATCCGGGCCCGGACGGCAGCTGGGGGTGGCGCTTCGGCGGCCACCACGTCTCGGTGCACTTCACCATCGTCGACGGGCGCATCGTCAGCGCCACACCGTGCTTCCTGGGATCGGATCCGGCGAGCGCACCATTGCTCGGCCCGCATCTGCATCGTCCACTCGGCGCCGTCGAAGATCTGGGGCGCGAGCTGGCTCGGTCGCTCGACCCAGAGCAGGCGAAGCTTGCCATTGTTTCGCCGGTCGCTCCGTCGGATCTCGTGACATCGAATCGCACGACGCTGGCTGACGGTGATGGCGTGCTTGGTCTTCAGCACGTCTGGCGGGGTCGTTTCGAAGAAGCGATCGACGCGTTGCTCGGTGATCTTCAGACGAAGCTCGATGCATCACTCGGCGTTACCGACGAGTCCGAGGCCGCTTGGGCGTTCACCACTACGCCCAAGGGAATCGCCGCATCGGCGCTGACCGGTGCCCAACGCGACCTCATGCGTGAGTTGCTGCTGACCTATGTCGGACGGATCCATGACGACCTCGCCGATGCACAAATGGCTCGGGTCGATGCTGGGTTCGACGAGCTCCACTTTTTGTGGGCCGGAAGCCTGGACCCGATGACCCCGCACTACTACCGAGTCCAAGGCCACGAACTGTTGGCCGAGTACGACAACGCGGCGCGGGGCGGCAACCACGTGCACACGGTTTGGCGAGACCTCACCTCCGACTTCGGCGGCGACCCACTCGCCGTTCACTATCTGGGCGCGAGCGCCCAACATGGACACTGAGGCTTCGCTCAGCGCCGTTGGCGTTGCGTCGCCATTTTGGAGATTGCGCACCGGTCTGATGACGGCTCTGTCGATGTGTGGGAACATGGCCCAACCGGGTGCGGGCCCGGAGACAACTCAACAGAGGACGTGCGGGAATGTCCAATCAGAAGCAACGCGCAATGCGCCACCGGGGAGCGGGAACTCGCCGCGGCGGCATGGTCGTGCGCGGCGCCAAACATGTCGGCAAGTCGCGGTCGATGCGGCGCATCGTTGCGTCGCTGAGTGGTAGTGACAAACCGCGAATCGTGACGGCGACACCGACGATTCGAAATGTCGAACTCGGGGCGTTGCTGCCGATCATCGTCGACTTGCCGAACGAGCCAATGGCGGCGGTACAGATCGCCCAACTCGCGTACCGAGAGTTCCTGCCCGGACGACCGCACCACGGCACCGTGCTCGGCGTAGACGATGCCGAGCACCTCGACTCGCTCAGCGTGACCGTGCTCGATCGCGTCATCCGCGAGCAACTCGCGACCGTGGTGCTGGTGTGGCCGCTCGATCGTGACTTCGAACCATGGCTCGAAGACTTGGTCGTCAACGACAGGGTCAACGTTCGCACGGTTGAGCCGCTCAATAGCGACGAAGTCCACAGTTGGCTGGTCGCGCGTCACCCCGCAATTGGCGCGCGCAGCATCGACCGCTTGAACAAGCTTTCGGCCGGCAACCCATGGATCCTCGAACAGCTCTGCGGGCCACTCGGCGACCGGCTTGTGCGTCTCGGCGACAAGCTTGAGCTGCCGGACGAGTTCGGGCTCTCTGATGAGTTGGCACGCGAGCTCGACGAACGATTGGCTGTCCTTGGCCGATTGGCCAAACGCGGGTTCGACGTCCTCGCTGTTGCGGGTGAAATCGAATGGTCGATCCTCGCCGAGGTCGTGACGGGGCTGATGGTCGAACAGCTCGAGGACGTCGGATTCGCGACGGTGGTCGAACGCCAAGGTCGCAGTTTCGTACGACCGTCCGATGCGCTTCTCGCTCGATACTCACTGTCGTCGATGCCGGCCAGTCAGCATCGACGGATCGCCGCCGCGTTGTCGGCCGTCATCGAGGACCTCGGCAGTCGGCGTCGCGACGATGCGCTCCGACTCGCGGACTGGGGCACGAGCGCCGGCCTTGCCTTGTCGGCCGACCTGCTACGTCAAGCGGCCTCACACGCCATTCGTGTTGGCGATGCCTCGCAGGCAGAACGGTTCGCTCGGCGTTCACTCGAGGTGGCTCCCAGCAACGACGCGACGCTGTCCTTGACCCGCGCACTTGTCGTGCAACGCAGGTTCGCGACGGCCCTCGATCTGATCGATCAAGCGTCAGCCGACGCAACCACCGACGAAGAACGACTTGGCTGGATCCAAGCTCGATGCGACCTTGCCGTCGCCCAAGGCAACTCCTATGTCAGCGCGATGCGATTCTGCGACGAGCTCGGCGAACGGATCGTCGATCCCGGCCACCGCGCGCTCGCGTCCTTGGAACGCGCACATTGCGACTCGATCATTGCCAGCCCGGTCTCATTTCTTGCTGCGACCGAGGCTTTGCAGGGACACGACGACGTCCGTGCTCTGCTCGCGCGCGCCGGAGCCGCCGTTCGTCGTGGGCGCTACGAGACTGCGCTTGCGACGCTCGATGTCGTCGACACGGCTCACCCACTCGACAACGCTTCGCTCGATGCCCATTCCGCAGCGATGCTGCGGGTGGAAGCCCTCGTCGGGTTGGGCCGACTGCCCGAAGCGCTCACGGTCGGCCAAGCACGTCGAGGCGATGCGGCGCAGGTTCCCAGTGCTCCGATGGCAGCGACGTGGACCTGTGTTGTCGGCTGGTTGCTGACCCTGCGCGGTGATCACGATCGTGGTCTCGCGCTGTTGGCGAATGGGTTGTCGCTGCTGTCGGGAGACGATCCACTGGCGCTGCGAACTCGAGCCGTTGCTCGCTATGCGATTGCGCTTGCCGAGACGGGTGGCAAACCAGAGGCTCGTGCTGCGCTCGCGCTCGTTGATGCCGACGCGATCGAGGATCTCGATGATCGAGCGTTGGTGCGGGCGGCAAAGGTCTGGGCCGACGCAGATGGCGCCGCAGTCGCGGACCTGGTGCCGATCGCGAAGTCTCTTGTCGACCCGGATCACGTCCACACCGCGTGGACGGTGTTGGACCACGCACTGCGTTGTCGCATGCCTGCGTTTGCGGTCGCCGAAATCATGTGTCGTGGCGAAGCGCCCGACGGCACGTTCGCCTGTGCTCGCCGCAACCGGGCGATGGCGCTCGACACGTTCGATCCCGCCGCGCTGCTCGGGAATGTGTCGACCTTCGTCGAGTTGGGCATGCATGTCGATGCGGTCGAAACCACCGCGTTGGCCGTTGCCTTGATGGCGAACGATCACCCCGACCGTCTGGTGGCTCGAGCGCGACTCGATGTCTTGCGGTCGCGCTGTCGTCGCCTCGACACACCGCTGATGGCCGCTCATGAGCCACTTCTGACGGCTCGCCAGGTCGAGGTCGCAGGCCGAGCTTCCCGAGCCACGAGCTCCGAAATCGCCGACGAGCTGTCGATCTCTGTACGGACGGTCGACAACCACCTGCAAGCCGTCTACTCAGCGCTGCGGGTGCACGATCGCCACACGCTGGGTGAGCTCTTGGGCGGCAACTATCTCCGCTCCAAGCGACCAGAAGCGTCGCACGCGGCACAGTCGAACTGAGTAGTCGCTTGCGGCCGAATGAGTACCCGGCATTCTTGACCGGCCCCGGTTGGCGTCCATACGTTCGGTGCCGTGGGAAAAACTTGGCGGTCTGGCCTCGCGGCCGGCGTGATCTCTTTGTCGATGCTTGCTGCTGTTTTGCCGTTCACGGCACCAGCTGCAAGCGCCGACACAACCGGTCCATCAATCGACCTTCCTGACGTTGCATCGTGTGACCGCTTGATTGAGCGCGTCCTCGATGTCGACCGCTGTTCCCGAGAGGCCGCCGAGGTCTTCGCCGCGAGCGCAACGGAGCTGCCCCACACGGCTTCGTCACCGCTCGTTCCCACCCTTGATCTCGTTGAAATCGATCCGGTGACGCCGGTACCCACGCCGTCCGCATCGGTCGAGAGCAACGACGAATCACCTTGTCCCGACTACGGCATCGATGATGTGTCAAGCGATCCCGACGGAGATTGGGACAACGACGGCACCGGGAACGCCGCCGAATTCTACGACCTGCGCGACCCCTGCACCGCTGACGCGGTCGTCGACGTCGCGCCGGCGCAGACCCCGACCCCCGAGCCGGCCCCCGTCGTCGTTGGACCGACAGCACCGGTGGCGCCTGACGAGCAGCCAGAACCGACGCCGGCACCTACCGCGACGGTGGCACCAGTCGCGACCAACCCTTGTCCGGACTTCTCGATCGAGGACGTGTTCGCAGCACCGGACCTGGACTGGGATGGCGATCGAGTCTCCAACGTCATCGAATTCAACAACCGGCAGGATCCGTGCGTCGCCACGGCTGATGCGGGTGCCGGCATCGATGTGGCGTCGATCGAGGTCGTCGCTTCGGGACCATGCCCGAGCTACACGGTCCAAGACGTGTTCGACGAGCCCGAAGGTGACTGGGACCGCGACCAGGTGTCGAACCTGATCGAGTTCGACAACCAGATGGATCCATGCGCGTTCTCGGCGACCGCACGCAGCGAGGTCGGCGCGACCCCTGCGACGATCGACCAGGGCCCCTGCCCCGAGTACACACTCGATGAGCTCTTCGCTGCCCAGGGCGGCGACTGGGACGGCGATGGCGTTTCGAACGGCGTCGAGTTCGACCAGAGCACCGATCCTTGCCAAGCCGAATCAGACACGGCGTCGACGAGCGCCGGGGGGACACCGTCGACGTCTGGGCCTTGCCCGAGCTATTCCGTCGACCAGTTGTTCGCTGACATCGATGCCGACTGGGATGACGACGGGTCGACCAACGGTGAAGAGTTCGAGGCCGGCACGGACCCGTGCGCCGCCGAGGTCGAGTTCGCGTCGGCCACGCCAACCCCGACACCGGCAGCGTCACCGACGACCACGCCTCAGCCGACGGCGACGCCGGAACCGACCGCGACTGCTGAGCCGACGGCGACGCCGGAACCGACTGCCACGCCGGAACCGACTGCCACGCCGGAACCGACCGCGACTGCTGAGCCGACCGCCACGCCGGAACCGACGGCGACGCCGGAGCCGACCCCGGTGCCCGATTCGGCAGAAGCGGCCATCGACGACGCTGGCGAGACCACGGTCGAGATCGACAATGGAGGCGTCGTGTATCTCGCCTCGCCCGGCACCTGGGCCCACACGCTGCGCGTCGTTGGCTCGACCATCGAGCTCGCCTCGCCAGGCGGCACCGAAGTCGTACCGGTCGACAGTGCCTCGTCGATCGTGATTCTCGGCAGTGCTGGCGACGACATCATCACGATCGATCTGTCCGGAGGAGCGTTCCCAATTCCGATCACGTTCGAGGCGAGCGTCGGCGATGACACCTTGGTGGGGCCGGCACCGGACAC
>CALLPT010000326.1 GCA_938015575.1 uncultured Acidimicrobiales bacterium
CCAGACTGAGCGCCTCTGAGCGACGTCGATTCAACATCCACCCGCCGCCCGCCGATTCCGGGTGGCATCAAGCGCCTGCTCGGCGCCATGTCCGCGAACGCGATGGCCAACGTCATGTTGACCATCGCGGTCGAACTCCAGGTCTATGCAATGACCGACAGCGAGCTGTGGCTGGGCCTGATTGGCCTGGCGCAGTTCGCCCCGATGTTGGCCTTTTCGGTGTTCACCGGCACGCTCGCCGATCGGTTTGATCGACGCAAAGTCTTCGCCGCGGGCGTGCTCATCGATGTCGCCGCCACCGTTGGCTTCTTGCTCTACGCCCTGACCGACCCTACGAGCGCAACCCCGATGCTGTTTCTGGTCGCACTCAAGGGAAGCGGCCGTGCCGTGAGCATGCCAGCGTCGCGGGCGCTACCCATCGACCTCGCACCCGAAGGCCTGTTGGAACGCATCATCGGACTGCGTTCGTTGGTCTTCCAATTTGCGCTGATCACCGGCCCCCTGATCGGCGCTTTCGCCAACGGACAGTCCCGGATCCTGCCGTATGTCCTTGCGCTGGTCGTGTTCGGCATCTGCCTGGTTCAGCTCATCGGCGTGCCGAAGCCAGAGATCGAGATCCTCGAGTCGGCACCCGGCCCCCGCCAAGCACTCACCGACGCCTTCAACGGTCTGCGTTTCATTCGCCGCTCCCCGATTATCTTGGGCGCGATCTCGCTCGACTTGTTCGCGGTGCTCTTCGGCGGCGCCGTCGCCTTGTTGCCGGCCATCGTCGAGAAGCGCCTCGACTTCGAAGATGTGAACACCGGCGTCGGCGTGTTGCGGGCCTCGATCGCGGCGGGCGCGTTCTTGACCGCGTTGGCGCTGTCGTGGCGACCCTTGATGCGGCGCAACGGACCCGTCCTGTTTGGCGTCATCGCCGTCTTCGGCCTGGGCACGATCGTGGTGGGATTGACTCGCAGCTTTGTCGTCGCGCTCATCGCGTTCGCCCTGATTAGCGCCGCCGACCAAGTCAGCGTCTACATCCGCTCGAGCGTCGTGCCGCTGGCCACCCCCGAGAACATGCGCGGTCGCGTGCTCGCGGTCGAAAACGTGTTCATCGGTGGCTCGAACCAGCTGGGCGCGCTCGAATCAGGTGTTACTGCAGCATGGTTTGGGCTCGCGCCCGCCATCATCGTTGGCGGCGTCGGCACCCTTGTCGTCGTCGCGGCCGGATGGTTCCTGTTCCCCGACCTTCGTCAAGTCGACCGGTTCTCCGACGTCAAGCCTGAGCCGAGCAGTGGTTGAGCTCGGCCAGCAGCCGAGTACCAGGTCAGCCGAAGAGGTCGCGAAGGTCGATCACCATCAGGATCAACAGCAGCACGATGATCCCCGCGTTCAGTGCGCTGACGGGCCACTTGTACTTGTGGTCGGAACGATGGAAACGGCGGATGCTGAACACATTCGACACGATCGCGATCAGGCCGACGATCAGCCCGATCCCCGAGCCAATACCCGACGCGATTCCGACGATCGGCGCCACGAACGGGAACACCACATAGGTGAGCATGCAGCGAATGCCCGAGATGAGCACCGACTGGCTGAAGACCCGCTCCGGCTGCTCGACCTGGGTTTCGATCTCGGTCGCGACCACGAGGGCACCCTATCGTTCGAGCCACCAGCGGCGACCGTCGCGCGGTGGTGAAATCACGGCCCGAAGGCACTTCTCATGACGACTCTTGCGGTGAACACGATCGGGTCTACCGGAGACGGTGGGCGCCTGCTCGTCTTGCTCCATGGCTACGGAGCCGATGAACACGACCTAGCGCCAATCGCGCCGATGATTGACCCAACCGGGAGGTTCTTCGCGGTCGCCCCGCGAGCGCCAATCGATGTGTTCCCTTACGGCGCGGGTTGGTACGAGCGCGGCCCCGAGCGCGAGATCGCATCGGCGCCGTTCCAAGCGACCGTTGCTGCGCTCGATGCCACGATCGACGCGGTGTGCATGACCCACGGCCTTGATCGAGCGAGCTCGGTCATCGTCGGCTTCAGCCAAGGAGGAGCGATGGCGTTGGCGACCAGCCTGCGAGTCGGTGCGCCGGATCGGCCGGCAGCAGTCGCCTGCCTCTCGGGCATGATCAACCAGGTCCAAGGACTCGAGTACGCCTTCGACGACTACCTGCCGCCGGTGCTCGTGCAGCACGGCACCGTGGACCAGGTCGTCGCCGTCGAACGAGGACGAGAGATCCGCGACGCATTGATCGTGCACGGTGTTGAACACCACTACCGCGAGTACCCCATGGGCCACGAGATCTCGCCCGCCTCGCTCACCGATCTACGTAGCTGGCTGTCCGAGGTCTGACAAGCAAAGGCGGACGAGGCACAGGGCGCGGAACCCCACGAGGACCGCACGATTGGAAGGTTGAACCCAGCGTTTGCGAGCTAAGACGGACTACTCGGCTACCAATACTCCTCGAAGTGCACATTGCCCGGGTCGTTGCGCCGATCGAGCTTGAAGCCTTTTTCGGT